>DNRP01000055.1 GCA_003499955.1 Cyanobacteria bacterium UBA9971
CCTTTCTGGCATGCTGAAGAACTTTTGGCAGAAGGCCGAGGTAAATTAGTTCCTTTTAATAATCCGACAGCGATGGCAAAAGAAATTAATAATCTCTTATCAAACGACCAGGAACGAGAAATGATGAGGTTTAAGGGTTATCAATACGGACGTTCAATGACTTGGAAAGAAGTTGCAAGAATGCACTTAGACCTGCTTTCCGAGATTAATGAAAGAAAACCTCTTGAAAACATACAGGAAGTTGTCATTAAATATCATAAAATATTTAATGAACTGCCGGAAATAAACTTATCGCATTTAAAAACGCTTACAGATGATACGGGCTTGTTGCAGCACGCAAAATACACAACTCCAAATCTTCATCACGGTTATTGCGTTGATGATAATGCGCGAGGTCTGATTGCGCTTACAAAATATTATTCACTCCGAAAAGACAAAGATGTTTTACTTTTGATACAAAAATATCTGGCGTTTTTATACTATGCATTTAATCAGGAAAACGGCAGATTCCGCAACTTTATGTCTTATGACCGCAGGTGGCTGGAGTTGGCAGGAAGCGAAGATTCCCATGCACGTGCTTTATGGGGATTAGGTATAACCGTAAAAGAAGCTCCCGATAGTTCTATCAGGAATATGGCGATGCGCTTGTTTCTCGATGCACTTCCTATGGTTGAACATTTTTCTTCGCCCAGAGCGTGGGGTTATACGGTTCTTGGATTACAGGCATATTTGTCAATTTATGGCGGGGATTCGTTTGTTCGGAAAATTCGTGATGATTTAGCAAGAAAAATTTATGAGCTGTTTAAAAATAACGCTTCCGAGGATTGGACATGGTGTGAAAACACAGCTACATATGCAAATGCAATTTTGCCGCATGCAATGATTATTGCGGGAAAATGGATTCCTGATCAAGAAATGTATGATACAGGTATAAAATCTTTAAAATGGTTGTTAAAAGTTCAGACAGCACCTGACGGGCATCTGTCAATAATTGGTAATAGCGGATGGCTTGATAAAAATGGGAATCGTTCGATGTTTGATCAGCAGCCAATTGAAGTTAAAGGCTTAATTGACGCTTGTTTAGATGTTTATATAGCAACCGGAGATAAACAATGGTTTGAAGAAAGCGAAAGATGCCTGAGTTGGTTTCTTGGACAGAATGACCTGCAACTTCCCGTGTGTGATTACAAAACAGGTGGCTGCTGTGACGGACTTGAAAGACAGGGAATTAACGGCAATCAGGGCGCAGAATCCACTCTTGCCTGGCTTATTTCGTTAATTAATATGAATACAGCTATGGGGCTGCAATTTCATTTAGATGAAAATATTTAGTTTAAAAATCAGGAATTTTTATGTAATGTTTTTAATTTAGTACTTTTAATTATTTTATATTATTCTTATTCTGATAGTTTCTTTTCTGTCTTTTTCAAGTCTATTTTCAGAATTACCATAATTTTAAGTATAAAAATGTTCCTTGACATTAAACTTACTGTTAGATAAACTTAATATGTTTCAAAGTCACGGGATGTAGCGCAGCTTGGTAGCGCACCTCGCTTGGGACGAGGGGGTCGCAGGTTCGAATCCTGTCATCCCGATTTTTCGAAACAATCAAAAAAAGTTACGCGGGTGTAACTCAGTTGGTAGAGTGTCTGCCTTCCAAGCAGATTGTCGCGCGTTCGAGTCGCGTCGCCCGCTTTTTTTAAAAATTTATTTAAAAATTTTATATAAATAGTGGCGGGTGTCGCCAAGTGGTTAAGGCCCCGGATTGTGATTCCGGTATTCGTGGGTTCAAGTCCCATCATCCGCCCCATTTACTTTTTGAGCTAAAATTCGTAGTTTTTCAAAGACGAGTTTCAGCTCTATGTTTATGTTTACACCATCATAAGTTAGGGTTCTAACCATCAAAAAAATCATTTGTTTTTTCTCTGTTGCTGTTGCTTTTCTGAACATTAGAGGTAAGTTATTACAGAATTTCAACATTAAATCCATTCTTTCATATACAAGTCTTGGGATATGTATATGTCATGCATTAATTGTTCAAATACTTCATCAAGATACTCTTTTGCAAACGAGCTTTTTGGAGATGTTTGAACTGTTTTTCTGATTTAACTCTGGGGACTTTATACAGCGTGTTTTCATCTGTACTGATTTTAGTTGGAAAAATTTTTGCGTTTTCATAATCAAAAGCATAGGTTATATATAAATCATTTGCGTTTTTATCATTAGGATCAGAATAAAGAATGGTATCAATATAATAAATGCCGTTGTTTTCCTTCATTGTGCTGTTAAAAATGCCAAAATGTTGATTCCGTAAAGGAAATTTTAAAGGGACATCTTTTACACCGTCCGCCAGACTTATAAAATCAAAGCCTCCTGTAGAATGATTTATTTGTCTGTCTTCTAAGCTCATGGACATTTCTATCTGTTGAAGTTTACCCTGTATCGTTCTAATTGTTGCACCAGAAGCATTTTCTCTAATAGCTTTATAAAGTTCATCTTTTTGTTGTTTATAAACTGCTCCTCTTTGTTCTTTAAGCTTCAATTTGTCTTCTTCTGTCAAATTAGCTCTATTGGCATCATCTAATGTTTCTATAAAGTTAAAAATCGGAAGACTTGAAGAATTTTCTCCAGCTGACCAAATTAAATTAGCAGTTTCATCATCTTCAGCCTTAACCTTTGTTCCAGCAAAAATAATTACGGTTGTCAGTAAAAGACAAAGTAATAATAAACTTTTCTTCATGAATATCTCCTTTATTGCTTATTAATTGATTTTAATTTTCTCATCCTACTTACCCAGATCATATTAAATATTGCTAATGTAATTGTCAGTTTACATATGAACATATCATCATATACAGCATATGTAAATATCTACACATTAAGCCTGTTAAAGCAGCCATATAATTGATATGTGTAATTTCTTAATAGGTTTTGCAAATGAGTGTAAACAAATCTAAGCCTGTTTATAGTACAGGTGTTGCTGCTGATTTAAGCGGTTTGTCTCCAGATACATTAAGGAACTATGAAAAAGCGGGATTAATTAAACCACATCGAACAAAGGGTGGAAAAAGATTATATTCTCAAAATGATGTTGATTGGCTCATTTGTATTAAACAATTACTTGAAAAAGGCTATAATACTAAAGTTATTAAAAAATTATTACAATATGAACCATGTTGGCAGTTAAATGAATGTCCTGAAGAAATAAAAGCAAAATGCCAAATTATCAAAGACAATCTGTGATTATTTTCTTATTGTTGCAAATTTAAGCAAAAAACTAAAATAGTCCTATAGTTAATTATATCAAGTTTCTCAGCCTATAGATTCAACAAGTGCTTATAGCAAGCATCTACAGGCTTTTTGCAAATTTGAATCAAAAGTAAGGTCGATGAAAATCTTAAGTGATAGTTTTATATTTCATATTGTGTATTTTGTTGCAATTTGAACTATTCTTAGACATATCAAAACAACTAAAAGGTATTTTAAGGATTATTGAGATATTAAATCATCAACTGATGTACAAACGTTTGAAATAACATAATTATAATTATCGGACATATTCATTTTTACTATATGCTGAAATAAATTTTAATTAAGGTATATATAATTCAGCTTTGTCACTATCTTTCGTATGACCTTCTGGACCGTCATAATTATAATCAATACCGCCTGTAACCAGAACATTAACATTATTGATAAGAGATGCTTGTAAATCTGAAACTCGATAATGCATACTTCCTGTAGGCATAAACTTGTTAGTCTTAGGGTTGTATATTTCAGCAGTAGAAACTACACCTATTTTATTGCCGCCTACGATTAAAACTTTATTATTTGGAAGTAATAGTGTTGAATGTCCTGTCCTTGGTGTTGTCATATCACCAGTTTTAATGAATTTATTTGTCCTAGGGTCATAAATTTCTGCATATAACCCGCCAAGTGAATTAGTACGTTTTTTGGTCCTGTGATTGTAGTTATAAGTTGGTTCAATTCCTCCAGCCACCAGAACTCTTCCATCTGATAAAAGTGTTGTGGTAAAAGAATATCTTGAAGCCAACATTTCAGCAGCAATAGAAAATTCTCCGCTTTTGAGGTCGTACAATTCAGACTTAGTCTGTTTATCACCACTATCTTGACCTCCGACAATAAGGACTTTCTGGTTTTTTAGGGTTATTGCAGTATTTGCAAAACGTGGAAGGTTTAGACTACCTGTAAGCGTACTTATTTTTGTATATGGATTATAAATTTCAGCACTAGATAAAGCAGTACCATAACCTTTGTTATATTGTTCAAAGGTTCTTCCTCCAGCAATCAATATCCTTCCATCAGGCATCAATGCAGCACCATAATCTCGTCTTTTCATATATAAGTGTCCCGCTGGATAAAATTTACTTAAAACAGGATCATAAATTTCTACATAGTACGAGTGCAGGATAACAACTTTACCTGATGGCAATAAAATCGCACTACTTGGATTGAAAAATGGAGATTCGCCAAAATTCAAATTACCTGTATATGAGAAAGTTTGAGTCTTAGGATCATAAAGTTCTGCACTATTATTGCTTTTTGAACCTGCACCATCACCTCCAATTATCAGAACTTTACCATTTGGTAATAATACTGATGAATGTGAGTATCGTTTCATGTTCATATTGGCAGTAGGAATAAATATGCTCTTTCTTGATTTATCAACAACAATATTTCTATATTGTTGGTCTTTTAAGGATTCTTCTTTTATTTCCTTATTTATATCTTTTTTTATTGCTACGAAGGTGCTTATAAATAAAACTAATACTGTAACTATTGCAAATAGTTTCTTAAACATATATTTATTCCTCAATTCTCCCTATATAAGTATTTTTCAATTGAAAGGATTTTATTAAAACCTCCAAATAAGAACACCGCTCCCGATGGCACTGAAACAGCCAAATGAAGGCTTCTTGGTGTTTTCATATCTGATATTCTATAAAAAGAACCTTTAGCAGGGTTATAAATCTCTGCACTTACTGTCTCAAACGTTTTTAAATCACGCATACCTTTGTTTAGAGGAAGATAATCATCCTTAGATTTTCCACCTGCTATAAGAACTTTTCCATCAGGTAATAATGTAGCGGTATGAAAATATCTATTTACATTTAACTCCTCTGTTGATATAAATTTGTTTTTTAGAGGGTCATATATTTCTGCATATTTACTTACCGTATTTTGTGAGATTAATCCTCCAGTTAGAAGAACTTTGTCATCTTTTAATAGCGTTACTGTGCCATACTGATGTGGCTGTATCATTTTCCCTATAACAGTAAATGAGTTTTTCTTGGGATCATATATTTCTGCATAATATTGATTGTCATATTGTGCTCTTAGCTTTCGTCCTCCTGCTATAAATACTTTACCATTCCGTAATGTAACTAGAAGTGGGTATCTGTCATAGAGAAAGTTTGATTTAGGTGTGGTAATGAATGTATTAGTTATTGGGTTGAATATTTCAGCAGATTCAGTTTCTGTCTTTTGACGGTCTCCATAGTAGTATTTATCTTGGTGTCCACCGATAATAAACACTCTGCCGTTCGAAAGCATTGTTGCAGCGTGTTCGTGTCTACCGTACTTCATATTTGGCAATTTATAGGATTTTTTAGTTTTATAATTATATACTTCTGCGCTATTAAGCTCTCCACTCTCTCCATAACCACCTGTTAATAAGATTCTATTATCTTTTAATAATGTTGCCGTATGATCATATCTGGCTTCTTTCATATTTCCTGATTTTATAAACTTACTCGATTTAGTATCATATATTACTATGCTGGTTATTCTGTTAAAATCAGAAGAATTTGAAGTACCACCAGCAATAAGGATATTTCCATCAGGTAGTAGTGTTCCCGAATAACGAAATCGAATATCCTTAAGTCGACCTGCTCTCACGAACACATTGAATCTTGGTATTAGATTAGGTATTAATATCAGTAATACTAGCAAAATAACAGATATTGCTTTGAATGGCTTGTTTTTTAGTCTTTTTCTGACTGCATTTAACTGGTTTATAACCAAGACCACAATTGGATCACTCTGGTTTTTGCTTATCCAGTTATTAAGAGCTAAAAAAACGAGATTTGTAAGCATAAGCGCTATAAATGTTACAATTACTGTAAACCAAAATAGCATTATTAAACTAAATATATTTAAAGCTATATCTATAAGAGCAAAAGGGCTATCGAGTTGTGCAATAGTCATAGTATCGTATGGAAAAATTAATAAATATAGTTGTTTTACTAAAATTAATGCCGCAAAATAAAGAGCAAACTTAAACTTGATAAAATTAGATATCTTGTCTTTATGTTTAAAAGTATAAATTGCTGACACAATTGATATTGCTAATATTTCAACAGGTAAAGATATTAAAGAAATGTGAAAACCTGTAAACAAAAAAGATAAAATTATGGCTAAAAAGGCTAAAAAGAAAGGTTTATTATATAATTCAATCTTCAATATTATTACCTCTTCTGAATTTAATGACTAGTTATAACCCCATAAAATATCGTTGCTGCTAAAGGCAAGAAAATAGAAGTTATAGCTAATAACAATCCGATTACATAATAAATGGCATAAACTGGCTCAATTATTTTTTCCAAAGATGCCAGATATTTATTAGTTATTACTCTCTTCTTGTTTTCATTTTCGTTTTCGTTAGTTATAATTTCAACATTTTCTGTTTTGTTTCTAGAGGTTTTCTTAAAAGCCTTAACTCCTATTTCAACAAAAAATCCTGTTATCAACACACCAAATACAGCAACCCAAAGTGCCCATAAAAAGACCAAGCCCCAACCTGCTGAGTCTACACAATTATGATAACTTACGTCATTTTTACAACTCATATGTACGTCATGTTGCATGTATACAAAGAATATGAAAGCCAAATAACAAATGAATATAGTTATATGGGACAATTTTAATGAGTTAAGGTATTTAAGTATTGGAGTGTTCTTTAACATAAGTTCTCCCAGATACAATTACAGTTACATAGACACTATATTCAAACTGATTATATCAGAATATATATAAAATTAGTTGTTATTTTTAAGATATTTTTTTGGAGTATAGGCTAAAAACAGCAGTGAATGCTTGCTTATATCTATTTATCTAGAATCCAAAAAGTTATTTAAAACATTTGTTTGCTCTTGTTTATTATTTTAAACAAACTGTTTTCGCTAAAATAAAACATTGTCGGTATAATTCCAAGTTATAATACAACATATTGTATATTTCGTTGTATTATTCCATATTGCTTTAGATTCAGCCCTATTGCTTATAATGGACAACTTTGAATAAATTTTATTTTAAAAACATATTGACAATGTCACAAAATGAGTTTATATTAATCATGTTATACAACATTATGAGGCGTTAACCTTGTCGACAGTTCAACCAATCAGAGACAAAAAAACAATAGAAGATATTAAAAATATCTTGCTTAAAGAAAACACAAGAAATTATGTTTTATTCTGTGCAGGAATCAACATTGGTTTAAGGATTTCAGATATTTTAAAACTAAAAGTTACAGATGTAAAAGATAAAACGCATATTGTTTTAATAGAAGAAAAAACAAATAAGCAAAAAAGATTTTACATTAATGATGATTTGAGAAACTACTTCAACGTTTTAACTCATAACATGCCTGACGATGCCTATATTTTTGAATCAAAAAAAGTAAAGGGTAAGCCATTAGATAGGTTTCAGGCATACAGAATCATTAATGATGCTTGCAGGAAAGCAGGAGTTTCAGACGAAATTGGTACACATACGCTACGTAAAACTTTTGGCTATCACCATTACAACCAGTTTAAAGATATTGCAATGCTTCAAAACATATTTAATCATTCTTCACAGTCCGTAACTCTCAGATACATTGGTATTAATGATGATATGATTGATGAGTCATACAAAAATTTTAGTTTATAAAGAGCATCTGAACAAAAGGCAATAGGCAAAGGCACCCCCGACCAAAAAATGGAGTATCCCATATTACAACTAATACAGACCACATTCAATGTTTAATTAAGGTAAAAAACTCAACATAAGGATTTTTTAACCAAATGACACAAGAAATTGACTTTATAGCTGCATATAACGATTTTATTCTTGATAAACTACGTGAAAACAGCCAAATGCAACAGAATCAAGAACTATTGTGTGCGTGGATAACTAACGATACATCTGTATATTTCGGCATGGACAGTTACAAAACTGGCAAATATAACACTTTTCAAAAAGCTATACTGATATTTAACTACTATCAGGCCAATGCAAGTAAAAATTCATTTGTTGCCAATTATAAAGCGATTCCTATGACTTTTAGAAACACAAAAGATAAAACAAGTAAAAAAAATCTTTATCCTTGGCTTTGTTGTTATAAATTACCAAAGTTCATGAAAGAAAGATTGTTGAATAATGGCTTATTGTTGAATGACAACAAAAAGAACAAAGCTAAAAGTACAACCTTGCAACGAGTTATTGCTGCAACCTTTTATAATATTACCGACAAAGATGTGCATCACATAAACCAAAACCATGAAGATCACAGGTTTGAAAATCTACTGCCATTTAAAAACCACAGAGATATTTTTCATGACGACAAAAGCAAAACAAACGAAGAGCTTCTAACCATTAATAAAATCATTTGTTTTTTCTCTGTTGCTGTTGCTTTTCTGAACATTAGCGGTAAGTTATTACAGAATTTCAACATTAAATCCATTCTTTCATATACAACTTTTGCGCTTTCATGAGCCTGATTCAGTTGCATAATTAGATGGTCTTTTTCATCGTACCATTCCTTATTTAATTTATTGCATTCATCAACATCAAGAAACGGCAGTGTTTTGATAGTTAATGATACTCAAAGTCAAAAAGTTGATATTAATCCCATCCTTGTAAAAATTATAGTGAAAAGTTATTACTGGAATAAACTGATAGAAGAAGGAAAAGCTAAAGACAATAGAGATATTCAAAAACTTGAGAAATTGAGTGACAACAATTACATAAAAAGAGCTTTAACCTTAAGAATTCTTTCTCCTAGAATAGTTGAGGCAATTTTAAACGGACAACAACCTGCAGACCTAACAGTTCAAAAATTATTACAGGTTAAAACTTTAAGTTGGCAGGACCAAGAAAAGCAACTGAATTTTATATAAAGTGATTAATTTAAAGTTTATTTTATTTTGCAACAAGCAGTTTTACTGTGCTTGTTGCTTTTTCACTATCTACAAAAAGCTATTTCAATTCAACACAGACCCAGGAGCTCACGAAAATTTCAAACAGAGAATTCTTTGTATTTTCTCCAGAAAAATCCCGAAATATTCTCTCAAATCAACTCTCTTTTAAAACCCAATTCCGCAAAAGTCCGCAGTACAGGCGAGAATCATAAAAAATAAAGTCCACTACCGAAATGATAGTGGACTTTATGGTGGAGGTGAGAAGACTCGAATTCGACACATCTTCCCCATTTCACCTTTTTGCTGTAATCTAAGTATAGCTTGCTTTTCAGCCATAATCAACTTAAATTCCAGCATTAAACACAATACGTATCAGTAAAAGACTTGAAAAATACATTACATATGTTAATATATAGTTATAACATTGTAAAATAATAACGAGGTTTTTTTATGGTATCAAGAGTTTTAAAAAGATTTGGAAACAGCAGGTGTCTTCCATTAGATAAAACACTTTTAGAAATACTGGGAATTGATTATGAAAATGCTCAGGTTACTATTTCCATAGAACAAAATAAATTAATTATTGAAAAAGTGCCTGCTGAGCAAGAGCAAACACAATTTTTGTTAAATAACGAACAATGGGAAAATTTCAATAAAGCGCTTGAATGCAAGCCTAAAAGTTTAACAAGAATTAACAAATTGTTAAATGATCCCGGAGTTTTTGATGAGTAATTATATTTCTCCAGAGAAGCTCAATAAAAAGCACAATATAAAGCAATTTGATTGCGGTAATGAGCAACTGAATGATTATTTAAAAAAGTATGCTTTTCAAAATCAAAAGAAAAATATATCCAATACTTTTGTAGCACAAAACGGTAACAAAGTAATTGGATACTATACATTGACATTTGGCTCGGTATTAAAAGAAGACTTACCTGAAAAAACGAATAAAAACTTACCGAGCTACTCTGTACCTGTAATGATTCTTGCAAGACTTGCTGTGGATAAAACCGAAAGAGGAAATGGCTTAGGTAGGGGCTTATTAAAGAATGCCGTTTTAAGAACCTTGCAGGCTTCAGAAATTGCCGGATTAAAAGCAATTATGGTTAAAGCCAAAGATGAAGAAGCTAAAGCATTTTATGAAAAATTTGATTTTCAGGTATCACCTATTGACGATTTAACATTATATTTGCCTATAGAATTTTTAAAAAATTAATATTTCTTTACTTATCTCTAGTAATGTAAAACACTTGGTTACAGCAGTTACATTTTTATCGACACATTTTGAGAAATATCTCCCGAAACACTTGATTTGAAAGAGTAATGGAGTGATTAATGGTTACAAGGATAAGATGTTTTTCGGAGTATAAAAAATGAAAGAAATAAAAAAGAAAACAATCCGCTGCGCAATTTATACAAGAAAATCTTGTGAAGAAGGACTGGAACAGGAATTTAATTCACTTGATGCCCAAAGAGAAGCCTGCGAAGCATATATCAAGTCCCAACAACATGAAGGCTGGGTTCTTGTTGAAAAACTATACAATGACGGCGGCTTCTCTGGTGGTACTTTAGAAAGACCTGCACTTAAAGAACTTTTCCAGGATATTGAAAACGGTGAAATTGATACTGTAGTTGTTTACAAAATAGACAGACTTACACGTTCTTTGATGGATTTTTCTAAAATTGTTGAATTATTTGATAAAAAATCAGTTTCATTTGTTTCAATAACCCAGCAGTTCAATACTACAACCAGCATGGGACGATTAACTCTAAATATTCTTCGATCTTTTGCTCAATTTGAAAGAGAAGTTACAGGAGAGAGAATCAGGGATAAAATAGACGCATCAAAGAAAAAAGGAATGTGGATGGGCGGAGGTGTTCCGATTGGTTATAAACTGGAAGATAAAAAACTTGTTACTGATGAAACGAATCTGCCAATCGTTGAAACAATTTTTGAAAAATATACAGAGCTTAAAAGTGTTTTAAAATTAAAAAATTATCTTGATAATAATGACATCAAAAGCAGAACTGACAAGAATTTCAGCAAAGGAAATCTGTATAAAATTCTGTCTAATAAGATATATATAGGGTTAATAACACATAAAGACTCTGAATACAAAGGAGAGCACGAAGGAATTATAACGGAAGAAATTTTTAACAAAGTTCAAAGCATCTTAGCGCAAAACAGGGTCGTTAACAAATGTTCTTTAAATGCCAAATCACCTTCATTACTGGCAGGTAAGATTTTTGACGATAATGGAAACAGAATGAATCCTTCTCACAGCAATACAAGAAACAGGCGTTATCGATATTATTTCAGCCAAGCAATTATTCAAGGTTATAGAAAACAAGCCGGAAATCTTTCAAAAATACCCGCAGGGGAGATAGGAAATCTTGTAAAAAATGAAATTACTGCTTTTTTAACAGATCAAAATAATATTCATAAATATATTGCTGATTGGGATATTCACAAGCAAAAATTAATATTATCTAACTTACAAAATTTTGAATTAAAACCTGACTTTTTACGGTCGATATTGGCAAAAGTTACTTTATTCAAAGACAAAGTGGAAAATAATTCTTTGTAACGAACACCTGGTTAAATCTCTAGAAACCATTCTTACAAACGATCTTATACTCACCGAAGCTAAATCCGATCCTGAAAATCCCATAAAAATCACAAAAAATATTCGGATATCAATAACATCCAGAAATGGCAGTATTATGATAGTCAATAATGCTCATAGCAAAGTAGTTAACATCAACCCCTTCCTTGTAAAAATCATAGCAAAAAGTTATCACTGGAATAAATTAATTGATGATGGAAAAGCGCAACATAGTAAAGATATTCAGAAAATAGAAAATTTATCAGATAATGACTATATTAAGAAAGCTCTAGGGCTCAGGATTCTTTCGCCTAAGATAGTTGAAGCAATATTAAACGGACACCAACCTGAAGATCTAACCGTTCAAAAATTATTAAATGTTAAAACTCTTGACTGGCAAGAACAAGAAAGGATTTTGAATTTTATATAAAATCCAAATCAATCTAATTTTGAAATAAGTGCTTTTTACAGGCACTTATTTTTAATTTTATTTCAAGTTTATAAAGTATTAATTTGAGGCAAATAGACCCCAAGGGGTCACGAAAAATTTAAACGGAGAATTCTCTGTATTTTTCCCAGAAAAATCCTGAAATATTCTCTCAAATCAACTCTCTTNNGACTTTATGGTGGAGGTGAGGAGACTCGAACTCCTGGCATCATGCGTGCAAGGCAAGCGCTCTACCAACTGAGCTACACCCCCATGTTTATGATTTAAAGTTATTATAACTTTAAAAGGTGTATTTTGTAAATGGGCCATCCTGGACTCGAACCAGGGACCTCACGCTTATCAGGCGTGCGCTCTAACCACCTGAGCTAATAGCCCCAATTAACATTACTATATTTATCATAGAAGTTTTTCGCGCGCAAGTATTTTATTATTTATACACACCGTTTTTAAAGATGCATTTATTAAAGCTGTTAAAAATATTCAGCAATATTAAGTTTTATTAAGCGCTGTTTTTGTTTTGTTGATTAAAAATCTTTGCTCCCTATATTTAGTGTTTTCTTATAAAACATTCAGTTTTTTATACTGTGGTCGGTCTTTTTAACATTTTGTTTTGTTGCATGTTCTTGTTTTCGTAAAATTCAGAGTTAATAAGAGTGTTAAGTCATAATTAAGCATGGTGAAAGAAAAGTTTTTGTCTTATATCACAATGGAATTTAAAAAATATAACTTGTACTATATCTAGTGCCTTGATTTTGTTAAATTTGGATAAATTCATACAACTTTAAGCCTTTACTAACCCACCTGACTAAGAAATAATGTTCAATTTTTACCATTTTCATGCAATTTTTTGAAAATAGTATTGCGTTAATGCCAAAATTCAGTATAATTAAGATGTCTAGAAAATGGAGGTTCATCATGAACAAAGAAGAATTAGTAAAAGAAATCGCAAAAAAGACAAGAATGGCTCAAAAACAAGTTGCTGAAATCTTAGGATTAACCATTGAAACAATTGAAAAATCAGTTTCTAAAGGTAAAAAAGTAACATTAGTTGGTTTTGGTACATTCGAAGCTCGTAAAAGAGCAGCTAGAACAGGCAGAAACCCTCAAACAGGCGCGGAAATCAAAATCCCTGCAAAAACAGTTCCAGCTTTCTCAGCAGGCAAAAAATTCAAAGAAGTTGTTGCTAAATAGTTAACAAAACAAATGAGTTTAGAAAAGAGGTCTTACTAGACCTCTTTTCTTTTTGATAATAAAAATCTAAAAAATAGTCCTTAATTTGTATTAATTTTTTGTCATCAAAATGACTTTTTTGACTTAAATAAGTATAATAAATAAAAGTTTATAAATAATGCGAGGGATTAAATGAAAAAAGGAATTTCGGGCAAATTTAAAGCATTTATTATATTAGGATTGATTTTAACACTTAATTTACCTGCATTAGCTTTTATTGAGTTTAAAAATTCGAGTGTTGACGCAGAAAATCTTGTACAGCTTGTAAATTCTACAAGCAAACATGTAAAAATAATGGGAACAATTTGCAGCAGCGAAATTTCAGATAATTCAAAAGTTATATTTTTAAATTTCGGCAAAAATTTTAATACATCATTAAGTGCTGTAATATATGATTTTGATGTGCATTCCTTTATAAAGGCTGGAATAGATAACCCTCAGGCGTATTTTAAAAATAAAAAAGTTATGCTGGAAGGCGTTATAAGGATTGCTAACGGTAAACCGGAAATTGTTATAAATTCGCCAAAGCAAATAAAAATTATTGAGTAATGACAATTTTAGACACTATATTAGAATATAAAAAATCAGAAGTTGAAAATCAGAAAAAACTTTGCAGTATTGAAGAATTAATCAATAAATGCAAAAATCTTCCTGAAACAAATAGCTTTTTAAATATTTTAAAAAAAAATAAAGAAAATAAAAAAATCTCTTTAATTGCGGAAGTCAAAAAAGCTTCACCATCTAAAGGAGTTATAAAAGAAGATTTTAATCATGTTGAAATTGCCCGAATTTATGAAAAAGCCGGAGCATCAGCTATTTCTGTTTTAACGGACGAAAAGTTTTTTCAAGGATCAATTCAATATTTGAAAGATATAAAAAAAATCTCCAAAATTCCTGTTTTAAGAAAAGATTTTATTATAGATGAATATCAAATCTATCAAACAAGAGAAATGGGCGCTGATATTATTCTTTTGATTGCATCCGCGCTTGAAAAAAGCCAACTGAAAGATTTTTATAATCTGTCAAAAGAACTTGGGCTGGATGTGCTTCNNATTAAAGACGTAAAACTTAATAATAACTATATTATTAGCGAATCAGGAATTAAAACTTCCGAGGATGTATGTTTTTTGAAATCTTATGGCGTAGATGGAATTCTTGTAGGAGAATCATTAATAAAATCTAATGATATTGAAAAATCAATTATAAATTTGTTAAAATAAATAGATGATTAATTTTATTTTAATCGGGTATAAAATTAATTTAGAAAGACTAAAATTTTTCGTTAGTTATAGTAAGAAGTGTCGAATATATGGCTGATTCGAATCAATTAACCGTAAAAAATTTAAATATAGGCTTATTTAAACCTTTTGGGGCTAGTCCTGAAGAGGTGCTTGCTAATGTATTAAATGAAGCAGGCTTGTTAAGTCAGGATACTTATATTAATGATATTGAAGCAATTCAGCTTTGCAATTCTTTTCTGGCAAGAAAAGGAAATTTTAAACAATCAACTCAACTTGGAAATATGCTGGTTAAAAATAAAATTGTAACTTTGCAGCAATTGAAAGACGCTTTATCCGAGCAAAAAAGAAATCCTGCTTTAAAGTTGGGAAATGTTTTAATATCAATGGGAGCTTGTACAAAATTTGATATAGAAAGATGTATAAGGTCTCAAAATCAAATAAGAGAAGATTTAGAAGCCTTAGATACTTATCAGGATAAAATTAGCAGTATCCGCAGCAGATTGAGTAATCATTAATAATATTAATAAAAAGTAAAACTCTGC
>DNRP01000150.1:0-6881 GCA_003499955.1 Cyanobacteria bacterium UBA9971
TTGTCCTTTATAATAAATATTATTGCTTTGTTCTTCCTGTGTAATATGAATCAAGCCGTCTTTTTCTTCGATAAATTCAACGCGAACTACTTTATTTGAGCCATCAGGAATCATTGCGCCCGTCATTATTTTTGAGCATTCGCCTGCATTTAAGGTTTTTTGAGGCACATACCCTGCCGGAATTGTTTCAACAACTTTAAAAGAACTTATATTATCTGATGAGTTATATGCATACCCATCCATAGATGATTTATCAAACGCAGGGAAATCTATACTGCTATAAATATCCGAGCTTATGACTCTTCCAAGAGAGTTTATAACATTTATAGTTTCATGTTCTAATGAGACCTTACTATTTAGGATTATTTCTAATGCTTTATCAGGATTTATCATATTTTCTTACTTTTTCTCTTCTGTTATTTTGCTAATTTTAACTTTACTTTAAAAAATCCAAAATACCATTAATAACTGTTAAAGGATGAACCGGACATCCCGGAATATAAAGATCGACTTTATATTTTTCCAAAAAATCTCTTTTAAGTACATCCGACTTTTGGAAAACTCCTCCGCTGATAGCGCAAGTTCCTGTAAGTATTATGATTTTGGGATCGGGAACGCTTAAGTATGCATCCTCAAGAGCTTTTGCCATATTTTCCATGACAGGTCCGGTTATAATTAATCCGTCCGCGTGTCTTGGGGAAGCTGTAATATCAATCCCAAATCTTCCCATATCAAAGTTTACGTTAGAGCAGGCGTTTAATTCCATTTCGCAGCCGTTACATCCGCCTGCTGAAACCTGCCTGAGTTTTAATGATTTGCCGAACAGTTTTTTAATTTCTTTTGTTGATTTAACCGCAATACTTTCAAAAGATTCTTGAGTTGTATTTGAGTCTATAATCAAGCTTTCTCGTGACGTTGAAGAAATTTTATGGAAATTGGTGAATTTTATTGCATTATTCGGACATTTTCTTTCGCAATCTCCGCAGAATATACATTTTCCCATATCGATCGAAATATCTTGATTTATGGCGTTTGTAGGGCACACATCTATGCATTCATTACAATTTGAGCAACTTTGTCGGTCAATTAAAGGCAAACCTCTGAATTTTTCGTCTATTACAGCTTTTTCAATATCGGGTATCGCCTGATCTCCTTGATATATTCTTGATTTTAATGTGTCAAACATAGTTTTTGTCCTTTATATAATTATTTTAGATTGCCACGTCAAGCCTTCGGCTTTCCTCGCAATGACGACAAATATTATAAGTCATTTCCGCAGTATGAAAGGTTGAAGCTCTTATTACAGAGAGGGAAATCCGAAATTCCGTTGTTTCTAACTGCAAGCGCAAGTCCATACCAGTTGTTAAAAGACGGGTCTTTTATTTTGTACCTGAAAATTTGACCTTCATTATTTGTTAAAGCCGTGTGTACTGCTTCTCCTCTCCATCCTTCAACCATAGAAACAACCATACTGTTTCCTAAAAGCTGATTTTTACTTTTTACAAGCAATATATCTTCTTTACAATCCTGAATTTGGTTTAATAACTCTTTTATTATATTCATTGATTGTTTTATTTCCTTATACCTGATGTGGGTTCTAGCGAAGACATCTCCGCTTTCAAGTATTTCCTTGTCAAAAGAGAACTTTTTATACCATCCCCATGAGTGGTCTGCTCTTGCATCTAATGATAACCCTGATGCCCTTGTGGCTATTCCCACCAATCCTATCATTTTAGCTTTTTCCATGCTTAAAGTTCCTGTTTTTTCAAGTCTTGACAGTACACTCGCCGAAGAAAACATTGTTTCTGTCATTTTATCAACATCTTTTAACACTTTATCCAGAGTTTTTGAAATTTTTTCCGATAATTCAATATCTATATCGAAAGCGACTCCGCCAACCCTTATTAATCCTCTGCCAAAACGACTTCCGCATATTGAGAGAAGCGTATTAATCACCAACGTTCTTGTCGCGCCAAAAACGGAATTCCCCATAAGATATCCTATATCATTTGAAATTGCGCCCAAATCCCCAATATGTACGGCGATTCTCTCAAGTTCAAGGGCAAGGACTCTTATCAATTCAGCTTTATCAGAAATTTTAATATTTAACAAAGCTTCTACAGCGTTTGAATAAGTGATGGCATGCCCTATAACCGTATCTCCCGCTATTGATTCAGCTAAGTGCGGCGCAAAATTATTATTGTTTTCAAATAAAGATTCTGTGCCTCTATGTTGATACCCGAGCTGAATTTCCAGGTGGTAAACTTTTTCGCCGTTGCACATAAACCGAAAATGCCCCGGCTCGATTACTCCGGCATGAATAGGACCTACTGCCACTTCGTGGACTTCTTCTCCATCCATTTTGAAAAAAGGATAATTTTCAATTTTTTGAGTTTTATCAAATCTGTTTTTGCTGTACCTGACCGGTTTTAACCAGGGATGTCCTACCGGTTCAATACCAAATTCCTCATAAAATTCTCTCTCAAACATCTGAAACGCGGAAATATCCTTTGTTATTGACGGATATGATTTTTCTCCCGCCATAAATCGAACGGAAGAAATTAAAAGCTCTGATTTGTTATCATCCGCAAGAATTGTGTAAAGTCTTACGTTAGAATATTCCGCACATCCGAAAAAACCTACAACTCTTTTATCAGTTTTATATTGCTTTATTATTTCATTTCTTAGTTCGTCTATACCGAGTACAGGGATTTCATTTAAACTTATAACCTGATTATTTTTTGATATTATCCATTTCATGTTTAAATTTCCTCTACGTTATTGAAACCGCCAGAGCGGCGTTATTNNGTTTATAAACATCGCCGAAACTCATTTTGATAACAGACTTTCCTATTCCAAAAATTATTATCGTCAATAATATTGCAAATATTATCGCAAGTGGTATTTGATCTCTTTCAATCATTGCTTTTAAAAGCAAAAATTCACTCAAAAATAACGGGGACGGAGGTATTCCTGCTATTCCCACAAAACATGCAATCCACAGCCAACCTGTCGGCTTATCCTGCTTTAATATTCCGCTTATTTCACTTATTTTTTTGATTTTAAATTGTTTTAAAATATTTCCCGCCGTGAGAAAAAAAGAAGATTTAATCAGTGAATGCGCCAATAAATGAAGCATTGCAGCGTATATTCCCAATCCTCCAACAGCTATGCCTATCGCAATTATCCCCATATTCTCTATGGAAGAGTATGCCAGCATTCTTTTGTAATTATTTATATTAAATACAAAGACAGCGGTTACAAAAAGCGATAAAAGCCCCATGGAAACAAGTAAAATTTTTGCAAAATGATCCAAATGAGTTAATTCCATTAGTTTATAGAATCTCAAAATTATTAAAAAAGCCGAATTTAATAATGTAGCCGATAATAAAGCTGAAACTGGTGAAGGAGCTTCTGAATGAGCATCAGGAAGCCATGCATGGACAGGAGCCAAACCCATTTTTGTCCCGAAGCCAACCAATATGAAAACAAAAGATAATTTAAGCCAAAAAGGAACTATTTTCCCTGCATTTATGTATAAATCATTAAAAAATAACGAATTTATGCTGCCTGTTCCTATCGAGAGGAGTATTATTCCTACAAATGCAAGAGCAATACCTATTGAACAAATAAAAACATATTTCCATGCCGCTTCCAGAGCATGTTTTGTTTTATTAAAATATATAAGATAAGCGCTCGCCAGAGTTGTTGCTTCAATAAAAACCCATGACAACGCTAGATTCGCGCTTAAAATCGTTCCCGTCATTGAAAAAATAAATAATAATATTGCTATTGAATAATATGTATGAGCTTTATCGCTTCTATCAGTGTTTTTGAAGTAACTCTTGTTATAAAAAGCAACTCCTGCAAAAATAACCGACAATATGAGCAAAAATAATATATTTAATGAATCGATGCTGAAATAAGCTCCAAATAGTTTAGTAGTGGATATTTCAAGGTTAATTTTTTTTAAATAAAGGGTTATGGAAATAAATAAATGAAAAATCGAATAAGATATTAATGCAAAATCATTCAATTTTTTTGATTTTATAAAAAACAATATTAAACACGCAATAAGCGGAAATATTAATATAACTTCAATCATTGCAGTCACAATCCTTTAAATTACACAACTCACATATATTTAGCTCATCAAAAGCCGTATTTATTTTGTTGATAAGGAATCCAAGAATAAATACAGCTATAAATATATCTAAAAGTACTCCCATGCTTACAATGACCGGCATTTCTTTTGCTACAGAAAGTGATAGCAAAAATATTCCGTTTTCCATCATTATATAGCCTATAACATGGGTTAAAATCTTTTTTCTGGTCGTAATAAGAAAAAGACTTATTAAAATCGTCGAAATCGAAACTCCAAAGTATAAAGCGGTAACGTTTTCAAAGCCCTGACCATGAAGACTTGAAATCATAAATCCCGCAAAAAGCATAATACTGGCTATAACCAGAGAATAAAAATTGGGTATATGCGGCTCATTATCTCTAAAAACCTCATTTTTATTTAAAATTCTAGTTAAAAACAAGGGAATCAATATTGTTTTTACAAGAAGCGTTTCTATTGACAGAAAAATTAGGTTTATAAGATTGGTTTTATCCTCATCCAGAAACAATATCAAAAATAATATCAGCCCCTGAATTGAAAGCATCTTTATATGCGCCTTTATACGGCTTGTAGCCGCCATATATAGCATAGTTAGCCCGAATAAAACTATCAGCATATTTACCATTATTACTTAACCCCCGTGTTTATTCATTGAAATCATCGTCAAAGAAAGAATTATCAGGGAAATAGAACTCATTGTAAATATAAATTCAAACACATGAGTCATTCTTAGCCTTGCAAAAGACGATTCTAAAGTCCCTATAATAATTGCAAGAATAAATATTATTCCTACAAAAGCTATGACTGAATAAAAAAGACTTAAACCGGTTGGAATAATTAAATTTGCGATTAACGAGGCTAAAATTACCATTTTCATTCCTGAACCGTAAAGAATAAATGCCAGGTCGGGTCCTGAGTTATCAAGAACCATAACCTCGTGAATCATTGTTAATTCAAGGTGCGTATTGGGATCGTCAACCGGAACCCTGCATCCTTCAACAAGCATCATAATAAATAAAGCGAATACGCTTAATATAATTATTAAATATCCGAAACTGCCTGAATTTTGAAGTATTAAAGACAGGCTTTGAAAGGTATAATTGCCGCTTAAAGCAATAATTGACGCCATAATTATGAAAAAAGCGGGTTCAACAAGCGTTGAAAAGCTTGCTTCCCTGCTTGCGCCCATTCC
Source organism: Cyanobacteria bacterium UBA9971 (assembly GCA_003499955.1). Lineage (GTDB taxonomy): Bacteria > Cyanobacteriota > Vampirovibrionia > Gastranaerophilales > UBA9971 > UBA9971. Next base: position 5,316 of record DNRP01000150.1, read on the forward strand.
TTCAAAGCTGCTTCCCGTGTCCATAGCAGCTATTAGACTAAAAAATTTACCCAACGCCAGAATATACGCAAACAAAATAAAACTTCCTTCAAAGCTCAATATTGCTCTGTGATTGAAAACAGGGACTAACAATCCCGCAAATATAACTGATGCAAACATTAAAGAAGGCGAAAGAGCAAAAACAAACGATGTTGTTGTACTTATCACTTCTCCCTTTTTGAGAAGTTTTATAAAATCATAAAAAGGCTGAAAAACTGAAGCGCCCTTTCTTCCAGCCCAAAAAGCTTTGGTTTTGTTTATTATTCCTATGAATAGAAAAGGAAATGTAAGCAAAAATATTATATTTAATAGAATTTCAAGCATTATTTAACTCCTGTAAATTTAAAAAATTGTTCCGACTAAAGCAATAATCAGGAAAACTAATCCGTAAAGAATATATTGCTGCGTACTTCCGCTCTGAATCCAGTAAAATTGCTCAAGAAACTTTTTATTTGCGTTGATTACAGGATTTATCAGGTAAAATTCAAAAATATCGTGAATATGCAGCTCAAAATGAGCTTCTTTGGGGAATAATTCTTTAGGTTTTTTAGTATCAAATTCTTTAACAAAAAACGGTTTCAAGAAAGACAAAAAAGGGCTTGCATAAGAAGATGCCGTATACTGCATACGGTTATTCCCTGCCTGATAGCCGCAATCCCAGGTTTTATAATTGCATACATTTTTGTTTTTAAGCAAAAGAGTTCTTAATGCGTAAATAAGCAAGAATAGACCTATAAAACACAATCCGGCTTTCCCTGTCATTGCGAGGAGCGAAGCGACGTGGCAATCTAACGCTTTAACTGTTTCCTTCATTGAAATAATAGTATAAACAGGATTTTTTACTAAAAATAAAGCGTATTGAGGGAACAAGCCGATTAAAAACGTAAATAACGCCAGAATTCCCATAGGTATAAGCATTATTGGAGAAACTTCTTCTTTTACTGATTCGGCTTCTTTTCCTCTTGGATTGCCCAAAAACACCACGCTAAAGGCTTTTGTAAAACAAAGCAGCGCCATAGTTCCCACAAAAGCAAGAGATGCGATTGCCAGAATTGAAATAATCAGGATAACAGGGCTTTTTATCTCAAAATTATGCAGCATTCCGAGATAAATCAAAAATTCGCTTATAAATCCGTTAAGCGGCGGCAATCCTGTAATTGCCACAGACCCAATAAGGAAAAAAGCAGCTGTATAAGGCATTGTTTTTATCAAGCCCCCGAGTTTCTCGATATTTTTGGTGTGAGTTTTGTTATAAACTGCCCCTGCCCCAAAGAATAAGAGTTCCTTGAAGATGGAATGGTTTAATATATGCAGAATTCCTCCTGAAAAACCTAATATTGTCATTAAATTATTATGATAAGCCAATCCCAGCATTCCGATACCAATGCCAATACCGATAATTCCTATATTTTCAACGCTGTGATATGCAAGCAGCCTTTTTAAATCATGTTGAGCTATTGCGTAAAGAACCCCAAATAATGCGGAAATAACGGAAATAATCAAAACAAAATACGAAATTTCAACAGA
>DNRP01000150.1:6955-8000 GCA_003499955.1 Cyanobacteria bacterium UBA9971
ATGCAAAGTCAAGATTTCCCGACTTAAGTGTGAGTATAATAAAGCCGGCTATTATAAAAAGTATGGAAATATGCATTGTAATCAGGTAATTAATACCGGCGGAGATAACTTCTTTTTTCTCATTTTCAAATATTACAAGGAAAAATGATGATAAAGACATCATTTCCCATACAATCAGAAAGAATAAAGCATTTTGGACTGTTACAACCAGCAGCATCGAGGTTATTAAGAGGCTTAAAAAGAAAAAATGCGAAGATGTAAGTTTATTTTTATTCAAATACGGCTTAATGTAGCCAATAGCGTATATAGTTCCTATAAAACACATTACGGAAATAACCGGAATAAAAAAAGCGCTCAACGGATCAATAACAAAGTTAACTTTCCCTATAGGCTCGGGGAAATAAATGTTTTTTGAAATTGTATTGCCCGTAAAAAGAACATTTAAAGATGGTATTAAAACCAAAATCATTCCTAATCCTGAAAATAAAGAAACAATTTTAGCTTTTAACTTTTCAGAAAAGGCTATGGAAATTAAACCTCCCAGAAATATAAGAAATAAGCCTGTATAAAAATATTTCATCTTTGTTTATCCTTAATTATTATTTTTGCACAAAAACAAAACTCCTCTTTTTAGGTAAGGGGAGTTTAGATGGTCTTTATTTTAATTATAGTTTCATATAGCGTTGTATTATAATCTTCTTCATCAAAAAAAATGTTTTTAAAAAGATTTAACGATAAGTTCATATTTCCACTCTTCTCAATTGCTTGTTAAATTAATATTTGGTTAAATTTTAATCCCATAAAAAAATATTATCAATATATTTATTTTTCAAGAAGCTCGAATCCTTTTATTGTCATTGCGAGGAGGCGCGTAGCGCCGACGAAGCAATCTAAAAATAAATGATTTCGGATAGGTTTTTTTATGAAAAAGCCTGATTTTCTTGGATTGCTTCGCTTCGCTCGCAATGACAGCGCCTCATTTTTAGCTACCTTTCCTCAGCCTTGTTTTTTAAACTCTTGTTAAGCTGAAAATTTCTTTTAATTC
>DNRP01000068.1 GCA_003499955.1 Cyanobacteria bacterium UBA9971
CCAGCCTTCAAACAATGTTTTAATTTCAGGATATTTAGCTAAAAGAACAGTTCTTTTTTCCGAGATTTTTTCAGCCAAAAACTGTTCGTATTTAGTTTCCAGTTTAGCCATCTCAAGCTGTTTTTGCTCTTTTTCTTCGGGGGTTTTTCTAAATATCATTATAAATCCTTACTTAATTTAGATTGATTAAGCAGTTCTTTAACTTTTGAAATTAAGATTTTCGCCCCTGAATTATCGGGATCAATCTCGAGAACTCTTTTTAAAGATTTGAGAGCATATGAATATTCTTGTCTGTCAATATAAATCTGGATAAGTTTAAAATAATCCCCAATTTCATAATGATGCGTATTCAATTCTTGAATTACATTCCATATAGCTTCCTGCGCTTCTTTATGATCAGGATTAAGTTGTAAAGTATCTCTAAGACTGTCTAAAGCAAGGTCATATTTTTCCTGTTCAAGATAAACGTTTCCCAAAGTAAAAAGAGTTTCCGTATCTTCAGGATTTTCCGCCAGAGTTGTTTTAAGCGATTCAATAGCTAAATCATATTGACCGGACTTGAGATATTCCTGACTCATTTCTTTATTTTTATTTATTGCTTTATTTAATAACTCTTTAATTGTCTTGTTATGCGGATATATAGATATTGCTTTTTCCAGGCAATTGATTGACAGAGTAAATTCGTTTTTGGAAAAATGCGCTAAACCTTTATTATAAAGCCCTCTTACTTCGTTTAAAAGTTTTGAGATTATATTAATTTTTTCAATAGCTTGAGAGTGATCTTCTATTAATGCCAAAGTTTTCCTTAATTCTGTGAGAGCAGCTTCGTATTCTTTGTTTTCAAAAAACCCTGTAGCTAAATTGAAATGATTTTCAGCTTCAATTTCATCTTCTTTTGATGCTTTTTCCGGGTTTTTTTCTTTAAAAGGTTCCTGTTCATCTTTAGTTGCAACTTTAGGCTTATGTTGTTTTTTGGAGTTAATTTCTTCTATTGCTGTTAAAGCTTCTTTATTATCAGAATTGATTTTTAAGACCTTTTCAAAATTGTCTTTAGCCAGCAGGGAATCATGTTGTTTTAAATATACTTTGCCGAGAAGAAGGTACGCGTCTTCGTTTTGTCTGTTATAGTTGAGCGTACTAATCAAATAATCTTCCGCAGATTCATAATTTTCGGCTTCATAATAAGTATAAGCCAGATTATAATTATAAGTTGAGTTTTTTGGCTCCAGTTTAACCGCTTGTTTAAAATAAAAAATCGCTTCTTTATAATTTTTTAAAGAAAAATACGCAGCCCCTGCGTTTTCAAAGTTTTCAGGGTCATTAGAATTGAGCATAACAGCTTTTTTATAAGCTTTAGCTGCCTTAAGAAATTCACCTTTGTTAAAAAATGCCAGACCTAAATTTTGATAAACGTCAAAATCTCTGGAATTTAATACTATTGCTTTATTAAAGCTTGTTACAGCCAAATCATATTCTTCGGTTTTTATATAAGCAAGACCGAGATTGTAATGATAGTCAAAGTTTAAGTCATTTATTTCAATAGCTTTTTTGAAATTCTCAATAGAAAGGTCATATTGACCTTCTTCGTACTCAATAATTCCTTTGTTATAATAAGCCTCAGAAAAATTACTATCTTGCATATATTTACTTTTTAAATTAAAACTACCTTTGATTATATTATATTGCTAAAAAACAGTAGAAGCAAAATATATCAAACAAAAAAACGGTTTTAAGGAAATTTCCTTAAAACCGTTTTTGTAAAAACCTCACGCCCGGAGGGATTCGAACCCCCGACCTTCTGGTTCGTAGCCAGACGCTCTATCCAGCTGGGCTACGGGCGCATAATATATTTACTTTTCAAAGTTGTTAATTCTTAGTGAATTTAATATAACATAAACATATTCTAAATCTTGTAAAGAAACAAATTGGTTATTTTATTGCACGAATTTTTTGGTTTAATTTATACTGATAAGTAACCCGAATCTTTAATTAATTTCCGAATTGTCATGTTGAGCAAAGCGAAACATCTGTCCCTTTTGGAATTTAAGCTTTAATATTTTTTTGGACAGATACCCCCTTCTTTTTTGATAATCAATCAAAAAAGTGAGTTCCCTGGGCTAAAGCCCTCAGAATGACAATCCTATATTGATAAGTATTTCGCTTATTTAGAGATTTAGGTTAATTAGTAAGTGAAAGTGTATGTTTAAATTAATGTTTGATAATTTTTCCAAATCAATTTTTATTAGAATAATATGTTCGGTTTTTGCAGCATTATTAATAGGAGTAGTGTGTATATTTACCGGAAGTCATATTATAGAAAAAGAATCCGCAAAAAAATTAAAATATTTAACCGAAAATAATGCTTATAAAATAGAAATTCCTCTTGAAATAATCGAAAAAACATCAGCTAACCTGTCCTATATAATTTCTCACATGGTATATACAAAAAAAATTCAGGGTGATTCTCCTTATAGTGTTGATTATGTTGAAGAATTAGATGCTATTATTAAAAAGTTCTCAACCGGTCACAGCAATCTTATTGGAATATATGTATATTTAACACCGGAATATAGTTTCGATAAAAAACAAAATACTTATTTTTATGCTAAGTCTTCCCTCACGGACACTATAAAAAAGCAAAAAATTGAAAAAGAGAAAGAAGCTCCTTTAAAAAAATTTAAAAAAGATGTTGAAGAAATGTGGGGCGAACCATATATTGATAAATTATCAGGACTTTATGCTATTTCCTTTGAAAAGCCAATAATTTTAAATAAGAAAGTAATTGGCTTTACAAGAATAAATATATCTTTGAGAGATATTATGAAAATTTTGTCTAACATAAAAATATACAATAATGGTCAATCTTTTTTATTCGATAATTGTTATTGTGTTATATTCGGTCCAAAAAATATTCAACAAAATAATAAATTACTTTTAAAACTTTTAACTGAAAAACTAAAAACAGAAGATAGCGGGATAATAAATTTTAAACAAAATAATGTTGAAATGGTTTCCGGCTTTTTAAAACTAAAAACAGGCTTCACTTATGTTATAACAGCTCCCAAAGATGATGTTTTTGAACAAAAATATCATTTGCAACAGCTAATAACAGGAATAATATTCATGGGAACTCTTTTAGTTGTTCTAATTATGCTGAATATATAAATAAAAACGCTCTGGAGTAAAATTTTTGATTAAAATAAATCATAAAATAATGGTAATAACAATTTTTTCATCAATATTGATAACATTATTGGTTGGCTTGACAAGCATTATTACCAGTATGTATGTAATAAACAAAGAAGCCAGTGCTAATTTAATACTTTTAACCCAAAATAAAGCATCTATAATTGAAGATGCTTTTAGAAAAATAGAAATATCAACTAATGATCTGGCAGATTATGTAGAAGTATCTTTTTCTCCCCAAAATTTTGATAAATATGGAATTAATTATCTTAAAGACTATACGGAATTATTAGTTCCGATTGTTAAAAAATTTATAGTCAATACAGATAAAGCTATGGGGTGTTATTTTAATTTTGATCCCGAAATAGTAAAAAGTAATACAGTTTATGAAACCTGGGTTTATGATAAAATAGAAATTGGTGAAAAATTTGACATAGTTATGACTGAACCGGTATCAAATTATTATCCTGTCGACAAGCCGGAATTGGAATGGTTTTATAAACCTAAAATGCTTGGAAAATCTGTATGGACTAATATTTATTCCGATCAAACACTTTTTGTTTTAATGATTTCATATATAAAACCGGTTTATATCAAAAATAAATTTATTGGCATCGTAGGAATGGATATGTCAATAGAAAAACTTGAAAAAATGATTATGAGCTTACAAGTGTATGATACAGGTTATGCCTTTTTGTTAGATAAAAACTTCAATATTGTTGTTCATAAAAAATATAAAACAAATAAAAAACTTGAAGAAATCAGTAAAACTTTATTTAACTCTTTGAAAATTAACAGTATAAAAAAACCAATGGGTCTTATAAATTATCATTATGATGGTATTGATAAAGTCGCCTGTTATAAAAAATTGAACAATGGTTTAATTTTTGTTATTGCAGTGCCTAAATCAGAAATGCTAAGGCAAAAATTAAATTTGCAGATATTGTTAAGCGGAATTACTTTACTCAGTTTGATTCTTGCGGCTTTAATTATGATTAATAAAGACTAAATATAAATAAGGAACTATTATGGACAAAACTACAAAAATAAAAATAAAGAAAAAAACAATAACTTTTATAATCTTGCCCGTTATGCTTTTATTTATATTTTATATGTTTAACGGCTTTTTATGGAATAGCAATGCTTATATTCATATAATTTTAGAAGTAATAGCAACTTTTATAGCTTTATTTGTAAGTGTTTTAGCTCTTGTTGAATATTATAACAGTAAGACAACCGGCAGTTTAATTATAGGATGCGGTTATTTAAGCGCTGCCGTATTAAATATTTTTAATGCTCTAATTTCATCTTCACTGTTTACTTATATATTTCTTTCCGATCAATCAACCTTTATTTTTTGGAGTGAATTTATATCCCGATTATTTCTTTCAATATTTTTATGCATAAGTTTGTCCTTCAGAGAAAGAGAAAAAAAATTCGGAAAATCTTACTGGATAAGAGATAATGTTGTATATGCGTCAACGCTTATTCTAATTACATTTTTTATTCAATTATTAGCAATTGTCTCATTACCTCCAACAAATTTTATAAAATTACTTTCATTTATTCCAACTTTATTATTTATTTATACACTTGCAGGATATTTTCAAAAAAGCGACTGGAAAAATAATGATTTTGAATACTGGTTAATTTTATCGCTTATTATTGCAGTCGGACAAATTGTATACGATGCTTTTTCTTTTAAAGTATTTGATACTATGTTCATTGCTTCACATTTTTTAGATATAGCAAATTACGGTTTTGTTCTTATCGGCTTACTTATTAGTGTATACAATACCTTCAAGCAAGAAAAATATAACGAAAACAGGATTAGTACAATTTTAAATAACATGCAGGATGGTGTGATAACAGTTAATCAGAATTGTATTATAGAAACAACCAATCCTGCCATGGAAAAGATATTCGGTTATTCGCCGATAGAACTTATAAATATGAAATTTGGTAAGTTATTAGTTGATTCCGGTTGTCCTTATCCTAAAGAACAACAATTTTTTGGAACGAAATGTATGCTTAAAAAAGCTACTGAAGACAATCAAGTTATGGGACAAAAGAAAAACGGAATGGTTTTTCCTGTTGAAATAGAAATAAGCGAGATAAGTTTAAACGATAAACCCATATTTATACTTGTTATACGTGATATCACACAGCGTAAAGAAATTGAAGTAATGAAAAATGAATTTATTTCAATTGTAAGTCACGAATTAAGAACTCCGCTTACTTCAATAAGAGGGGCTTTGGGACTTATTGCAAGCAATACACTCGGTGAAGTCCCTGAAAAAATCAGGGAACTTGTAGATATTGCGCATAATAACAGCTTACGGCTCGGAAATTTAATTAACGATATTCTTGATATTGAAAAAATAGAAGCCGGTAAAATGGATTTTCTTTTTGAATCTCTTGATGTTACGGAAGTGCTGGAGCAGGCTATAAATGCAAATAAATCTTATGCCCGGCAGTTTAATGTTGAATTATTAATTGAAAAAGATTTACCGGAAGTTAAGATCAGGGCAGATAAAGACAGAATAATCCAAGTTCTTACCAATTTACTTTCAAATGCTTCAAAATTTTCTCCGACAGGAGGTATTGTAACTGTTTCTGTTATTAGAAATAATACAAAAATCCGCATTTCCGTTAAAGATAACGGTGACGGGATTCCTGAAGAATTTTATGATTCTGTATTTAAGAAATTTGCCCAGATGGATTCTTCTGACAGAAGAGCAAAAGGCGGTACAGGTCTTGGATTGAATATTTGCAAGGCAATAGTTGAAAAAATGGGTGGAAGTATCGGGTTTGAAAGCAAAATTAATGAGGGATCAACTTTTTATTTTGATATTCCCGAATACATAGAAATCAAACCCTATGTTTCTAATATTGAAAATAATTTAGGACAGCCCAAAATTTTAATTTGTGAGGATGATAAAGATATAGCAGCCTTTATTAAACTTTTATTTGAACAAAGCGGATATTCTTCTGATATAGCTTATAATGCCGAACAAACAAAGCTGTTATTATCGGAAAACAATTATGATGTAATAACTATAGACTTAATTTTACCTGATAAAGACGGTATTACTCTTATTAAAGAAATAAGAGAAGATGAAAAGACAAAAGATATCCCTGTTATAGTTGTTTCTATCAAAGCTAATGAAAGCAGCAAGGAAATTAATGGTGATTTGGCTGTTATTGATTGGATTAATAAACCGATTGACCATGATAAACTTTTAGATGCATTAAAAAGAGCTGTTTCTGGGGTTGTAATCAAGCCAAAAATCCTTCATGTTGAAGATGATACGGATGTTTTGATGATAGTTTCTTCAATTTTAAAAGATACTGCTTTTATATCACAGGCTAAAACTTTTGAGGAAGCAAAAAATAAGCTTGAAACCGAGCTTTTTGATATTGTTATGCTGGATATAGAGCTTCCTGACGGTAATGGTTTGGATTTATTGCCGTTAATAAATAAAGATAAAGAAAAAGATTTATTAACAATAATTTTTTCCGCACATGACGTAAGTGAAGAAATATCAAAAAATGTTGATGCCGTATTATTAAAATCTAAAACTTCCAATCAAAAACTTTTAGATACAATCAAACAACTTCTAGAAGTAAACAAAAATATAATTCATGTGGAATAATATCAGTTATTTATTATTTCGAAAATCATATTAAATTTATTAAACTGGTTTAATTTGAGATACAACTTTATATTTATTGTTTTATTAAATATATTTATATTTGACGAGCCTTCATATTCTTCTTTGTCAAAATCAATTTTAATATCAAAAAGCGTTTTAATTTTGTCTAAAATTTCCGTGTAAAAAGAGCTGTCTATCTCGGATTTTTCAATTATTGACGAGTTTTTAAAAAATAATATTGTTATATTTTTATGAGAATATTCTATTTCAATAAGATCAGCCTCTTTTTTAACGGCAAGTGATAGCAATTCTTGTAAAAATTGAGAAATTTCATCATCTTCAAATTCTTTTATAACAGCCGTGTAAGGTTCTTCTTTTCTATAGACAGCTATATAGCTTATCATTAATAAGAAATCTGGATCAATTTTACATTCTTTTTTATGAATTAAAATTCCTTTAGAATTGTATAAATCAAATTCAATATAGTCTTTTCCCACCAATTGATTATGAAAAACACGAATCAAATTACTTTCCACTATTTTACCCTTTACTATCTGTTGAAAAATATTGTTTTAAACTCGTCTTTGAGGGCATCAGTATTTTTATAGTAAATAATTTCAACAAATTTATATAAAAAAGTGTTATTAAAAGATGTTTTTCCTTCCAGATAAAGGATATTAATTGCCTGATGAAACGGAATTGCTTTTTTATAGGGTCTGTCTGAAATTAAAGCATCATAAACATCTATTATAGAAAGAATCTGGTCAAAAACAGAAAGCTGATCTTCGGTGAGTTTTCTGGGATAACCGGAGCCGTTGACTTTTTCATGATGATTATAAGCCATTTCTGCGACAAGTTCAGGTACATCCATTTGTTTTATCATTTTATAGCCCAATTCAGGATGTCTTTTTACAATATCCATTTCATCTTTGCTTAATTTATCAGGTTTGTATAATATTACTTTTGGTATTCTCATTTTTCCCAAATCATGAAGCATTGCGCCTAAAGTAATTTCTTTCAGAGGCGTTTCTTTGAAAGAAAATTCTTTAGCGAAGACTGAACATAAAACAGCCGTATTAACACAATGAGAATAAGTGTATTCATCGTTGATTCTTAATTGGTTTACACATTGAATCATATCAATTTTGTTATGAACTTCTTCAATTATTGAATTACTAAGATTATCGCAGACTTTAGCCGAAGGAAGCTTCCCTTCTTCTATATTACTTAATATTGATTTAGTATTGTCTATCCAATATTTTTTTACTTTTTCTGAAATTACAGATTTTTGATCATCTTCCTTTATGATATTAACGGGGTTTGTTTGAACAGGTTTTGATAATTTTTTTGTAAGATCTGCCAGTGATTTTTCTTCTTTTTCATCCTTTTTTTCTTCTTTTTTATAATATTTATCTATTATTTTATCTATACTGTCAGGAAAAGTAAAAAGAGGACTCGCTTTTGTGTTTGTTATTTTTTCTATTTTATCCAGCAGGATAATATTTTTAGGATTTGTAACAGCCAGAGTAATTACACCAGCAAATTTATACAAAGCAACAACTTTGTTTTTTCTTGCAAATTCTTCAGGTATTAGTTTTAAAATATCAGGATTTATAATAGTTTTATCAAGATCCACATGAGCAACATTTATGGAGTTTCCCCATAATGTTCCAAGCTTTTCCCTGTTTAAGGAAGGATTTTGGGAAAGCTCCACAAGCACGGCAAAAGCGTCATTATCGTTTTTGCTTAACAAATAATCAAGAACCACCTGAGTAATAATTTTATTTTCAATTAAGCTCTCTAAAAAAGCCGCATTTTCATTCATTTTGATAACTTACCCACAAAACTGCTTATTATGACATCATGTTAACATGATATTTATAAGAATGATTTATTCATAATCTTTATTTTATAATTCAAAAAATTAGTATTCTTTTTAAGAGATTGTTTCTGTTTTTTGATTATAAAAATTTTCCCAGGTTTTTTTAATCAATTCTATCATTTTGGGAACAGGCGTATCTTTTCTTATAAAATAAGAAACCCCGAGAGCTAAACATTCTTTGACAGTATCTTCATCGGTAAGAGCTGTTAACATTATTATACAAGTTTTTTTTGCGCAATCGCATCTTTTTAAAACTTCAGTTCCGCTTAAATAAGGCATATTTATATCCATAACAGCCAAATCAGGTTTTTGGCTTTGTAATAATTCCAGTGCAGTTTGACCGTTGTCTGCCGTGCCTGTTATTTCAAAACCAATGGATTCAAGTATATAAGATAAAAGGTCTTTTATGTGTTCTTCATCTTCTACTACAAGGGCTCTGGGTTTTAAATTAATCATTGTTTATAGTTCAATCCTTTTTTATAGCTTTTTCAATTTCGTTTAACAGAATTTCAAAATTTTCACAAATAACTTCTTTGTCTGAAGAATAATCATTTTTTATAAAGTCTTTTAATAAAAGTTCTAATTTGTTTGATGTTTGACCTAATTCACTGAATCCAAACATTGCACTTGATCCGGATAATTTATGGATATATCCATAAGCTTCCTGAAAAGCATTAACCAGATTTTCATCTTTTAAATCGTCTGTTTTAAACATCAAATCTTTTAAAATGCCTAAAAGAGTATGTTTTTCATTCAAGCTTTTAAGATAATTAGTTTTTGCTGTATTGAGTTTTTCTTCAAACTCGGACTGTAAATTTAGCATGAAATTTCTCCCAGATTTCATTTATCTGTGGACAAAGTTGTACAGGATCAAACGGCTTTATAATAACACCGGCAACACCAATTTTATTATATTTTTCGACTTCATGCACCTGTGCTTTTGCTGTCATAAATATAACGGGTATTTCGGAAAGTTCGGTGTCTTTTTTAAATTCCAGCATTGCGGTAATGCCGTCCATTTCCGGCATCATTACATCCATAAGTACAAGATCGGGATTTACGTCTTTAATTTTTTCAAGAGCTTCTTTTCCTGAATTGCACATAACCACATTAAAATTACCAAAAGATTCCAGCGTTATTTTTCCTATAGTTTGAATATCTTTATCATCTTCGACATATAAAACGGTTTTTAATATGTGATCCGACAAATTTCCTCCTTTATTAGCGAATTATTTTCTCAAAAAGTTTTTATTTTGTAATATTTACTACAACATTTAATTTCTTTATACCATTTTTTATTAAAGTTGAAACCTTTATTTTGTTTTTAACGAAAAAAATTAGCCCTTCCTCCCATTAAATCTGGTGATAAAAATGTTAAATTAAAGTTACAAATCAAAAAATCAGACAGGAGAGGAATAGACATGGCACATACAATTTCTAAACAAATTTATGATGATGAAAAGAAAAAATATGTAGAATGTGAAATTCTTATACTTGATGAAGAAGAAGGTCTTCCTCCGACTGACAGACGGGAAATCGTTTTATACTGCACCGAAATAGAACCCGTTTTTTCGGAAATTTCTGACTCGGGTGTTTCTAATATTAATGATTTATATCCCGAAACCGAACTTATAGACGAATATGAAGATTATGACGATTATAAAGATGATAAATTCGGTGATGAAGGAAAAAGGAAATATTTTAAGTAAGTTAAATCGTAAAAAATGTCATTGCTTGGGCTTTTCAAGCCTCGCAATGACAAAGCTAAGTTACATGTTTTAGAGGATGAAAAAAGCGTACTTAAAAGATTAAAATGTTTTTATAAAAGGTTAATATGGGGAGTTATATATGCAGACGATAGATGTTTCCAAAGATTTGAGTTTTGCTGTTAATGTAGTTGAAGAAATTTTGAACAGCAAAGACGGAGATACTTTTCTTCATAAAATAAGAAAATACAAGCAAACAGGCGAAATTGACAATTCCGCCCTGTTTAAACTTAGACAATATTCAAGATAGATTGATTTTAGTTTAAATTATTCACAATTCAATCTATTTGTACTATTCCAACCATCTATTTCTGATTTTTGCCGACATGTAAATATTTCATTATATCTGGCATCACCCAGAGTCAGTCCGGCTCCGTTTGGGAAAACGTTATTTTTATCTCCGACAATTGTTAAATTTTTCTTGTCAGGACCGGTAATATCTGCTCCATATGATTCAGTGCAATAATCTCCGGCTTTATTTCCGTAAACATCAAAAGATTGGCCTTTAATTTTAAAACCTGTATCAGGATTTTCATAAGTCATTTTTGTTTTTTTGTTATCAACACTTACTATTTCATTAGAGTAGCCGGCTCTTTTGCATGGTGATGCCGATAGTGAATCTAAAAATCCCATAAAAATCTCCTCTTTGTAAATAATAAATCGTAAAAAATACTTTACACCTTTCTTATTAATATAAAAACAAATTTGTTTTTAAAATTGCCATGAAAATCAAAAAATAATTTAAATTACTTTTTGAAACCGGTACAACTTAACAATATTTTTTGATACGATAAAAATAATTGGAGTATTATATCCGAGCAAAAATTTGAACGCTTATTGATAAAGAGCGATAATCCGAATAAAAGGTAAAATTTTGAGAGCTTACGTTCCCCTGCATTTGCATACTGAATACAGCCTTCTTGACGGGGCAACCCGAATCAGGGAAGTTATAAAACATGCAAAAGAAAACAATATGCCCGCCGCCGCCATAACTGACCATGGCGTTATGTACGGCGCTATCGAGTTTTACAGAATGGCGAAAGAAGAAGGAATAAAACCTATAATAGGCTGCGAAGTCTATATGATAGAGGGCGATATTAACGACAAAAGCAAAAAAGTCCCCAATAATCACCTTGTTTTGCTTGCAAAAGACAAAAAAGGCTACCAGAATCTCCTGAAAATAGTTAGTATTTCTCATATTGACGGGTTTTATTATAAACCAAGAATTAATCATGAAATTCTGGAAAAATATCATGAAGGATTAATAGTTCTTTCTGCTTGTCTTGGCGGAGAAATCCCGCGAATGCTCCTTAATAACGACTATGAAAAAGCTAAAGAAAGAACTTTGTACTTCAAAAACCTTTTTGATAAAGACTTTTATCTGGAATTGCAGGATCATGGGCTTGAAGGACAAAAAAGAATCAATCCCGAACTTATAAAACTCGCCAAAGAACTGGAAATTGAGCTTGTAATAACAAACGACAGCCATTATACAAAAAAAGAAGACGCTGTATGCCATGACATTCTTCTTTGCATGCAGACAGGAAAGACCAGAAACGATCCTTCCCGTATGAAATTTGCCAATAACGAGTTTTATATTAAAAATTCTGAACAATTAAGGGAATCTTTTGACTGGCTGGACGAAGAAACTTTTAACAGTGCTATAGATAACACTGTTAAAATCTCTGAAAAGTGCAATCTTATTCTTGATATGGGAAAATCAATCCTGCCGAATTACCCTATTCCTAAAAATCATACTGTTGAATCTTATCTTGACAAGCTTGTCAGGGAAAATTTATTAAAACGTTATGAAAAAATCACTCCCGAACTTGAAGATAGGGTGAGATATGAATTAAAAATCATAGGAGAAATGGGTTTTGCGGCTTATTTTCTTATAGTGTGGGATTTTATCAAACATGCAAGAGATAACGATGTGCCTGTAGGTCCGGGAAGAGGGTCTGCGGCGGGAAGTTTAATCGCTTACGCTCTTGGAATTACAGAAATTGATCCAATAAGGCATAATCTCCTTTTTGAACGGTTTTTAAACCCCGAAAGAGTCAGTATGCCCGATGTGGATATTGATTTTTGTATTGAAAAGCGTGAAAAAGTTATTAACTACGTAACAGAGCTGTATGGCAAAGATAAAGTGTGCCAGATTATCACTTTTGGAACACTTGCGGCAAGAGCAGCGATGAAAGGTGTTGCCCGCGTTCTCGATATACCTTATTCCGAGTCTGACAAATATGCAAAAATGATTCCCGCACTTCCAAAAACAAAAATAGATGATGCCCTGCAAGACGGAATGGATTTAAAAAAGCTTTATGATAGCAACCCGCAAATTAAAGAGCTTGTTGATTTAGCAAAATCCGTTGAAGGAATTAAAAATAATATAGGAACTCACGCGGCAGGTGTTATAATTTCTCGCGATCCGTTGTCTGATATAGTTCCTATTCAATATTCAAAAGAAAAAACCGTAATTACAGCTTATCCAATGGGAGATATCGAAAAACTCGGTCTTTTGAAGATGGATTTTCTTGGATTAAGAAACCTTACGATTATTGATAAAACTGTAAAATCAATCAAAGAGCGGCATGGCATAGAACTCGACATAGATAAAATTCCTCTTGATGATGAAAAAGTCTATGAAATGCTTTCAAGAGGAGAAACAGACGGCGTTTTTCAGCTTGAATCTTCCGGCATGAAAACGCTTGTTAAAGATTTAAAACCTTCTGTGTTTGAAGATTTGGGCGCATTAGTTGCTCTTTTTCGTCCGGGACCTCTTAATTCCGGCATGGTTGGGGATTTCGTCCAGAGAAAACACGGGCGCGCAAAAGTTGAATATAAAGATCCCAGACTCGAGCCGATTTTAAACGATACTTACGGGACAATTGTTTATCAGGAACAGATAATGCAGGTTGCGCAGTCGCTTGCTGGTTATACACTCGGGCAAGCGGATATTCTTAGGCGCGCAATGGGTAAGAAAAAATCTGAAGAAATGGACAAACAAAGAGAAATCTTTGTTTCAGGAGCTGTCAGAAATAAAGTTGACGCAAAAATGGCTGAAGAACTGTTTGATACGATGACAGAATTTGCCGCATACTGTTTTAACAGGTCGCATTCGGCTGCATATGCATTTCTTGCCTATCAGACAGCTTATTTAAAAGCGCATTATCCTGTTGAATATATGTCTGCTTTGCTTTCCAGCGTAAGCAGCAATCAGGATAAAATCCAGCAGTACATTGTAGAATGCCAGAAAATGGGCATGGAAGTGCTTCCTCCCGACATAAATAAATCCGGTTCGGA
>DNRP01000146.1:0-562 GCA_003499955.1 Cyanobacteria bacterium UBA9971
ATGGATTATTAATTCCAATTCCAAACTAAAAATTTACATAATAAAAAGCCGGCGAAAGCCGGTTTTTTGTGTGAAAGAGGTATGTGAGGTGTAGAGGAGTTATAAAATTTTTATTTAAGAATTCCTATAGATTTATAAACTTTGTTATTAATATCTTCACGAGAATTAGCCTTTATTGTTTCCTTTGGACCATCAGGTCTAGTTATTAGAGCTGTAAAAATATTATTAGTTTGCCAGGCAGTACAGAATCTTTTAACAGCACCCCAAGCTCCTTTTTTGTCACCATTTTCTTTAATCTCAATAGTTGTTCCATCAGCTAAAAATGTTGCGTCTATAACATTGTTTCCTATATTTTGAGTTGCCGTTTGAGCCCCTGAAATTTCAGGATGTTGTTTAATATCTTCCCTGGTAAATGTTTTATTATCACTGCCGCTTAAAAACTTTTTAATGGCATCTTTTTGAGGGGCTGACAGTTTTTCATCTCTTTGTTCATTTACTTCAGCTTCATCTTCTGTAATTTCTTCTTTTGCATATGTTTTAATTTCTTTTTTAAGATCTTTTA
>DNRP01000146.1:602-12140 GCA_003499955.1 Cyanobacteria bacterium UBA9971
GTTATCAAACATTGTTAAACTGCCGAAATTATTTGCACATGGATTAGCACAAGCAATATCTGCTGTTTGAGACTCATTACATGAAGTTTCCGAACCGGCTACAACTTCAGTACCACACTGATAAACTGTTTTATTTCCATCAGGAGCAACAAAAACAACTTTATCACCCGGTTTTAAATTTGCAGGCAATTTAAATACGTCATTGTTCGATTGCTGTTGAATCGGAGAACTTTGATTAGTCGCATTAGCTTGATTAAGCTTATTTGCAGGTACACAAATTAAATTTACCGCGTCTGTTCCCATACCTATTCCTCCCTTGATCCCTTTTATGGAAATTTTTAAATTTTAAAAAAAATATAATTAACCTTTTCCCTTTGTACTTATATAAACAAAAGAAAATCACAAAAATTGCTTTTTCTATAAAAACAATCATGGTTTTTTATTAAATATTAAAAATATTTAAATTTTTTATATTTTGTGTATTTTTTAAATAAATATATAAGCTTTAGAAAGTATATATTTTAAGATTTCAATATATTAAGCTTTGTAAAGAGGTGTTTAGGAATGTAACTTCTCGGATCGTCATTGCGAGGAGCAAAGCGACGAAGCAATCTAAAGCAAAAACAGATAATATTTTTTGGATTGCTTCAGGCTAAAGCCTTCGCAATGACAGTTAAAAATTAATTGGCAATTCACGCCAAAAAATCCGCCAAAATTGAATTACTTAATAGAATTCCATGATTTGTAAGTCTTAAATTATTCTCTTCACATGCCATAAACCCATAATTAATATATTTTTCGATAATTTTAGAATATTTTTGACGAATATCAATTCCGTAATTAGCCTTAAATTCTTCCATATTTATACCCTCGATGAGCCTTAAACCCAGAAAAATTGCCTCTTCAAATCTTTCAGAAACAGAAACGGGGTTTTCAAAAGCTCGTTTTATCGGATTCTCCAAATATTTTTCAAGATTTTCTGTATTAGAATATCTTATTCCATCCAAATACCCGTGCGCGCTTAATCCAAACCCGAAATATTCCTGATTTTTCCAGTAACAAAGATTATGCATTGATTCAAAATCTTTTTTTGAGAAATTACTTATTTCATAGTGATTAAACCCGTTATTTTCAAGAATTTCTATGGTTTTTAGATAAATTTGGCTTTGCGATTCATCGTTAGGAAGATTTTTCGGCTTGTGACGAAAAAATTCCGTATTTTCCTCGATTTTTAAACCATAAGTTGAAATATGAGTTATGCCTAAAGCTAAAGCCTGCTTTAAAGTTTTTTCCCAACTTTTAACAGTTTGCTCCGGCAGCCCGTAAATTAAATCAATGCTAATATTTTCAAAACCCGCTTTTTGAGCCAACTTTACGGTTTCTACCGCTTCTTTTGAGCTGTGAATCCTGTTTATAAGTTTCAAAATTTTATCGTCAAAGCTCTGAACACCGATACTTAACCTGTTTATCCCCAAATTCCTTATATTTTTAAGATAATTCAGGTCAACAGTACCGGGATTAATTTCCATCGCGATTTCTGCATTAGGAGAAATATTAATCAAACTTGTTAAAAGCTCAAAGAGGTCTTTATAAAAACAAAAATCAACGACAGAAGGAGTTCCGCCGCCTATATAAATTGTTTCCAGCCGCTGTTCGCAATCCGTAAAATAAAACGCTATTTCCTGCTTCAAAGCAACAAAATAAGGCTCTATAAATTCATTTTTATCCGCAAAAGAAATGAAATTGCAATAATGGCACTTGCTTTTGCAAAAAGGTACATGAATATATAAATGACGGGGATTATCTTTTTGAGCGAACTCTGACTTCTGCATATTGATAAACTGCTTTGGGTTTTGAAAGTGAAAATTCAACGTTAGTCATATTTTCCTTTAAATCCCTGTAATCTTCAATAGCAACAGACGCACTTGTTTTAAAAACTTCCTGAAAAAAGTCGTTTTTTTTCTGCATAATTATTTTCCTTATAGCATCCTTATTTATATAAACACTTGGAATATGAAAAAATTGCCTTTTTTAACAAATTTGTCAAAAAATTTGTTATTATTAAGAAAATGTGAAATATTAATTAATTTTTGTTGTCATTGCGAGGAAGCACGAAGTGCCGACGTGGCAATCTATTCCAATTATGATTTAAACAATAATTCATAATTGGACAGATCCTTCGCTTTGCTCAGGATGACAGTATTAACTATTTAATTAAATAGATTATATAAAAAGGGGAATTAAAATGCTGAATGACATTAAGGACGAACCCGAAATTTTCAAAAAACTGGCAGAAATTTATCTTCCTGAGAAAAAACCTGTCCAAAATATTAATATAAATCTTGAGAAAATCTCAAAAATATACATAATTGCAAGCGGCTCTTCAAGAAATGCCGGAAATATAACCAGATACTTCATTGAATCAGTTGCGCAAATCCCTGTAACAGTCGAACATGCCAGCGAGTTTTCCGTGAGAAATCCTGTTTTATCTCCAAATGACCTTGTAATATTTGTTTCGCAATCAGGAGAAACTTCTGATGTGCTCTCAGCGTTGCAAGTTGCTAAAACAAAAGGCGCATATACTTTTGCAGTAACAAATAATGAAACATCAACAATCCATACAACAGCGAATTCAGCCATGTTTATTCATGCCGGCAAAGAAATAAGCGTTCCCGCAACAAAATCTTTTGCTTCACAGCTTGTATGTCTTTATATAATAGGCATTTACTTAGCTGAACAAAAAAACAGCATTTCGGTTGAAGAAATAGAACTTTATAAACAAAAAATTCACCAAATGCCGGAAAAAATAGAAAAATTAATTTCAAACACGGAAGAAATTGACAAAATTGCCCAAAAACTGCACGATAAAAAAAGCTTAATCATTCTTGGAAGAGGACAAAATTTTGGATTAGCGGAAGAATGCTCTCTCAAAATCAAAGAAACCTGTTATATAAACGCGGGAGGCTATCCAACAGGCGAATTTCTTCACGGACATTTAGCAATGCTGGATGAAAACTCCCCCGTTATTTCAATAATTACAAAGTACGGACACGATGAAGTAAATTACACGCTTGCAGTTGGAAATACCATGCAATTGATTAAAAAAAGAAACGCTGACATTGTTATAGTAAAAGATGCAGCGGATAATTATATATATTCAAAATTTTCGGAATTTTCTGTCGAATATCTTAATATATCAGAATTTAATGAAGAATTTTCGCCTGTATATTCCGCCGTTGTTTTGCATTTATTGACATACAAAATGGCAGAACTTCTCGGAAATGACGTAAACAACCCGAGAAGCTTAAGTAAAACAGTTTCGGCAGAATAAGAAAGAATAAGTTAAAAGGGGCGATTGCCCCTTTTTTTAGTATTTATAATTGAAATCTATAACTGAAAGCAAAATTGCTATTCCAAGTAAAATTGTCATTTTATTCATGATCCTCAAAGTTTTTATTTTTATCTCTATTGTCTATCTGGTATTTAAAACAGGTCTTTACCAGCCTTGAAACATCTTCTTCAGAAATACCGGCAAAAGATATTGCTGTAAGATAAGTTTTTTCATTATTTATCTTTACTTTTTTTGAATAAATGTGCTCAGCTCTTATAGAAATAGGCTCTTTTTCATAATCAAGATAAATATTACAATGTACATCATAATAATTTTCAAGAGGACTGTCAGAAATATAACATAAACCGCTTCCACTTATATTTCGGGTCTGTATATTAAAAGTTTCCATATTCATATAAGTTTTATCAAGATATTTGATTACTTCCACCTTTAAATTAAGCGGAACTCTTAAAAATTCTCTTCTTTCAGTAAACTGACTATTGTATGGAAAACTTATCCTGAGTCCCGACATACTATCGAGCTGTTTATTCATTACGTTAGAAACAGCGGAAAAAGTTCCTTTTTCTGTCTTGAAGATAATACTAATTTCCTGCCCGTCAGGAAGATTGTGAGCCAGATTATTTTTGTGAGGCGGCGAAATAAGTATATAATCCTCATTAACTCTTTTCACATAACTGTTTAGACAGTGATAATTATCATAACTGTCAATATATTCAAGCTCAAATACAGCTAGCTCTTTAATAAAATCGTATATATCCGGCATACTTACCCCTGATTTTAATTGTCATTGCGAGACCGGAAAGGTCGCGGCAATCTCATAATCATACAAATCTTGCGATTCCTTCACTTTGTTAGGAATAACAAGACAACAATTAATC
Organism: Cyanobacteria bacterium UBA9971; assembly: GCA_003499955.1. Lineage (GTDB taxonomy): Bacteria > Cyanobacteriota > Vampirovibrionia > Gastranaerophilales > UBA9971 > UBA9971. The sequence continues at coordinate 4,833 of DNRP01000146.1, forward strand.
GAGCATTGATTCAAGAACTTTTGCCTTACTTTCGCTGGTTTCACTGCTGATTAAGTTACTTCTCCTGATATATCCTCTTAGAGCTTCTCTTATAAGCTCACTTCTTGTCCGTTGTTCAGAAGCTGCAACAGTATCAATCTTATCAAGAAACTCATCCGGCATTGATATAAGTACTTTGGCCATAATATTCCTCTCCTTATTCTTTCATTTATTTATAGATAAAAATAAAATATAGTTTTTACCCTATTTAATATATATTATAGCATTATCTTTTATATTTGCCATTTTTTAAATATTTTTTAGTTATTTTTTGCAAAGTCCATTATACGGACAAATTTTAACATGACAATTTTCTTGAGCAGGAAATTCAGCAGCATTCTCTATTTTATTTATAATTTTCACAAAATTTTCTTCATATTCAAGCATTTTTTCTTCTGAAAAAGTTATTTCTGTAATTTCAACAGACTCGGGAATTATTTTAAAATACTGAAAAACAAGATTTTCCGGCTTAAAATCAATCCCCAAATCTTTCCTGCTTTGATAAAGCGCGTAAAGATAAATCCGGTGCTGAAAATTAGTGTCGATATTTTTGGGAATAATACCTGTTTTCCAATCGGCTATAATGTATTTGCCTTTTTCTTCATCAAAAAATACAGCATCAATTCTACCTATAAGCCAATAGGGCGTTTCTTTAAGATTAGTATTAAACCCCCATTCGGTTTTTATTACTTTTTTGTCAAGAATTGGATGGTTTTTTATAGCGTTCCAACGATCAATAATCTTATTATCAGCGTTTTTCAGGAGATGTTCTATGTTTAACCCCCTTAAATAATAGTCAATCAAGGCATGCACAGACTTTCCCAGCTCGTAATCCTGATGAAATTCGGGATATTTAAGCTCTTTTATGTATTTTAAATAGTATTTTTTCCGGCATGTTTGCCATGTATTAAAGCGGTCATGATTTAAAAGATTATTTTTCATCTTTTATCCTTTCCTGCTTTAGATTGCCACGTCGGCAGCAATGCTGCCTCCTCGCAATGACAACTGGAAAATTTATTAATGAAGTACTCTAAAACTTTAGAAGGCTTATATTCTTTAGTTTTATTCCAACTATTTTTTGCTTTTTCATTACCGCTCATATAAAGATAATGTCTTGCACGAGTAATACCCACATAAATAAGCCTTAAATGCTCATGTATCTGCTCAAGCTTAATTATATCAACACTTTTATGAAGTTTTTTAATCTGCCTTATTTGATTTATAAGCTTCCCGCTTCTTCCGATGTCAACAACTTCGGGTGTCACAGGATAACTAAACTTAACTTCCTGCATTTCAGGCATAAATACAGCATCAAACTCCAAACCCTTTGCCTTATGGGCAGTCATAATCTGCACAAATTCATATTTATCATCGTCTTTTTCAATTTCATTAAAGAATTTTACCCCGCTAAGCGACTTTTTACCGCCTAAATCACTCAAATAGTTCAAAATTTCAGGCAAATTAACCGTTTTATTTTCTTCATTATCCGTGTCGTATCGTCTGAACCTGCTGACTAAAAGACTTATTATTCTTGCGTTTGACTTGTCTATAACAGAATCAAAATAACTCGCGCCAAGCTCTGCAATGATTTCCTCGGGAGGTAAATTTGATTTATCAAGCCATTTTAATACTTCATCCTGAAATTTGCCCAGTGTTTCTGTAGGCAAGTCTTCTTTTCCAAAGCAAATAAACGGAGAACCTGCTTTTTCAAGAAAATGAGCCGCATCAAACTCATACTGCAAAATATTTGATTTCACAAATTCTTCATAAAGAATTTTGATTAATTTGTTATTCCAGGGATTATTCAACGCTTCAAGATACGCTTTTATAAACCTGAAAACCTTTTTCTGCGCCACAGACTCGGAATAACAAATAAACGGTATGTTATTAGCCTCCAAAAATTGCGCCCATTCAATTACGGCACTGTTTGTCCTTAATAAAACCCCGATTGTGAAATTAAATGCACTTTTTTTAAGTTTTTGAATTTCTTTTAAGATTTTTGCTTTTTCTTCATCAGCGGTTTCATAAATTTTAAAACTTAAACAATCTTTTGTTTCAGGGTTTTTACCTTCCACGGCATGAATTTTCAACGGAATAAAAGCATCTTTGAGCAACTCCTGACTTCCTGCCCAGTCTACCAGAGAATTTGCAAGCTCAAAAACCTCATTTACACATCGCTGGGAGTGATCCATCTCCACAAGATTATTTGTAGTTTTAATAAATTCTTTAAATCCCGTCACGTCAGAATTAGAAAAACTCGATGTAATTGCCTGATTCGGGTCGCCACACCTGATTAAATTACCGTTATTTTCGCTAAGAAGCCCGAACAGCTTCTGTTGAACAGAAGAAGAATCTTGCGCCTCATCTTCTATAATATATTTAAACTTTTCCTGAAAATGCTTTTTAATTTCAGGATGATTTTTTAACAGTTCAACGCTGTAAATCAACAAATCATCGAAGTCTATCATACTTCTTTCTTTTAATATTCTTTTATATTCTGCATATACAGGATAAAAGTCGAATAATTCCCGATAAAGTTCGGAACTTTTATTTGATAAATACTTTCCAATGCTCTCCGAGGTAATTTCCAGAAACTTTGCCTGCGAAATAGCGTTCGGATAGTCATAATTAAAAGAATTAAACTGATAATCATTGTCTTTAATCAGTTTATTGTAAATTTCCTGCATTATTTTGAATTTCAAAGTGTCATCACAAATATCAAAATCCGCATCCAGTCCTATTTTGGTAGAATTATCTCCATTCTTGATTATACTCAATCCAAGACCATGAATAGTGCTGATATGAGGAAATTTTACAAGATCCGGGCAGGAAGTTTTTATTCTCTCACGGATATTTCTTGCCGCAGAATCCATATACGTAAGCACCAGAATCTCTTCTGGATTAATTCCATCCTGAATCAGCTTTATAATCAAAGCTTCAAGAATTTTTGTTTTTCCTGCACCGGGAACAGCGGAAATCGCCATTTTTCCCGACTTGTATTCAAGAACTGCCGCCTGATCTTTACGAGGGGTAAATTCAAACTTTATTTCCGTCTTTTCCTTTACCTCAGAGATAAAACTCTCAATCCCTCCGTCATTTTCCGCTCCTGACACATCGAGCTGACTTGCGTAACAGAAAATTTTATCGTCACATAACAAAACCAGCTTCCTTAAAACGTGAGCCGTCTTTTCCAGCGTGAGTTTTTTATGGATTTGAGGGGTATATTTTGACTGCTGCCAGTTTTTATTAAAAACCCATGCATTATAAAGTGGTCCCGTGTCATCTTTCATCCATTGACGACTGGAAACATCCAACCATATTTGAATTTTTGACTCAATTTCAAGGTCAATAACCTTTTGCGGCGTCGCAATTTTTACGCAATTTCCTTTTATTTCCGGCGCATAAGAAGGATTATCGGAAACAACAGTATCTTTCATCAAAATCAGCCAGTCTTTATCAGAAAATACTTTATTTTGCAATTTTTCAAAATTTAAAAGCGACTCCACCATTCTATTGAAGTCTTCCAGATTCTGATTTTCGTTAATATTGGGAAGGATAAGCTCGGAAAAAATCTTCTCCACCTGCATTGAAAGAGACTGTTTCGCAGATTTCAAGTCGTTAATAACAGTTATTAATTTTTCTATAGTCCTATCTGTCATCCTGAGCGAAGTAGGGAACCCGCTTTTTCGATTAAGTATCGAAAAAGAAGGGGGTAATCTGTCCATTTGACTATTTTCATCACTGGATAGATTCTTCGAGCTAAAGCTCTCAGAATGACAATCAGGAATAGAGATATATCTTGTATTTTCGTATTTTTCAAGTATTTCCTCGCAAAAAACAGTCGGAATTCCCAACATGCCGGTCAACAAAGACCTAATTTCAAAGGTTTTCGGCTTAAAGCGCCACTCTTCGTTTATTAACTGAAGAATTATGAGCGTCCCAAAAACCAGCGGATCGTCAAAAATCTTCTTAGAGCCTGTCAGAAATTGGTAATCAATATTTTCCAGCTCAAAAAACTCTTTCAGCGCGTGTTTCAAAGTCCCGTCCATTGAAGGAGCCACAAGCACAATATCATCGGGAGAAATTTTTTCATTATTGATAAGAACTTTTATTTTAGCAAAAACCTGCTCCAACATTTCCACATGCCGGATAGAATTTTCAATAAGACTAATATTATTCAATTCGGGCGTTTTATCATTTATAATTGCCTGAAACAACTCCCGCGCATCATCATAAGAAGGCTTTTTTGAAGTTAAATTAATTATTTCAGAAGGATTTGAAGCTTTTATATCCTCATAACCGCAAGGATTTGCGCATAAATATCCTCTTCTGGAACTCCCTTGAGGGTCTACAGCTATAAAAAACTCTTTAACTTCGGGGATAAGCTTACTTATAAAGTACTGCGCGGAATATGTGGTTTCATCAAAATCGTCAACCAGAAGATATTTTATCCTGCCAAAATCAATTTTGCCGCTGTCAACCAAAAAAAAGAAAGTTGAAATTTGTTTGTATTGATCAAAACATCTATAATTATTCGCGGATTTTCTAAGCTCTTCAAGCACTTCCTGAGCAAGTTTACCCATTGACTCATCTAAAATTTCAGACCTGTCAATAATTTCATCCTGATCAAGAAAATTGTTTGTAATAAGCGAATGTCTTCTTAAAATCTGGTGCTTAAGGCTTTTGTGCGACTTGTAATCCCTTAAGCTTTCTTCAAGTTTTTCCCGCTTATTTATTTTCTTAATACAACTTTTAATAAAGAGTTCCGAAACTTCAAGCCCGCAAAGGTTGGGTATGATTTCTCTTTTACCTCTGTTATCAGGGATTAACTCTTCTACAAGCGACCAATTGGATTTAATGGAATTGTAAACAATCCCGTTGAAAGTAAAAATCGGAAGTTCTCCAAGTCCGTTTATTTGAAGTTCCGCTAATCTCTCCCTGATTTTTTCGAAAAATACATTTTTTTTATAACTGTTTAAAGTGATAACAAGTATTTCCGACGTCAAAATCCCCGATTCGACAAGTTCAATAAACTTTTCAACCAGAAACGACGATTTCCCCGATTTTAAAGGTCCTTCGATATACATGAATGCCGCTTTTTATATAGATTAACATCCCTCGCTCAAATTACTGTTTTCGGAATTTTTATATCCTTCAAACATTTAACGTTTTAAATAAATCCGAAAACAAATTTAAGTTGGGACAGGTTTTGTAACATGCTTTATTCTAGGGGAAAAAAACTTTAAACTCAAAAAACTTTAATGCTTTAAAATCCTGCCGATTTTTTCTGACATTTTTGAGATTCTTTCGGCTTTAAAAATCACGTTTTTTAACAGATATTCAATTTTTTGAGCATCTGCGGAAATATTTGCTCTTAAATTATAAAGTTTTTGCTTTTTACCCATAATTGTTTCCTCTTTGTAAAGAAAAATACTATTACTAATTTTCATAATGTAACGTAGTAATTACGTTATGTCAACAAGCATTTTAAAATTGTTATAATTTAGTTATGTTAAAAAATAATTTATCAGAATTAATGGGACGAAAAAAAATAAAAATAACCGAGTTGCACCGTTTAACGGGACTCGGACGACCTACTCTTACAAAAATTTATTATGAAAAAACGAATTATATTAGTTTTGATACGATAGAAAAACTTTGTAAAGCCCTAGAATGTAATACTCAAGAACTCTTAGAATATATCCCTGATTAAGATTTTTAAACGACGATGTTACCCTGAACTTGTTTCAGGGTCTGTTTAATCAAGTTCAGCATGCCGTTTTTATTCCTTCACCGCACCGGAAGTTAAGCCGGCTACAATTCTTTTCTGGAAGAAAAGAATAATTAAGATAAGAGGAATTGCCCCGATAACAGAACTGGCGGTTAATTGACCTATTACATTGTCTGTTGCTGTAGGGAATTTGCTTATATATATTGGCAAAGTCCGCGAAAAATTAGTTGTGGTAAACGCTACAGCATATATAAACTCGTTCCAGTTAGTAACAAAGACCAAAATAGCCGTGGTCGCCAGTCCTGATTTTAAAAGAGGAAACAGGATTTTCCAAAATATCGTAAACCCCGAACACCCGTCCATCTTTGCTGATAGCTCAAGTTCTTTAGGGATTTGCTTGAAATAGCCTGACAACATCCATATCGCAATGGGCAAAGAAAATACCGTATAAGGAATTATTAGAGATATAAGCGTATCTCTTAAGCCCACTTCTCTAAAAATCAGATATAAAGGGCTTAATGTCGCGATAGACGGAAACATTGAAATAGCCAAAAACAGGAATAAAGCCGTTTGACCGAACCTGATGTTTTTTCTTGTAATGGCATACGCTGAAATTGTCGCCAAACTAAGCGAAAGAAAAGTTGAAACAGTTGAAACAATTAGACTATTTAACATTACGGCACGGAAATTTTCATCATGCAAAAGAGCTATATAGTTTTTGAAATCTATATAACCAGAATTTATATCGGAAAGAGAGTAAAATAAAAGCAAAATTAAAGGGCCAGCGCACCATGCCACCAAAAGAAAAATATAAAAAGCTCTTCCTTTTATTTCATTAAATCTTGATCTCATCAATCAACATCCTTGGTTTTATAACTAAATGAATATAAGTAAAATATGCTTATAAGAAGCACGCACAGAAAAATAATTACGGAAATAGCCGCCCCGTAACCAAATTGCAAACTCTGAAAAAGGGTTTTGAAAGTATATAAAGACATAAGCTCCGTACTGTCCGCCGGTCCCCCATTAGTTAATACATAAACGACAGAAAACGCGCTGAAAGAATCCATTGTCCTGAAAAGTAATGCAACAAGCATAGTCGGCATAAGCAGAGGCAGCGTAATGTTTTTAAAACTTTGAAACTTGTTTGTTCCATCCAGAATTGCCGCTTCGTATAATTCTTTCGGAATTAACTGAAGCCCTCCAAGCAACAAAAGCGATAAAAACGGTGTATATTTCCATATATCAACCATTATTGCACACTTCATCGCCCAAAAAGGATCTCCTAACCAGTTTATATTTGTATGAATTATATGCAAGTTAAACAGTATCTTGTTTGCAAGACCATATTGAGGGTCTAAAATTATATTCCAGAACTTTGATGCGATAACTGTCGGCAAAATCCAGGGAATAAGAATAGCTGTCCTGATTAACCACCTTGCTTTAAAGCTTTGATTGAGGATTAAAGCGATTGTCAAACCCAAAACAAGCTCTATTGCTACAGAAAAGAACGAATAATTAACATTGTTAAAAAAACT
>DNRP01000102.1:0-1718 GCA_003499955.1 Cyanobacteria bacterium UBA9971
TAAAGTTTAATATTCCGGAAATAGTTCAAAAAAAACTGGAAGGTACTTTTAATTCCCTTACCGGCGGCGGAATCAACTCCTACTATATTAGAAAAAGCAATTGGAGGCTTTTTGGTGATTATTGGATAAATAATTTAAATACATTTAATTGTTTATTTGGTTTTGGAATTGGCAAATCAAGAGAAATTATTTATTATATAACCCAATCCCAATATAGTTCTCTGTATTATGTGCAAACAACCCATAATCACTATATGGATATGTTTTTCGATTACGGAGCCGTTGCTTTATTTTACTTTACTCCGCTCATATTAATTTTTTACCGAAATATATTGAATTTAATAAGCAAAAACACGCATAATAATATTAAGCTTATAAGCAATACGAGCTGCTGTCTGATAATATTTTATTTTATATATCATTATTCTGATGGTTTAAGAGTGCCTACGGCTATAATTTTTTTCAGTTCCCTAATGCTTCTTGAGGGATTAAAGTTCAAACTGCAATTATTTCAAAAAAGATAAAATTTCTTTTGAAAATTTATCCCAGTAAACATTTGCAGTGTAAAGATTTTCAACTTTATTTCTTCCATTTCTGCCCATTTTTATAACAAGATCAGAATTATAATAAAGTTTTTCAATAGCCGCGCTTAAAGCGTTGATATTTGCGGGTGGAACAAGAATTCCGTTTATTCCGTCATCGACAATCTCGGGAATCGCCGCAATATTACTTGCTATAACAGGCTTGCCATACAAAAATGATTCTATGTTAGTTAAACCGAAAGCTTCAAACCAGTTGCAGGGCAAAACAGTCGCGATACAGTTTTTATATTCTTCTTCCAGAGCTTGTCTGTTTAAATACCCCAAAAATTTTATATTATTGAGATTTAAACATTCTTTTTGTCTGACTAAATTTTCTTTTTCATCGCCATCACCTGCTATATGAAGCTGAATATCCGATGAAACATTTTTCATCGCCTCTATCAAAAAATGCACGCCTTTTTCTCGATCAAGTCTGCCTGCGTAAAGAAAATAGTTTTTATTATTATAAACAGGTTTTATTAATAATTTTTCTTCTTCAATAAAATGATTTATAACTTTTATTTTTTCAGAGGGAACTCCGGCTCTTACGGCAAGATTTTTCAAAACGCCGCTTAAACATATAATCGCGTCGCATTTATTAAATAAATTTTGGTTTCTCACAAAAATAAAGTTTAAAGAAGCTACTATGCTTGCTTTTAAGCTTGAAAGTTTGCATTTGTTTTTTATGCAAAAAATTGGATTCCCTTTTATGCATGGTTCTTCATAACAATATTTATCTGAAAAAGCAAGCAATCCGCCGGGACAAAATAAGCGCGGATCCTGAATATACATAATTATTGGGATATTAAATTTTTTGCATGCGTCAAAAACAGCCGGTGTTAAATGAAACAAAATATTATGCGTTATTATTAAATCAGGCTGAATTTCCTTTAAATAATTTTCAAGATTGTTTTTGGCTTCAAAATTATAAAATATATTGATAATGTCTTTAATACCGCTTTTTCTTTTATCTTTATATTGCGGAAAATATTTTGAATACTCATAATCAGCTATAAAATAAGGCTGTTTGTCAGTTGTAAAATAATAAATTTTATTGCCTTTATTTTTGAATAAATTTGAAATTTTCCAAACGGAATTTTCTGCGCCGCCGTATTTTGTAAAAAAATTATTTATATG
>DNRP01000102.1:1812-16961 GCA_003499955.1 Cyanobacteria bacterium UBA9971
TTGCCAAAGCAGAATGATTCTACTATAGTTAAACCGAAAGCTTCAAAACAATTACTTGGCAAAATACTTGCAATACAGTTCCTATATTCTTCTTCCAGCTCTAATCCCGATTTAAAGCCTTGAAATTTAATATTTCGCAAAGAATGTTTTTCTGCAAAACGTTTTAAAAGGTCTTTTTCTGAACCATTTCCCACCAGATGAATTTCAATTTCTTCCGGCAATAATTTTGCCGCGTTTGTTAAAAAATTAACGCCTTTTTCTTTCTCCAGCCGTCCCGCATATAAAAAATAACTGTTATTTATTTTAACTTCAGGCTGAATTTCCAAATATTTTTTACCCGCAAAGTTTTGAATTAAATTCAGTTTATTTTTATTTATACCGGTTTTTGCCGTAAAATCCATAATCGCTTCACTGGGACAAACAAAAGCGGAAATTTTTTTATAGAATCCCATCATTTCATAAAATGAATATATGGATATTTTAAATAATTTATTTATCAAATTATCTTCTATACATTTGTTAATTAAACAGTTATGTTTATTAAGTCCTTTGCAATAAACCTTTTCACAGAGTTTTTTTTGTCCCAGCATAAGAGTGCCGGAAGGACACAAAAATCCGGGTCCATGAATTGTTAATACAACAGGGATTTTCCTTTTATAACCTTCATTTAATATAGCCGGAGTTAAATGAAAAGATGTTGTATGCTCATGAATTATATCCGGCTTAATTTTATCAAGAAATATCCCCAATTTTTTAACAGCTTCAGGATTATAAAAAGGTTTATAAAAATTCGTTATTTTTTCTAAAAAACTTAAATTTTTAAAATCTATATGTTTAGGGAAATATTCTAAAAATTCATAATTTTCATCATAATAAGGTTTTTTGTCAGTACAGAAATAATAAACTTTATGACCATTTTCTTTAAGAAGTTCAGCTTCCTGAAACATTATAGAATTAGAACCGGATTTAATATGAAAATAATTATGAAGAAAAAGAATTTTCATTTACAAACCCCTTTGTTTTAAAATTAAGTCCCTTTTTATTAATCTTATTTGCCTGTATAAATTAGCAACGGTCAATAAATAGATACGCACTATGAAATTTCCAAAAGAAGACCTGTTGGTAACGCTGTTATGTTTTCTCCAGAACATAAGTTCTTTATCCAGATAAGTCAGGTCGTTTGTTCTTGAAGCGACTATGGCAAACCACCAGTCATGAGGTTCATTAGGCGGTATTGGACTAGCTTTTATAACGAGATCTTTTTTGCATAAAATTGTACATCCCCGCACAATCGAAATATTTGCAATCTTTTTAAACGAATTACCCGTAAATAGCTCGGATTTGAGATTACTTTTTATGTTTTTATTTAATAAAATGCCGTTTTTATCTATCATTCCGGCATTTGAATGAATTAGAGAATACAAACCTATTTCATTTAATAAAGTTTCGATTTTTTCGGGCAGCCAAATATCATCCTGATCAGAAAATGCGATATATTCACCTTTACAAAGAAAAGCGGCTTTTTCAAAATTTTTTGAATAACCAAGATTTTTTTCATTTATAAAATATTTTAATCCGTATTTTTCTTTATATTTTTTAAGGATTTCGACGGTTGAATCTGTCGAACAGTCATCACAAACAACGACTTCAATATTTTTGTATGTTTGGTTATAAATTGAATCAAGCTGCTCATGAAGATATTTTTCGCCGTTATATGTTGCCATTGCTATTGAAACAAGTTTATCATTATTCATCATTAATTATTCTCATATTTGCCGTATTTATTTAAAATAAAATCCCTAAAACCTTCTAAAATTTTGCGGAATTTAGCTTTTATATTTACTCTGTCAAAATAAAAGTTAATAAATATTCTTTTAATTTCGCTTAATCCATATCTAAAAAAAAGACAGGGAAAGAAAAAAAAGTATTTTGACAACATATACAAAAAATTTCTTGTTTGATAATAAATTCTAATCGGAGAATGTATAAATAATTTTTCATTAACAGATACTTGTTTTCCTAAAGAATGATTAATCAAAATATTTTTAAATTTTATTATTTTATAATTTTTTAGCAACGCCCTGAGATTATAGTCATGATCCACTTGATCAATAAAAAGTTTTTCTTCAAATTTTCCAATTTGCTTATACAACTCAAGATTTAGTAAATTTCCGGAAGTTATAGCAATTAAAGCCGTTTTAAAATCATAAATATTTTCTGTTGTTTTATCAAAATTTGTTGCCGATTGGCGATTAGCGCAAATAAGAGCTATTTCTTCCGAATTTTCTAATTTATCAAAACAATTGAAAAAATATTTTGCATTATCATCTTCAAATTTGCTATCCTGATCCATGGTCAAAAGCCAGGAAAAGTTTTTTTGCAAAGCAAGTTCTGCTCCTTGATTTAAAGCTTTGGCAATACCAAGATTTTCATTGTTTGAAATATAACAAATTTTAGGATTTAATTTTAATTTTTCTATAATATCAAGATTTGAATTTTCAGAATTATCAATGGCAAACAAAATATCCACATAATTAATATAGCTGTTAATATTTTCTATAACATTTAATTCGGGATTATATAAAATTATTACGCCGGATATTGATATTAGTTTGTTATTCATTTTATTCTCCAGAAATTTTTAGCTTTGTTATGAATTTAATTAGTTTTTCAATTTATCGACAATATTTTTTACATTATTTTTATCAAGTTTTTGATAAATTATTTCTTTATTTTTAATTAAAATTTCATCATCAAGTATAGAAAAATCCAATTTGGACAATTCTGTGATTACTTCTTTCTCAAATCTGTATTTAATTACTTTTGCGGGGTTGCCCCCAACAATACTGTAAGCGGGAATATCTTTTGTTACAACGCTTCCGGCTGCGATAACAGCGCCTTTTTTGATTTTTACCCCCGATAAAATAAGGCTGTTTACACCAATCCAAACATCATCTTCAACAATAACAGAGCCTTTAGTTTTTGTTTCGCAGCTTTGACCAAGAAGTTTAACCAAAAACGGATAAGTGGAAAAACTTTCATACGGGTGTTCTCCACCAAGTAAAAATATTACATCCGAAGCAATGGATACATAATTACCTATAACCAGTTTTTCTTCTAAATGTCCAAACATATAAACTTTTAATCCGCCATATGTTTTTTTCCCGACAGTTACTTTTTTTTGATCAAAAGTATTGATTAAGAAAGTTTCATTATGAAGATTGTTTATTCTCCATATAATTTTTTTATAAATCTTGTAAAAAATATTGTTTTCAAAATTTCCAAGTTTATTTAGTAATCTATTAAAAATATTTATATTTAACAGATTTCTTAATTTATTCTTGATAATTAGCGCAGGATAAAGAATCAATGACAAATAAAAAAACCAATCATATTTGTAATCTTTCATAAAACAAAAAAATTCCGATTTTTTGTTAATAAATTTGATGCAATAAGGAAGAATATGATTAATTAATAAAAGTTTTTTTTCTTTTTGAAAGATATTTTTGTCTAACAAACCATTATTCAAATATTCTTTATATAAAAACAGATAATTTTGTCCAAAAACTTCTGCAATATTATAATCAATATTTTTTTTAAACGGTATGTTAATAAAATAATTTTCATTACAAACAATAGCAGGTTTTCCCATAGCTAAAAGCCGAAACAAAAAATCTGTCTGAACTAATAATAATTTATGATATCTTGAGAAATCCGGTAATTTTTTGAAATCGTCTTTCCAAATTCCAAATCCCCCAATCCATGTTGAAAAATAAGAAACATGCGATACAAATTCGTTTAGATTTTTGCAAACTGTTGTCTTTTCCTGAATTTTTTTATTGCCGTTCAAGAAAAAAATAATCGGTTTTTCTTCGGCATTTTCTTTTATTATTTCCACGATTGTTGATAAAGCTTCTTTTTTTATTAATAAATAATCATTATGCAGTTTTGCAAAAGTTCCGGTTGCTACAGAAAGTACGTTTTCATAATTTTTTACAGCGCCGATATTGACTTCGTTTTTCAAATATATAATTTTTTCGGGAAATCTGTCAGTATATTTTTTTATAACTGATGAAGTATTATCTTGTGAACAATTATCAGCAATAACAACTTCTACGTCATTTGTATTTAAAAAAACACTTTGACTTACAATACTTTCAAGTGTTTTCTCCAAAAATTCCGCTCTATTATACGTAGGAATACATATAGATAATACCGGGTTTGATTCAGACATTGTTTATCAACTCCCTGTAATTACTAAACTTCGAATATTCCTTACGTTTTATGATAAAAATTAGCCGATAAGGAATTAACATTATCAAACTTGCGATACAATAACTCCAAATAGTGACAGCGGTGGATGCAAACAATTTCATGCTCAACCAAATAGCCATGCCGGTTAAAATAGCGCCTACAACAGATGGCAACATGTAGGGTTCTTGTTTATGAGCCCGAAGATATGTTGCCCAATTCGCCGCCAGAAGATTTATAAGACCTATAATAATTAATAAAAATATTTCAACGGGACTTAATATGCGATTATCCCAATGAAACATCGGAAATAAAACGGCACAAATAAATAACAGCGAAAGACCGCCTGTACAAAACACTAAAATACTTTGTTTTAATGTAATATTAAATAATTTATCAAGATTTTTGCGTTCATTTCTGGCTATAAACATATTAAATAAAGGAGTTTTAGCACTTGGCCATATATTAGCCGCCATTAAAACAGACCATACAAGAGAAACAGATAATCCTGTTTTTCCGGCGGCTTCAGCGCCGGCATAAAACATCGCAGCCGGTGTTATGAACTGAAATATAAAATAACCTGATATCCAGCTCAAAGCATATCTCCATTGAAGAGGCAACGTCTCCGAAAACCAATTGTAGGGCCTTTGAGTCTTTGTTTGAAATATTTGTTTCCATAAATTTGGAGAAACGAAATAAAACAAAATTATGCCCGATATTATATTTAAAAACATACCTACAAAAAGTCCCCATAATTTAAGTCCTAATAAAAGCGCTGACCATAGACCCAAATTGCTTATTAACAAACTAAAAAAAGTACACTTTTGAACATCGGCTACTTTATTGCATCCATTAAGAATTGAGCTGAACAAAGAAACTGATAATATTGCCGCTCCGGTAAAAGAGTACATTATCCAGGCTAAAATTATTAAAAAATCACCGCCGGATTGTTTTAAAAATATTGAACCGATAAAAGTAAGCAGGCAAAATGCGATTGGTATTATAAAACAATAAAATTTCAAGGCAAATTGAATAAAAGAAATAAACCTTTCAATTTTTTCATCGGTGCCGGAGATGATTCCGTCAGTATTTTCTGTCAAATGCGCAAATTCATGACCGACAAACTGACTAATTATATTTAAAAAACCCATTTCGGCAAATACGGCTAAAGATCCAAGACTTAAAAAGGTATACCAATAGCCCTGTTCGTTTGGGGTCAAACACCTGATAATCAAATACGCCGTAACAGAAATTCTGATCATCCCAAAGGATTTATTAATAAGAGAAAAAAATATAGCTTTATCGATGCCTGTTAACGATTTAATTTTTTTGATTTTTTGATTGTTGTTAATTTGGCTAATACTTGAAATCAAAATAACCTCATCATCAAAGATAATATTTTTTGTAAATCTTCAATAATTGTTTCTCGATTTAATTTAAAAAAATATAGACAGGCTACTAAAAATTAATTAATCGAAAAGATTAGAAATAAGATTCCTTATGCGATTGCAACTTTATTCTATTCTCGTTAATAAGCTTTTTAATACTAAAGAAACAAAAGGATTTTTATGATAAGCCTTAAACAATTAAAATCAGATTTCTATGAAGGAAAAATTAACAAGGCGGATTATATTGATAAAATACATGAAATACATAAATATTTATTCGAATATGCTGATTTTATTAAAAATACGGATATTTCAAAGATAGAAATAGTAGAAGAAGCTGTAGTTATGTCATTAGCAATTACGGATGCCAAAATAATCTGTAATAAAAATGATAAAAGAAATCCGGCCGTAGAAATATTAAATTTTAATTGTGTTGAAAAACCGGAATTAAACATGATGAGAAAACTTATTAAAGAAAACTCTGTAATTCTGGATATTGGCGCTAATATCGGCTGGTACGCGGTGAATCTTCCAAAATTAATACCGAATGTCAGAATTTATTCTTTTGAACCCGTACCTGAAACCTTTGATTATTTAAGACAAAATATTGAGATTAATAATTTAGAAAATATAAAGATATTTAATTTTGGCTTTTACGATAAAGAAAAAATAATACCTATAAATTTTTATCCTGAATATACAGTAAGCTCTTCCATTGCTAACTTGTCGGAAACAAACAAAGTTGTGAATATACCTTGTAAATTTAGGACTTTGGATAATTTTATAAATGAAAATAACTTGAAAATAGATTTTATTAAATGTGATACCGAGGGTTCTGAGATATTTGTTTTTCAAGGAGGGCTTGAAACTCTTAAAAATCAAAGACCCGTTATATTTGCGGAAATGCTTAGAAAATGGACTGCAAAATTTAATTATCATCCAAATGAAATGATTAAATTATTTAAAGACATCGGATATAAATGTTTTTGCATAAATGGTGATTATTTATCAGAAATTACATTAATGACTGATGAAACAACTGAAACAAACTTTTTCTTCCTTCCTGAAGAAAGAAAAAGTTTTTATAAAAATTTATTATTAATAAATTAATAATTCGCGACAGGGGAAAAAATGAAAGTTGTAATTTTAGCAGGCGGATTTGGAACTCGAATTAGTGAAGAAACTGATTTAGTACCAAAACCAATGATTGAAATAGGCGGAAAACCAATTTTGTGGCATATTATGAAGATTTATTCACGGTACGGGCTTAATGAATTTATAATATTGCTCGGTTATAAAGGATATTTAATTAAAGAATATTTTGCAAATTATTTTCTTCATCATTCTGATATAACAATAAATTTATCCGAAAATACCCGTGAAATTAATTTAACTAATAATATTGAGCCATGGAAAATATCGTTAATTGATACCGGTTTAGATACTATGACGGGCGGCAGGATTAAGAAAATACAAAGTTTTTTCAAAAAAAATGAAACATTTCTGCTTACTTATGGTGATGGAGTTGGGGATATAAATATATTTGAATTACTGAATTGTCATAAAAAAAACGGAAAACTGGCTACAGTTACTACAGTTCAGCCTTTCGGAAAATTTGGAGCTATTAATGTTGATAAGCAGGGAATTGTCAAATCTTTTCAGGAAAAGCCAAAAGGTGATAATTCCTGGGTAAATGGCGGGTTTTTTGTGTTGGAACCAGAAATTTTTAATTATATAAAAGATGAAAACACAGTATGGGAAAAAGAACCACTAGAAAATCTTTCTAAAGATGAACAACTGGTCGCTTACAAACACCACGGTTTCTGGAAACCAATGGATACTTTAAGCGATAAGAAAGAATTGGAAAAATTATGGAATTCGGGTAATGCTCCCTGGCAAATATGGGATGACCGGAGCAACTGCTATAACGTAAAAGAAAAAGTATAAAAGCTGTAACCAGAGGCTTAAAGAAGTAAAAATGAGAGCATCAGACTATATTATCAACTACCTCGCCGATAATAAAATTAATAAAATATACGGTTATATCGGTGGAGCTATAGCGTATTTAGCAGATTCTCTCTATAAACACCCTCAAGTAGAAATGGTAAATATGATACATGAACAAGGGGCTGCTTTTGCCGCTGAAGGATTTGCCAGAACAACGGGAATAACAGGCGTGGCTATCGCAACAAGCGGACCGGGCGCTACAAATCTTATAACTTCTATAGGCAGCTGTTTTTTTGATTCAATCCCCGCTTTATTTATAACAGGACAGGTAAATACCTATGATTACAAATATAATAATCCGAGAAGACAAGTTGGTTTTCAGGAAACAGATATCGTAAGCATAATTAAACCAATAACAAAATATGCCGTAATGATATCTAATACAGAAAATCTTCGCTATGAACTTGAAAAATGTTTGTATTTATCCGCGCATGGAAGAAAAGGACCGGTGTTGCTGGATATTCCAATGAATATTCAAAGAGATGACATTGATTTTGATAAATCAAAATCATTTTTTGACAGCGAAGAATTTCAGGTTTTATCTTGTAAAAATAATATTTCAAAAGAAATTTTGGCGGATATAGAGCTTATTATCAATACTTCTAAAAGACCTGTTTTGCTTTTAGGCGGCGGAATAAGATTGGCTTTCGCTAATGATGAATTAAAAGTTTTTATTGAAAAGACAAAAATCCCTATAGTCCATTCATTAATGGGAACTGATGCTGTAGCCGGTAATTATAAATACAATATGGGTTTAATTGGAGCTTATGGTAACAGATATGGAAATTTTACACTAGCTAACGCCGATCTTATAATAGTTTTGGGTTCTAGACTCGATACAAGACAAACAGGAACAAACCTTAACTTATTTGCCAGAGAAGCAAAAATTATTCATGTGGATATAGATGAAAATGAATTAAATTGCAAAAATATTGCCAATATAAAGTTAAAGACCGATATAAAAGAATTTTTAAAAGAAATAAATTTAATCAATTTCAAACTTAATCTTGATTTTTGGCATAAAAAAATTCTCGAATATAAAGATAAATACCCGTCAGTTCAAAATATAAACGGCGTTATCAAAAACCCCAATCTTTTAATAGCTCAAATTTTTAACTGTTTAAAAAGCGATGATGTTGTTTGTGTTGATGTCGGGCAACATCAAATGTGGACAGCTCAATCATGTTGTGTTCAAACAAATCAGCGGATTCATTTTTCCGGAGGAATGGGATCAATGGGCTTTGCATTGCCTTGCGCTATAGGCTCAACTATAGCGACGGGCAAACGTTCCATTGTTATAACAGGCGATGGTGGTCTACAAATGAATATTCAAGAACTTGAAATATTAAAAAGAAGAAATCTTCCCGTGAAAATAATTGTTATGAACAACCAAAACCTTGGTATGGTCAGACAATTTCAGGAAATATATTTTGAAAGCAGGCTGCAATCAACCGTAATTGATTACAGTGTGCCCGATTTTGAAAAAATAGCAAAAGCTTATGGTTTATCGGCAAAATCTATATTTTATTACGAGAATATAAATGATATTCTCAAAGAATTTTTAGAAGACCCGCTGCCGGGCTTGCTTAATATATATACTGAAAAATTTACGGTTGTTGAACCCAAGTTAATAATTAACTACCCTATAGAAGATATGCACCCGTTCCTTGACAGAAAGGAATTTGAAAGCCGGATGATAATTAAGTCAGCCGTAGAGTCTAAAAATGTACAGTTTTTATAAAATATTACAAATTAAGGAATAATTATGTATAGCGACATAGTGAAAGAAGATTTAAAATACATAACCGACGCTGATTTACCCTGGAATTTACTTGAAAATTCTACAGTTCTTATTTCGGGAGCTAACGGGTTTTTGCCGTCTTATATGGTTCATACGCTTATTTATTTAAATGAAAAATATAATAAAAATATTAAAGTTCTTGCACTTGTCAGAAATAAAAAAAAAGCAGAAAAAAAATTTAGAAATTATATTAATAGAAAAGATTTTGAACTGATTGTTCAGGATGTATGCGACCCGATTAAAACAAATATAGATGTGGATTTTATAATACACGCCGCCAGTCAGGCAAGTCCAAAATATTACGGGATAGACCCTATCGGTACTTTTAACGCCAATGTAAAAGGTACGCATAATCTTATTAAACTTGCGGAAGAGAAAAAATCTAAAAGTTTTCTGTTTTTCAGCAGCTGCGAAGTTTATGGAGAAATTAACGAAAACCAAATACCCACAAAAGAAACTGATTATGGATATTTAGACTCGATGAATGTCAGATCCTGTTACGCCGAAGGCAAAAGAGCAGGAGAAACAATGTGTATTTGCTCGCACTATCAGTATAATATTCCCGTAAAAATCGTAAGACCTTTTCATATATACGGTCCCGGCATGAATCTTGATGACGGAAGAGTGGTTGCAGATTTTGTAAGATATTTGGTAAATAATACAAATCTTGTTTTAAATAGCGACGGTAGTGCTACAAGAGCTTTTTGCTATATAGCGGATGCTATTATAGGATTTTTTACCGTACTTTTAAAAGGAGAATCCGGTCAAGCTTATAATGTTGGATTTAATAAAGAAACAAGCATTCTTGAGCTTGGCAATATTCTCATAAATCTTTTTCCTGAAAAAAATTTAAAAGTGATTAAAAAAGAAAATAAATTTCAAAAAGGCTATATAAAAAGTAAAATAACACGAGTTTGTCCTGATATTTCAAAAATAAAAAAACTTGGCTGGAAACCTGTTTTTTGTATTCAAGAAGGTTTTAAAAGAACAATAAAAAGTTTTTGAATAAATCTTTAAAACGCCTGGTCAATTGAATTATAGAAATTAAAATCATTTAAAATCTTGCAAATCCAAACGTTTTTAGCTTGTATTTCTATCACTCCGTCTTTTTCAGTAAGAGTAAGTCTTGAATAGTCGCAAAATTTTAAAATCCCATTAAAATGTACAGTATCTTCAAAAGACATGGGCTGATTTATAAGAAGCCCGTCCGCATCAAAAATTCCTATATCTCGGGAACTTTTCCCCGGGGGAAGCTTGCGAATCCATTTGTAGTCAGTTATTTCTATTGTTTGATTTGTTTTGTTACAGATAATTGCACCAACATGGCTTTTTGAATAATGCACAAACTTTTTATATTTTGACAGAAGTTTGTTTGTGTCTATATCAAAGAATAAAAAGAGAAAACTCATTAAAACAAAAGCCAGCAGGCATATCGGCGCAAATAATATTTTTATTTTTCGGGTTGTCATAACTTCCCTCTTCTTTTGAAAGTAAAAGTTTATTATATTTGCGGAAGCGGTATTGTAAATTATCGAGGTGGGGAGCAAAGTGGGGATTTAAATTAATTCTCCCGAAGAAAATACTATACATGTATAAATGAGTTAGTTTCCGCTTCGCTATAATTATACAAAATTCGGGAATTTTAAAAAATGCAAAAAGCAAAGTTAGCAATAGTTTCAGATCAAATATGCGGAGGAATTGGCGGAGCTGAAAGTATTTTATTTTGCGCTATTGATTTATTTCCCGATTCTCCTGTTTATACAACCGTCTATAATCCTGAAATAATACCCGGGCAATATAAAAATACAAAAATCATCCCCGGTTTTATCCAAAAACTCCCGCTGGCAAAGAAGTTTTATAAGGCTTATTTACCCTTAATGCCTCTTGCTATGGAATATTTAAACTTGCAGGAATATGATGTAATTTTTTCTTCTCACCATTCTGTGGCAAAAAGCGTTATTCCCAGACCTGACGCGTTTCATGTTTGTTATTGCCACTCTCCGGCAAGATATATATGGGATTTGTTCTGGACATATTCAAAATTAAATAATTTTAATAAATTATCAAAAATCGCTATTACGGCAATTTCGCAGTATTTAAGAGTACTGGATGTAACAAGTTCTAACAGAGTAGACTTATTTCTCGCCAATTCCACATATACAGCCGCCAGAATAAAGAAATTTTACGGAAGAGAATCCCATATACTTCATCCGCCTGTTGATACAGATAAATTTAATTATGAAGGAGAAGGGGATTACTTTTTTATGGCAGGAAGACTGGTTGCTTATAAAGGGTTTGAGCTTGCCGTTGAAGCGTTTAACGAATCGGGAAAACGCCTGATTATCGCCGGAACAGGGACTGAATATCAAAAATTAAAAGCCAAAGCAAATAAAAATGTTAAACTTGTCGGAAAAATTTCGGATGAAGAACTTGTTAAATATATGAATAACTGCAAAGGGTTTATTTTTCCGGGAAAAGAAGATTTTGGAATTGTAATGGCAGAAGCCCAGGCTGCCGGAAAACCTGTTATTGCTTTTAACCAAGGCGGCTCTTGCGATATTGTTTTAAATAATGAAACAGGGATTTTATTTGAAGAACAATCTGTAGAATCTTTGAACAAAGCTGTTTTGCAATCCGAAAAAATGCCCTGGAACAATAAATTTATTTCCAAACGCTCAGAGATATTTGATAAAAACCTATTTAAAACCGGATTAAAATTTATACTGGAAAACAAAAGTATTGATGAAAAAAAATTAGCGGTGTTATAAAATTTTATCCGGCTTTATGCAGAGTGTTAATATTTGTTTTGCCTGAAAAAACATCAATAATCGGTTGGGATGCCGTAAAAATTTCTTCTCTTAAAATCATCGGATCAGAAACTTCAAAATCAAGGTTTTCAGAAATTTCAGGATCAACAATCGGATACATAATATTTTCCTGCGCAAGCCTGTCAGCAACATAAACATAACTTGTAAGCAATTTGTCGGAAGATTGAACCGGATTATGATGAAAATTAACATGTTCACCGATATCATCGGACAAATTCCATTTAAAAATTAATTCTTTTCCTACTTCAGTGTGCGCAAAACCGAACAATTTTTTTTCTATGCTTATTCTTTCACCGCCCAGCACAAATTGATTATGAGCTTCTCTCGCATAATTGCTGTTATACAACTCCAGAACTATTTTTCCCACATCATGCAACAGACCGGCGATAAAGGCTTCTTCTTTTCTATTATCATTTAAGCTTTTAGCGATTATTTCGCATCCTACAGCGCATCTGATTGAATGTTCCCATAAATCTTTTCCGCATACGGTTACTATCATAGGTTTTATCGCCGAGCTTATAATTAAACTTCTCAGTCTGTTCAAGCCGAGCAATACGGCTGCCTGTGTGACATTATTTACTCTTGAAGAAAAACTGAAATAAGCGGAATTAACAAGTCTTAATAATTGAGCGGTTAAGGATATATCTTTTGATATTGTTGCGGATAATTTTATAATATCAGGTTCGGGTTTGTTTAATTGATCGAGTAAATTCAAAACAATTGAAGGCATAGAAGGAATATTGGGCATACCGTCAATAAAATTTTTAACATCTTGTGACATAAATTAATAATCCTTTTCCAGACGCAAAAAATGTAAATATTTATATATTTTAAAATAAGCATAAAAAATATACTAATTGTATTTGTATTTATATATACAATATTACAATTTATTTACAATTTGTTTGTAAAGAATTTTATTGACTTCCAGAGCGAATTTTTTTAAATTTTCAATATTTTCCTCAGGTGTATATAAAATTACAATTCCATAAGTTTTAACAGGTTTTCCCGTTATTTTTTTAAAGATAATCGCGCTCCAAAATTCTGTTCTGGTCGCGTAATTCGCCTCCAAATCCGTATACCAGTATATAAATAAATATTCTTTGTCCGCTTTTTTTGTCTTTATAAAATTTGCGGTTAAATCAGGCGAGAGCGTTAATTTTTTTTTATTTAAAAACTTAAAACCTTGTAATTTGTAACAAATTTGCGGATCATGAATCTTTTTTTTATTGTCAGCTAATACAAGAGCCATTTTAATATCATTATTATTTGTTTTTTTGTAAACTCTTAAAATAAGGTCTTCCGTTGACATTATTTTAAAAATACCGCTATTTTTTTCAAGTTTTAAATTTTGTCCGACCCAACCGTTAATATTTTTAGGAAATTTTTTAGTAACAGAAAAATTGCTTGCAGCATTTCTGTTAAAATCAATATTTGCCATTATAAAAATAAAAAACATGCTTAAAAAAAGGATTATTTTTTTATTGTGAAGCAGCAATTTTGTCGTCCTCAATAAATTCATTTATAACTAAAATAATTAATAAAGATAACGCGAAAATACCAAGCCCGATGTAATAATGAAAATTTTCCGAGCCTTTAAGTCCGTTATAAATAATATAAAAATCAATTAATAAAATTCTTATAATATTGCCGATAAAAGATATTGCTAATGAAAACGAAATAATCAAAAATTTTTTAAATACAGAAATATTTTTAAAATAAAATAGCAGAAAATTTATTACAAGCAGGGAAGAAAGGGATTTTACGCCTGTACAGCCTGCTTCAACCGTGACCAGATATTTGTCTATAAAAATATTAGAGCCGAGAGAATATGCGCCTATGTTTAAAAAATTAAGTATTTTAGCGGATATATCCGCTAAAAAAATTTGCAGCGGGGTTGTAAGCCTGAAAATTGGAAGCACCGGAATTGATAATGATAAAAGAATAATTACAGGAAGAACAATCATAAAAAGATTTTTCCCGTAAAGTAATAAAAGTATCCCCGAAAATAATAAAGGCAAAGATAAGCCGCTTAACAAGTCCATATCCGCTTTATTTCCCGTATAATAAAACAAAAGTCCTGTTATTAATGGTAATAACCCTAAATTCGTCGGATTTATTTCGGTTTTTTGGAGTTCTACGGCTTTTGTTTTAAAAAATTGAACCACGAAGATAATTAAGAAAGGGAAAAAAGAATAAAACGAGTCAAAATTAAACCATTCTTTTGTCCAGTTTGGAATATATTTGAGGTACAAAACACTTAAAGCAAAAAAAATAATTAAATCAAAATTAAACTTTGCCGTCATTGCGAGGAGGGGCTTTAGCCCCGACGAAGCAATCCAAAAAGCAAAAATTGGATTGCTTCGTCGCAAGCTCCTCGCAATGACAGTTAGGCTTTGATTGCAAATTGGTATAAGCATTCATATATTCCTCTTTGAGAAATTACGCCTTTTTTGAAATAACCTATCTAAAGAAAATATTTTAATGCCCGCTATTAAATACACAAAAGAGAATAAAAATAACGTCATTAAGGTTTTTATATTTATTTTTGTATGAGTTAAGTTTAAATAACTTATTTGAAAAAAAAGGCTGTCATTAAGTTGTTTTATCGCCAGATTATATTCCGACGCGGGGATATTTTTTTTATTTTGATTATAAACGTAATTAATTTTTTCTTTTGAGGTTTTATTTTCTGCTTTTAACGCTTCTATTTTATTATTTTGTACAGATTTCATTGATATTCCATACATAATTATATTAAGTGAGAGAAAAGAAAAGAATAAAACACAAAGAGAGCCGAAAACAACTCTTGTTGAAGCGGTGATTATTTTATTACGTCTGAAATTTGAAAAATTCAATCCCAATAAAACAATT
>DNRP01000102.1:17091-21133 GCA_003499955.1 Cyanobacteria bacterium UBA9971
ATCTGACGGCAACCCTTGAAAATCAGCAATTAAATATACCCCCGATGATATAGCTTGATCAGGATCAATCAGTATTTTTAAATTATTTGAATGTGTTGATAAATAACTTGATATAGAACTTTTATTCAGGCTTATCTGTAAAAGTTGATCTGCCCCATAAACACTTGTTATAGTTACACTTCCTATAGATGCGCCTATCTTGGCTATAGGGGAACTCTCTCCAACAGGAGTATTTATAGTAGCCGGAAGAGGAGGTGTCCAGTCAGTCAGGAAAACATCAAAAGATGCGGGTTTTGATACTGTTGGAGTCTGAATACCGGAAGTCGAAGTTGTCAGATTCAATTTAACGGTTGTTGAAGCATTAAACACAGCTATATATGGGTCTAAATCAAAATTAAAATACGGAACAGCAAAATTTCTATTAGAATTTTCAGCAGGCATGTTGGCAATTATAGCATATACATCACCATCAGGATAATAAGTCCAGGTACTGGGGTTGGCAGAATCATAAGGTCTTTGATAATAAAAGTCCTCATTCGTTGTGACAAGAGTTATTGCTAATCCTGTTTGATTTAAAGCGGTTGCTGAAAATATTATTGAAAAAATCATCAATAATATTCTTTTTTTAAATTTTTTTAAAATCCTCATTTCTCTTCCTCGATTATATTAATTTTGGTTTTTTCAAGCGGCATCTTTTCCTGATAAAACAACAGGAATAGTTTTGAACAGGATTTTGACATCCTGAAATAAAGACCAGGTTTTAATATATTCATATTCGAGATTTATAACTTTATCAAAGTTTTTGATATTTGATCTTCCGCTGACCTGCCATGGACCTGTTAAGCCCGGCATCGTGGCAAATCTTATATAATGGCGGCTTTTGTATTCTGCAACTTCAGAAGGTAAAGGCGGTCTGAAACCGACAAGACTCATTTCGCCTTTAAGCACGTTAAATAATTGCGGAAGTTCATCAAGGCTGTATTTTCTGAGAAATTTACCTACTTTTGTTATTCTCGGGTCATCAAACATTTTAAACATTAATTCGTTTGTCTGATTATATTTTTCCAGTTCTTTAAGTTTTTCTTCAGCATCTATTTCCATGCTTCTAAATTTATACATGAAAAATTCTTTGCCATGTTTGCCGATTCTTTTTTGTTTAAATAAAACCGAACCTTTAGAACTTAGTTTTATTGCTGCGGCAATAGCAATAAGCAAAGGTGAAATAATAAATAAACCCAAAAGTGTTCCGTTTATCTCGATAAATCTTTTAATGAAATATTGGACAGGTTTTTTGTTGTAGGAATCGAGAATTTTGGAAATCCGAAAAGGGTTTTTCCTGTGAATATCATTTTGTTGATAACAATTTTCAGACGCATTGTTTATTTCCAAAGAAAAAATATTATTATCCAAATTTTGAACCATACTCATGATTTTCTCTTCTCTTCTTATCTTGAATTTTTAACTTAGAACCTTCAATTGTCATTGCGAGGAGCTTGCGACGAAGCAATCTAAAACCGGTCATTATTTTTTGGATTGCCACGGGCTAAAGCCCTCTCAATGACAGTTCCAGAAAGAAACTTTAACCAGACAGCTTCTTAGTTGTTTAAATAATCTTTTTTTAGCAAATCCCAATATTCCGCTTAATCCAATTAACCCCAAAATCATTGAAGAAGGTTCAGGAATAGGAACAGGAGGAGGAGGCGGCGGCGGAGATGGCGGAGTAGTAGTAGAATGAGTTACAACTACGAACGGAGGCGGGAAAAATATATTTAAAGACTGATTAATTGGGACTGCATATCCTGTAGCTACAGGGTCGGTTGTATAATCAAACAGCAAATTCCCTTTAGCAATAGTTGATTCAGTATTTTTTGGATTGTATTTTTCTGAAGTTAAAGGTGCGGCAAAATTTTCAGAATACAAATTTTTAGCAATAAATTTATTTAAATTTGTTGTTTTTCCCGTAGCGCTGTAATTATCAAGAATATATTTAACCCCGCTGCTTTTTGTTTTAGCAAAGCTTAGTTTTGATGAGTTATTATATCCGGTATTTTTTGAAAACTTAGAGTTGATTTTTGTTTTTTGTAAATGATTGTTGTGCATAAAAAACAATAATGTCCCTAATAAAATTGTTAAAAACAAAAACATAAGGCTTGTAGGACTTTTAAAAAAATTTAATAATTGTGACAATATATTTTTCATAGATTGTCCTTTTTTAAGCTTATAAAAGAATTTTTTATGTAAATTTTACAATTCGAGTTTTCTTTAGATAATTTAAAATTGAGTATAAATTCGTTTAGTAAAATTTACATAAGCCGGTCGATTAATTTTTACAAAAATCATTGCAGAAAACAGCAATAATTTTTCTGCCTTTAATTAAGAAATAATAACGGGATTTTGCATAAAAAAAAGTTTCGGGAATTTTTCCGAAACCTTTTTGATAATAAGTCAATTTAAATATCTTTAATAACCTGAATGTCTTCTGTTATTATAAATATATGAGGTTCTTACGCGTTTGTTAATAAATCTTTCATTCATTGCAAGCTCTCTTTTTGTCGAATAACAATTTTTAAAAGCGCTTTTATATGAATAATAATTCGGATAATAAGAAGCTCTTCCCTGTTGAGGATTATAATAATTATGCCGGTTTTTTGATCCTCCCAATTTAATTGTTGAGCTTAAAGTACTTTTAGACGGCTCATTGTGATGGCTATGAGCCATTGCATCATTTGCAAATCCTAACATGACCACTAAACTAAGCAACAATACAGCAGTTTTTGTTCTTTTCTTCATTTTCATAAACCTTCTCTCTTCTAATTTTTTTTAAAACCCTACCAATATATAAACGAAATTTTTGAGAATAGGTTCAATATTTTCTTTAAAACAATTTCATTTGCTTCGGGTTTATTTGTTCATGGTCATAACAGCCAATATCGTTATAAATAGAAGAATTAACATCAACATTTATTAATTTGGCTTTGCCTGCCGCGCATTTATNNNGAAAAGCATCACTCCTAAAAGCTATAGTGCTTTTGCAAAAATTATTTCATTTCCTAATTACTTTTTAAGAGCACTATAATTTAAACTGACAAATTATTTTATGAAAGGTTTATTCATGCCAAAAAATTCAAGACAACTAACAATTGATGAAATAGCAAGGATTCCTTTTTTTAATGATCTGTCGGATGCAGACCTTAAAATATTATCAGAAATGCTGGATCTTTATTATTATGATAAGGATAAATATATTTTTAAAGAAGGTGAAGTTCAGGATTCATTATTTTTTATAATGGAGGGTTCCGTGATAGTATTGAAAAATACGGAAGATGGACGACAGGAACAGCTTGCGCAATTTAATGCCCCTCAGGTTATTGGAGAAATGGCTCTTATTTCCCCCGGAACAAGATCGGCAAGCATCATGACCATAACTCCCGTAACTGTTACAAGGTTTGGATGTTCTTCTTTTGAAAAGATAATTAAAAGGAAGCCTGAATTAGCAATAAACATTCTTAGAAAAGCCGGAAATACCGTCAGTACAAGACTTAGAAAAGCTAATCAAACTTATGTAAAAGTAATTCGCGAACCCAAAAATAATGATTAATAAAAAAGTTTAATCGTAATAATTTTGCTTAAAATAATCCCTGTCAGGGAAATTGGAATTAGATAAAACTATTTGTTGATATTCCGCTTTATCAATATCAAGACCGGAAATTTTCATATTGATTTTTTGCAGTTTTTTAATTTTTTTTGGTTCTTGTTTTTCATTTTCCGACATAAGTTTAACCTTTAATTTGTATTATATTTTTTAAAATAAGAATAAAGCTTTACTATTCTTTGAATATCAGTTTTATTTAGCCTGTTTCTTAAAGTCGCAGCTATTTTTTCAATAGGAATTTTATGATTATAATACAAATCACAAGCCCTATATTCCATTTTAATAACATCTTTAGGTTTTTTCTTCTGTTCTGCTTTATATTTTTCAGGAATATATTGCTGAGGTTTCGCTAATTTTTTTTGTTCTTCTTCACTTAATCCAAAGAAAAAA
>DNRP01000046.1 GCA_003499955.1 Cyanobacteria bacterium UBA9971
ATTTAAAATGATTACAGGCGGAATATTAGTGGCTTTTTATTCACTTTTAACGGGATTACCGCCCTCAATAATGCGCGCTGCGGTTATGGCAGAGTTTTTAATTCTGGCAAAATTGCTTGACAGAAAGGCGGACAGTTTAATTATTTTAGTTTTCGTTTGTGCTCTTATGCTTTTAATCGATCCTTTTTTACTTACTAATATAAGTTTTCAGCTTTCTTTTTTAACAACTTTCGGTATTTTGTTGTGTGTTTCGCCTCTTTTAGAGAAGACCAAACCTCTGCCTGAAGCAATATCTGGCGTTATAATTATTCCTCTTGTGGCGCAAATTTGGGCATCACCGATTCAAATATTTCATTTTAACAATTTTTCCACCTATTCATTGTTAGCCAATATTCTTGTTATTCCTTTTGTAGGAGCTATAACCTTTTTAGGATTTACCGGCAGTATTTTTAGCTTTATTCCGATAATAGGAGGGAATTTGTGCTGGCTTTTCGATAAAATAGCAGAGCCTTTCGTTGATATTATTCTTTTCATTTCAGGATATATTTCACATCTTCCCCATTCGCTTTATTATCCGGCTAAACCTGAAATTTCAGCAATTATAATTTTTTATGGACTTATTTTTGTTCTTTTATCTACAATAAAGAAAAATTTTTCATCAAGAAAACTAAATATCGCTGCTTTAATTTTATTTTTAATTTTATTAGTTTTTGTTTTTAAGGACAGTTTTGAGCGAAAACTTGAATTTGTTTTTTTTGATGTTGGTCAGGGTGATGCTATTCTTATTCATACACCGGACAATAAAAACATTTTAGTTGATACCGGTCCTAACGGAAAATATCTTCCTGCTAAAACATCAATAATACCTTATTTAAGATCTAAAGGAATAAACAATCTTGATGCTGTTATTTTAACTCATTCAGATAGTGACCATGCCGGAGGAACTTTAGAACTGCTTAATAATATTCAAACCAACAATCTTTTTCATAATCAAATAGACAATCATTCAAAACTTTCACGAAAAATAAGCAGCTATATTAATAAAAATCATGTTAAAAACAAAATTTTATCAAATGGTGACAGTATAAATTTAGATAAAAACATAAATATTAAAGTTATAAGACCTTATAAAGAGAATAAAAACAGTAAAAACGAAGACTGTCTTATTTTATATATTTCTTATAAAAATTTTTCATCAATTTTAATGGCAGATTGTGAAGCTAATGCGCTTTATGATATTAAAAAATACGTTAAAAAACCTGTAAATATTATAAAAATTGGTCATCATGGAAGTTATAACTCTGTAAATTATAATTTTCTCAGCTATTTAAAACCTCAATTAGCTGTAATTTCCGTTGGTAAAAAAGGTTATCAATATGGACATCCAAATAGTCAAATTTTAGAGGAATTAAAAGAATTTAATGTTAAGACTTTAAGAACAGATAAAGATTTTGCTATAACAATAACTTCTGACGGAACAAATTATATTTATAAAAATTTTAAAAACCCAAAAGGTCGCTAAAAATAGCGACCTTTTAAAATATATTCCCAAGTCAGGTTTTTAGCCTTTCCTTCAGCTACAGAATTTATTTATTCTTCATCATCCGAAGGTTTAAACTTTCTTCCCCTTCTTGAAAGTTTTATCCTGTTTTCTTCCTGAGTTTCAGGAGAAATATTAAGTTCCTGGGCTACTTTGCTAATATGCTCCATATACTTGCCGGGCGAAATATTTTGTTGTTTGAGTAAATGAACAATAATCTTAATTCCCGCAAGATTAATTCCAAGTTCTCTGGTCAAATACTGAATAAATTTACCTCTTTCAATGTCATTGAAAGAATAAAGTCTTCTGTTTTTTGGAGATCTTGACGGAATTAAAATGTTTTCATCATCATAAATTCTCAATGTCCTTTGATGAACCTTTAAGATGTCTGCCACAACACTAATCGGGAACATTGGTTTTTCCGGATCTAATCCGTTTGCTTCTTGAGTGTTAACTAAATTGATTGTCATAGATTGTTTTCTCATGTCTTACTACCCTACTAACTTAAATTTTATTAAACTTATCTTTTATTTTAAATCATTTTTTGTAATTTAAAATCGTCGATTTTGTTTATTTACTATTACCTCTGTTTTAAACATAACATTGTTTAATATTTTTTTTCCAATTTTTTAACTTTAGTTGTAAAGAAAAATTACAAATTTTATAATTAATAATAAGATTTAATAAGATATATTGTATTTATATTTTATTAATATCATATATTATTAAAATTCCTTGAAATGTTTATAAAAAAATAATAATATTACAGGTAAATTATTAACATATAATATTTACGTTGTCGACAATTTTTAAATTATAATTATTAAATCTTAAATAAATAGCAGAATACAAAAACATTTTTAAGGTAACGAAACAATAAATTTTTAATAATAATTATAATATATATTTATATAAAATAGCTAAATAAAAGATTTAATAAGGTTTAAAAATCTTGACATTTATAAGATTAAAAACAGAAAATTATAATAAAATCGGAATTATATGTTTAAATAATCCCGAAAACTTAAATATAATTGAACATGACACATTTCAAGAAATAAATTTTGCATTAAATATTTTTGAAAACGATAATAATATCAAAATAATTCTTATAAAAGCTGCTTGCGGATTGTCGAAAACAGACAAAAAGGTTTTTTCTGCGGGTGTTAATCTTAAAGAATACGGTAAAAAATTTGAACTTGCGGATAAAAATCCGTCGGAATTTAAAAATTCTTTAAAAAAGGGTCGAGCATTAATGACAAAAATTGAAGAATTTAAAAAACCTGTAATTATTGGAATAGACGGGATTGTTTGCGGCGGTTTTTTTGAGTTGGCTCTTGCATGCGATTTAATTTTCGCTTCAAAAAAAGCGTTATTTAAGTTAAACGAAGTTAATATTGGTTTAATTCCGGGATATGGAGGAATAAGCAGGTTATTAAAAATTGTCGGCAAGAATAAAACTTTTGAAATTACCGCAACAGGCAGAGAAATTAGCGCCACAGAAGCTTTAAATTTGGGAATTGTTGCTGAGGTTTTTGATGATATAGTTTTTGAAGAGAAAGTTTTAAATTACTGCGAAAATTTGGTAGAGAAATCTTCAAATTCCATTTATTTAATTAAAGATACAATTCGTCAGATTCTTAATTCTCCTCATAAAACAGAAGATATTGAGACGGAAAACTTCCTGAAAGCCGTACAATCAGAAGAAGCGAGGGAAAGCGTCAGAACTTTTTTAAACAAATGATAAATTTTGATTCACTTTCACTAAAAGCCTTAATAAGCGAAATAGAGCCGATTTTGACGGAAGGGCGGGTTCAAAAAGTTCAGCAGCCTTCCAAGCACGCACTTTTACTAACAGTAAGGGCTTTAAGGCAAACTCATAAGCTTTATATTTGCGTTGACGCAAAATATCCGCATGTTGCACTCTTAAGCACAGAAGGCGAGGAATTAAGGGACATTGAAATTCCTCAAAAGCCGCCTATGTTTTGTATGCTCCTCAGAAAACATATGGAAGGGTGCAAAATCAATGCCGTAATTCAGCCGAATTTTGAGCGAATTCTTGAAATAAAATTCGACAGTTACAACGAAGTAGGGGAAAGGACTCCAATGATTCTTTCCTGCGAATTTATGGGAAAACACAGCAATATTATTTTGTACAGTTATGAAACAAATGTAATTCAGGGATGCGCACATCCTGTAAGCCATGAAAAAAGCAGGGAAAGAGAACTTGCAGGGGGATTGCCCTATATTTACCCGCCAAAACAAGATAAATATGATTTAACTAAAATTTCTAAAGAAAAATTTCTTGAACTCGCAAAAATTATGGACACGCCTGTAAATCTATGGCTCAACGAAAATTTCGGGTTTATAAGCAAGGCTCTTGCCACTGAATTCTGCAATTTTCTGGAAATAAATATTGAAAAAGACAAAATATCAGCTATTCCTCAGAAAAAAATATCTGATTTATATGATTTGATAATTAATACAATAAATTTTGATAACTTAAATCCATCTATAAGTGAAGATAAAAAATATTATTCAATTATAGGTCTTGACAAATCAATAAAATGGCAGTTTTTTGATTCCGTAAACTCAATGATAGACCTGTATTTCGGGAATCAAGTTTTTAACGACAGATTTTCAAGGCTTAAAAATTATCTGGCGAAAATTATTAAAAAAGAGTTTAAAAAACAAAGGACACAGCTTTCGCAACATCTGAAAACCTTTGATTCTAATGAAAAACAGGAAAAATATCGCCAGTACGCTGATATTATAATGGCTAATCTCTATAAAATAGAGCAGGGTATGGATTTTATGGAGCTTGAGGATTTTTTTGACGAAAACAAAATCATAAAAATTCCGCTTGATAAAATGCTTTCTCCCAACGCAAATGCCCAAAAATACTACAAACTTTATAATAAAGCTAAAAATGCCGCCATGCACGGCAGGGAATTAGCGGAAAAAATCCAGCAAGAAGTTGATTATCTTGAAACCATAAGAGAATCAATAAATTTAGCAGAAAATTTAGTTGATTTAAAAGAAATTGAGCAGGAATTAATAAGCCAGAACTTAATTAAATCAAGTAATTATCAAGGTTCCAAAAAGGAAAAGAAAGAAACTATAAAGCTTACAGAGTTTATTTCCTCTGAAGGGTTCAGTATTTTGGTCGGAAAAAACAATCGGCAGAATGAATTTTTGCTAAAAATAGCGAATCCTGAAGATATTTGGCTGCATACGCTAAATATTCCGGGTTCTCATGTGTTGATAAAAATGCCGCAAAATACTGATGAAGTGCCTGAAACTACTATTCATGAAGCTGTTTATCTTGCTGCATATTACAGTCAGGCAAAAGAATCTTCAAATGTGTCGGTGGTCTACACAAGAAAGAAATTTGTAAAGAAACCTCAAGGTTCAAAGCCGGGGTTTGTTATTTTTACCCGCG
This sequence comes from Cyanobacteria bacterium UBA9971, assembly GCA_003499955.1. Lineage (GTDB taxonomy): Bacteria > Cyanobacteriota > Vampirovibrionia > Gastranaerophilales > UBA9971 > UBA9971. The sequence continues at coordinate 4,983 of DNRP01000046.1, forward strand.
AAAAAACCCTTGTAGTAAACCCCGACAAGAATAAACTTCCTGCCTTGAAAAAATAGAATATTGAAAAAGTGTTTGCTATGGCGTACAATGTAAATATGAAAAAAGTTGAAGTATTCAAACTTAATAATGGCAAAATCCCTCTTCAAGATTGGCTTGATTCTGTCAAGGACAAACCTACTAAAGCCCGTATTCTTGAAAGGATTAAACGTTTATCGTCAGGTAATTTGGGCGATTATAAAAAACTGGATTTTGAATTAAGTGAACTTCGGTTACAATTCGGAGCAGGATACAGAATATATTTCTCGGAAATTGATAATATAATCGTTTTACTTATTTCCGGTGGGGACAAATCGACACAGACAAAAGATATTCAGAAAGCAAAAGAATATTTAACTATATATAAGGAGAGCAACAAATGAAAAAAAACTCTATATCTCTTGATGATTTGCTAACAGAAAATTTAAAAGATCATGAAACAGCTAAAGAATTTTTAAATGCCAGTTTAGAATCTTATTTAACTGACGGAGATTTTGAAGAATTTGGAAAATCAATCGAGCTTGTTATAAAAGCAAATAATTCAATAACTCATTTTGCAAATGAGGCTAATATTAACAGAGCGCATCTTTATTCCTTGTTTAATAACAAGAAAAAGCCTCAGTTTTCAACCATTATAAATATATTATCAAAATTAGGATTTCACCTGAAAATTGCTTAAAATTTTATAAGGACTTTTAGAAAATGATAAAAAGCTTTGCAGATTTAATCACGGTTTGGTGCATACCCGGCACGATATTAATTTATTTTTTATACCTGCAAAATACCAATAAATACTATATTGAGAACGAAATCTCTATATATAACAGAATTCAACAGTTAATCAATATTGATGAAGAAATAAAATTATTCATTCCCAAACAGAAGATAAGCCAACTTGCAGCTTTTATGCTTATTATAGCAAATGGTGTCGGAACGCTTATTTTAGGATTTCCTATTGCTGTAATAGCAGGTAGCAGTGAAAATCTAATATATTATATAATTCCTCATATCATTGTCAGTTTCCTTATTTATAAGCTTTTAATATCTGATTATCGCAACAGCTCACTTGCTAACTTGATTGTTACGAACCGGCGCATATACTATGGCAATATAATAGAAAATAAAGCTCCTAAAAGTATTAATTTTTCTGAAATAAAAAAAATTAATATAAAATTGAATTACTTGATGAGTAATTCTGTAATTATTAATAAATATAAAGGTTTTTCCGTAATTATATCTGTTAAAGATAAAGATATTTTCGACATAAAAGAACAAATAGATTCAATAATATCTACACACCGGGAAATACAATCTTCTTAAATTTGCTGAATCTGCTAAGAATGTTTTTCCTGTCCGCAAACCTAGATGTTCTTAAAGAAATTAATTCCGCCATCAACGAATCTTATGTTTTGATACCCTTTTTCTGTTAATTTCAAGGCTATAAGATAACTTTCCATACCGCCTTCACAACAAAGTATTGTTTCTTTGTTTGCCTGACCGATTTTTTCTTCCAAATCTTCGAGAGAAATGTTTAGAGAATTTTCTATATGCCATGCCTTAAACTCTGACGGGGTTCTTATATCGACAATTGCGGCACTTTCCTTTTCTTTAAGATATTCCTGAAGTTCTTCAGGAGTTATACTGCCTACTTCTTTTTTTAATTTGCTGTAAAGCATTTGCGCTGCAACAAGAATAGGATCTATAGACGGAGAATATGGCGGAGCATAAGTTAAATCTATACCCATAAAATCCTTAACTGTCATATTTGCTGTTAAAGCTGCTGCCACGACATTAACTCTTTTGTCTGCATCTCCTTTTCCTATAACCTGTGCTCCTAAAATTCTTCCCGAGCTTTTTTCTGCAATCATTTTTATGGTAATTTCTTTGGCATCAGGCATGTATCCTGATTTATCACGATGAGAAAGTATTGCTATCACATAATCATAACCTAAATCTTTTGCCTCTTTTTCGCTCAAACCTGTTTTTGAGGCTGTATAATCAAAGATTTTTACCACCATAGAACCAGTAACACCCTTAAATTCCTCATATCCTCCTGTTATATTTATTGCAGCGGTTCTTCCCATTTTGTTTGCTGTTGAACCAAGAGGAATCCAGACATTTTTGCCCGTTACTGTGTTTATTGTTTCAACGCAATCCCCTGCAGCAAAAATATCGGAAAAATTAGTCTGCATACGCTCATTTACTTTTATAGCACCTGTTTCTCCGATTTCTATTCCCGCATCTTTTGCCAGTTCTATATTTGGTCTTACTCCAAGCGCAAGTATAACCATTTCGGCATTAATAAGCTTTCCCCCGGAAGTTTCAACCTGTTTGACAAAACCTTTATCATCTCCAATAAGTTTTTTAAGGCTGTCATTGGTAATTATTTTTATATTTTTTTCTTCTATGAGATATTTTTGAATATGTGAAGAAATATCAAGGTCAAAAGTGTTTAAGATTTGCGGTGAACGATCAATCATAGTTAAATCAATATTATGAGCTTGAAACGCTTCTAAAAGCTCTAATCCTATGTAGCCTCCGCCTATTATAACCGCTTTTTTACAATGTTTTAAATGTTTTTTAATCCCTACAGCATCATCTATGTCTTTTAAAACAAAGATATTCTGTAAATCAACACCTTCTATGTCAGGAACAAAAGCCCTTGATCCTGTTGCAATCAGAAGTTTTGAATATTCATCAAAGAATTTTTCGCCTGTTTCAAGATTTTCAACTTCAACCCTGTATTCCTCGGGTAAAATTCTTGTAACTTTATGTTTTATATGAATATCTATGTCTTCTCTTTCTTTGAAATATTCGGGAGTTCTCACAATGAGTCTTTTTTCATCTTTTATAAGATCTTCTATATAATATGGCATGCCGCATGCCGAATATGAAATATATTGGCTATCGGTATAAAGCGTAATTTTCATGTCGGGACTTTCTCTTCGGGCTTTAGCCGCGGCTTTTGTCCCTGCGGCAACCCCGCCGATTATAATTAAGTGCTTTTGCATAAAATTTCTCCATATTTTAAATTGGGTAACAAAACATTATAGATTTGTTATTTATTTCTGATAATTCGAGCACTGGAGAAAAATTTTTATCAATTAATTAATTGCATTCGCAAAGAGCTAATCCTTTCGGCTTAATCCTTCTTAATAATTGTACAAAATACACTTTACAAAAAATGAAATATAAACTATATTAGTTTAATTAATTTGAGGCAGAAAATTCTTAAGTAGTAAGGTTAATAAATATTTTAAAACCTGAGAGTTTGATATTTATTAGTTAATTTGTTGATAAAAACCTGCAAAACCAAGAAAAATATGCAGGTTTTTTATTTTAACGAAAAAGAAAAAAATTTGTTTTTAATTATTTTATTTAAGCAATTTTTAAACATTCTTTGTTTTTAATTAATAAGGGACATGGTAATTAGGCAGCTATTCATAAAGGCAGATTGCATGACTTTTAATGTTTCTCCTGATTCTAAATCAGAGAATAAATATATATTACAGAAAAGCAAACAGGCTCAAAACAAAATTTCCTTTAAAGGTCTTGAATCTGCGGGTAATTTAGTTAATCTTGCGTGCTCTCAAATTCAAACCGGTGAAATTGTTGGACCTTCAGTTGTTGACATTGTTTCAATGGTAGGTCCAAGAACGCTGGTTGACTCCACACGCAGTAAAGACGCAGGAATAGAAACAGGTTTAAGAGAAACTTTCGGGTTTGTTAATAATTGTATTTTACCCGGTTTTGTTGCAGCTGGAGTAGGCTGGGCTCTTGGAAAGTTTATCAATAAAGATGTAAAAGTAAATACAGCCATTCCTATTAACAGGGAAACTCTTGATTTGTTCCATAATTCTTGGAAAAA
>DNRP01000109.1 GCA_003499955.1 Cyanobacteria bacterium UBA9971
CGCGATTTTATCGGAAATAAAAATCAGCTCGAAAGATAATTACAGTTATAAAATTATTTTGAAAGCCGACAAAGATGTTCCTGTTGAAAAATATGTGACTTCTGACAACAAAATAGTCATAGACCTTAAAAACACACGCTCTGCGGAATTTGTGAACACGATTTATAACAATACTCCAGAAATTGACAATGTTATTGTTCAATCTGTCGCAAATGACAAAGTAAGAGTTTTTATACAGGGGTTAAATATTGCTTCCAGCAAAATTATTCTTGATTCCAGAAGTGATACTTTAGATTTTATGGGGGATAATGCTTCTGTTATTCCTGCTTCTAAGCCTGAAGCTGTTGCGTCAACTCAAACAGCTCAAGCAAATCAGGATATTCCCGTTATTAATTTAGCGCAAAGCACGGGAGCAAGCACAACTACTGATGCAGCCGTTCGGGAACCTGTAAAACCTCAATATTCAGAAAATACTTTGCAACCACCGCAGGATAATCTTCTTAATCAAGAAAGCAGTAACATTGAAACAGTTAAAAATTCTATGGTCGGAAATGCTGCTTTGAAAAAAATATTCAGTAAAGAAGGTTTTGATTGGCTTTTAAGAATATTTGCGGTTATTTTCATTGCAATAGGTATATTTAAGTTCATCAAAAAGCCTAAAAATGTTACAATTGACCTTGCTTCAGACAATTTAAGAGAAAGAGAAATCGAGCTTTACAGGACTGTAAATGAAAGAAAAGAACTTTTGGCAAGAAGTCTGGGAAGTAATTACACCAGAGAAAAACAGGCTAAAAATCAGGCTTACAGTGCAAATTCCCAGTATGCGGTGAAAGAATACCAGAACAGTCAACTTCCTCCGCAAAGATTAAGTCGTCCTGTAGATTCCGGTATTAATCGTCCTGTTAGTCCAAAAGCTTCTGTTTCGCAATTAAATTCAGCTCTTAAAACAACAAAAACAGCCTCAGAAACAAAAAAACCTGTTGTAAATAATTCAAAAATAAGCCAAAAAGAAATAAAAACAGCTAAAACCAATGTTGATAACATAAAATTCCTTGAAAATATGGCTGCTATTTATCAAAAAAGCGGCAGGGATGATCTGGCTCGAAATATAAGACAAAAGATAAATAGTACAAGAGCAGCCGGTTAAAAAAGATTGTCATTGCGAGCAAAGCGAAGCAATCCAAGAAAATCAGGCTTTTTTATAAAAAAACTTGCTTGAAATCGTTTATTTTTAGATTGCTTCGTCGGTGCTTCACACCTCCTCGCAATGACAGAGCAAGGATTACAGCAACTTTTCCTTTACCATGCATGCTATAAGCCTCGCAATGACATCAACGGATTTTTAGTTTATAATTTTAATTTGCATTAAATAGAGAGGGAGAGTTTAAATGAATAATTTAAACGCGGAAAAAGAAAATTTTATGCGAAGAGCTGTGGAGCTTTCTGATTTTGGTATGGAAAACAAGTATGGCGGTCCTTTTGGCGCTGTTATTGTAAAAGACGGCAAAATTATCGGGGAAGGGTTTAATAAAGTTGTAAGTTCAAACGATCCTACAGCGCATGCCGAAATTGTTGCCATAAGAGAAGCTTCTAAAAATATTAATAATTTTGATTTGTCGGGTTCGATTATTTTTGCGAGTTGTGAGCCATGTCCTATGTGCTTGGCGGCGATTTACTGGGCAAATATTGATGAAGTGTATTATGCAAACACTAAAAAAGATGCTGATAAAATAGGGTTTAGGGATGATTTTATTTATAACGAATTTGAAAAAATTATAGAAAAAAGAGATAAGAAATTTTGTCAGATTCTTCGCGGCGAAGCAATGAAAGTTTTTGACAGCTGGGCTTCTAAGCAGGATAAAGTTGAATACTAAAATGACTAAACCAACTATAGGCTTAATAAATTTTGGATGTCCGAAAAATCTTGTGGATTCCGAAAATATGCTGGGGATTCTTTCTCAAAACGGTTATAAAATTAATCTTGATGAAAAAAAAGCTGATATAATCCTTGTAAATACCTGCGCTTTCATAAAAGATGCCGAAAAGGAATCCGTAAAAGCTATTGTCGAGCTTGCTGAATCAGGTAAAAAACTTATAATTACAGGGTGTCTTGCCCAGAAATACAAAAAAGAGCTTGCAGAAGCTGTTCCCGAAGCCCTTGCTTTTGTGGGAACAGGCGATATTGAGAAAATTTCCGAAGTGGTGGAGAAAATTTCTCATAATACAGGTGAAACTTTATACGAAATTTCTGAAAATCCTTATTATAGTTTAAATAACGATATGGAGAGATTTCAGATTACTGTCGGTTCAAGTTCTTACATAAAAATAGCGGAAGGATGCGATTATTCTTGTGCTTACTGTGTTATTCCGGCTCTGAGAGGAAAATATAGAAGCAGGACAATCGAGTCCATTGTTAAAGAAGCAAAAAGCATGGGGCAAAAAGGAGTTTCTGAGATTATTCTTATTGCGCAGGATACGACAAATTACGGGAAAGATCTTTATGGAAAGCCGTCTTTGCCGGAATTGTTGAGAGAATTAAACAAGGTAGAAGAAATTTCCTGGATAAGGGTAATGTATGCTTATCCTTCGCTTGTAAATGATGAATTTATCGAGGTAATCGCTACCTTAGACAAGGTTGTAAAATCTATAGATATTCCTCTTCAGCATTCGCATCCTGAAATATTAAAACTTATGAACAGACCGGCGATTGATAACGGTAAAATTATAGAAAAATTAAGAAAAAATATTCCGGGTGTTTCTATAAGAACTGTGTTTATAACAGGATTTCCGGGGGAAACAGAAGAACATTTTGAGCATTTATATAACTTTATAGAAAAATACAAATTTGACAAACTCGGCGTGTTTGAATATTCTAAGGAGAAAGATACGGATTCCTATAAATTAAAAGGGCATGTGGCGGCAAAAATAAAAAAATTAAGGAAAAAACGGCTTATGGAGTTGCAGCAAAAAATTTCAAAGAAAATTAATGCTTCTCTGATTGGAAAAGAGATTATTTCTTTGATTGAAGTTCTTACGTCAGACGGAAAAATTATCGGAAGAACTTACAAAGATGCTCCTGAAATAGACGGTTTGGTTTTTATTGAAACAAAGAAAATTGTTTCCCCCGGTGATGTGGTTCAGGTAAAAATTACCGGAGCAAGCGAATACGACTTATACGGGGTCGTTTAAAAGAACGAAAAAATTTAAAAAATCAACACTATTTTTGAGTTTTATATTATACTTAAAATAGTTGAGATACTTTTTATAAATTCAAAAAATTTAATCTGCGCAGGTAAACAAGATGAACAATAATCCAAATCCAATCAAGAAAAGTACAGATACAATNNTACAACTGTTGATCATGAAATTAAGGGCTATGTTCACGTTTCTAAGTACACAAACACAAACCGCGAATTAACAGATCTTTTGAATGACAAAGAAAAAAGATTTATTGCGGTTGTAGATGCTGAAATAACAAAAAAACAAGGCGGTCCTCCTAAAAAATATGACTTTTTGAAGGTTCATATTGATTATATTTTGATGGTTCATCCGGCTTCGCAAATTATTTACAAAGAATCTACCAGAGCTCAGGAAGATATAACCAGATTCCGCGAGTTGAGAGACAAGTTAAGCAGAACAAGATTATAATAAATAAAAAACCGACTTTTTGAAGTCGGTTTTTTATTTAAAGGGATGTTTTTATAATGGGGGTTCGGGGGCTTTGCCCCTGACAGTGTTGACCCTTTGGGATATAGTTTTTCTTTCTTGTACGCTAA
>DNRP01000058.1 GCA_003499955.1 Cyanobacteria bacterium UBA9971
GTAAACGGGGTCTGACAATGGCTAACTTAAACATGATAATTATTGACAGCAACTATGACTCAAGAGAAGAACTTAAAGTTCTCCTTGAGCAATTTCATCAAATAGACGTTATTGGTGAATTTGATAATATACTTGCCGGATATGCGGCTGCAATTCAAGAAAAACCACAGATTGTTTTCATAGATCTTTCTGAAAATATAGATCTTGGCATAGAAACAATAGAAAAAATAACTTTTAGAAATAAAAACTGCGTAATATTAGTATCTTCTGACAATGTAAATACCGATCTTGTTTTAAAGGCAATGAGAGCAGGTGCAAGAGAATTTTTAACCCAGCCTGTTATGATTGAAGATCTAAGTACAGCATTAAAAAAAGCAAAAATATTGCTTGAAAATGATGAAGGAAATAGCATAGGAGAAATAATTTCCGTATTCAGCAACAAAGGCGGTATTGGAAAAACAACTATAGCAGCAAATTTAGCATTAAAAATTGCTGAACTTACAGAAAAACGTGTTTGTCTTGTAGATTTAAACCTTCAACTCGGTGATATTACAACTTTTTTAGATGTAAATCCTTCTTTTGATATTTCTTATGTTGTTACACATCTTAGTCGTATTGATGAATCGTTTTTATTAAGTTCGCTCGAAAAATATAAAAACAAAGAGCTTTATATACTTGCAGATCCTCCAAATGTAGAACAGGCTGAAGAAATCTCTTCCGATGATATAACTTCGGTTCTTAGTATGCTTAAAGAAATGTTTGCATATATAATTGTTGACACGAGCAGCAGTTTCGATATCAAAACACTTACCTGTCTTGATATTTCAGATGCAATTCTTCTTGTTTCAATGGTAAATCTACCTTCTATAAGAAATTGTCAGAGATGTATGGATCTTTTCCAACGCCTTGAATATAGAACCGATAAAATAAAACTCGTAGTTAATCGCTTTAATGAGGATGAAGAAATTACAATAGACGATGTTGAAGATGCTCTGGGACATGAAGTTTTCTGGAAAATTCCAAACAGTTATTTTGCGGTAATGTCTGCAATTAACAAAGGTGTTCCTATTTCATCAATAGCCCCGAATTCCGGTATAGATAACAGTTTCACGGAGTTAGCGGCAAAACTTACAGATAGTGTAATAATTATGCATGAATCAACAAAACCAACAAATAAAAGTTTTAAACTTCCTTTCAACTTAAATATTGATTCTTTAAAAAACCTTAAATTGTTTAATAAATAGGAGCAAATATAATGTCCATTCGTGATCGGCTTACAAAACAATCAGCACCTCAATCAATGCCAACAGGAAGACCCGTAATGGGTCAGCAAAGAAGATCCAGCGGTGTTGACACAGCGGCGATGCAGGAGATGAAAGACAAGCTTCACCTGATGCTTATAGAAAAAATAAACTCGATAACTGATTGGCAAAAAATAAATGATACTGAACAAAATTCTTTTATCAAACAATTTATAGAAAGACGGCTTGAACAGGATTTTAGTTCTACCCCACTTAGCACTATTGAAAAAGATCAGATAGTTCAAGAAATTCGTCAGGAAGTTAAAGGTTTTGGTCCTCTTGATCCGCTTCTTTGTGATCCAAGCGTATCCGATATTCTTGTCAACGGTCCTAATCAGGTTTATGTCGAAGTTAGCGGCAAGCTTAAAAAAACCAATGTGCATTTTAAAGATAATGCCCATCTTATGAATATTATTGAAAGAATCGTATCGAAAGTAGGCAGAAGAATTGACGAAAAATCTCCAATGGTTGATGCGAGGCTTCCTGACGGTTCAAGGGTAAATGCTGTTATTCCTCCTCTTGCTATTGACGGGGCTTCTTTATCGATAAGGAGATTTAAGGCTGATGCTGCTACAATACAAAATCTTCTGACATGGGGCTCAATGACGGTTGGAATGGCCGAAACATTAAAAGCAGCAGTAAAAGCTCATTTAAATATTGTAATCTCAGGAGGTACAGGCGCAGGAAAAACAACTCTCCTGAACAGTCTTTCTTCTCAAATACCTGAAGATGAAAGAATTGTAACAATAGAAGATTCCGCGGAACTTTCACTTCAACAGGAGCACGTGGTAAGGCTTGAAACAAGACCGGCCAACATAGAAGGAACAGGCGCAATAACAGCAAGAGACTTGCTTATAAACTCTTTAAGGATGCGCCCTGACAGAGTAGTAATCGGAGAATGCAGGGGAGCTGAAGCATTTGATATGTTACAGGCGATGAACACCGGTCACGATGGTTCATTAACGACACTTCACGCAAATACTCCCAGAGATGCATGCGCAAGGCTTGAAACAATGTGTATGTATACAGGAATTGATCTTCCTGAAAAAACAATCCGACAACAAATTTCATCAGCAGTTCATCTTATAATTCAAGCCAGTAGGCTTACTGACGGTTCAAGGCGTGTTACTTACATCAGCGAAATTACCGGTATGGAAGGTGCTATTATAACCATACAGGATATATTTAAATGGGAACAATACGGTCTTGATGAAAACGGCAGGGTAATCGGATGTCATGTTTCAACAGGCGTACGTCCTAAATTTGGTGATAAATGCAAGGCTAAAGGGATAAAACTGCCTCTTGAGATATTTGATGCAAACGCACCCGCTGTATATCTATGTAAAAATCCGCCAAATGAAAAAATGGGCACTAAAGCAAAAGGCGGTTCTAGTGGTGAAGATTCAGACTCACTTGATGATATTATCAGACAGAGAAAAGCTTCGAGGTTTAAGTAATATAATATGTGTTTTTTGTCATTGCGAGGCATGAAACGTTGCTATAGGCTAAGATTTATCACACGAAGCAATCTTCTCAATGACAACATCTGCTTTTGAAGATTGCTTCGTTAGTGTGATAATTGCATTTTATAGGCATTTTAAGCCTCGCAATGACAACTAAAAATATAATTGGTTCGAGTAACACAGTAAAACAAAAACAGGAATTAGTTAGAGATGAATCCGGAATTAATGAGCTTAATATGTGGAGGTATAGCATTTTCTTTATATTGGTTTTTATTCGCAGGAGAAGAAATTGATCCGATTATTTTAAAGCGTCTTCAGGAAACTAAAGAAAAGAAATTTACTGCCTCAGGAAATGAAGAAGAGCTCTTTAGAAGGCTTGAGGCCCAAAATAATGCTCAAAAAACTAATTTAATTGACATGTTAAAAGACTCATCAGAGTATAGGCTTGCTGTTTTAGAATTAATTTTTAGAAGATTCGGATTTACAAATAAAGTAAAAAAACTTTTAAAAACTGCTGATATAAAAATGCCTATTGACCTTTTCTTTATGATAACAGGCGGATTATTTCTTCCATTTTTGTTAATTAGCATTGTAAGCAACTCTTTTTTATATATTTTAATAGGAATAGCAGCTGCATCAGCCCCGTATTATTTTATTAAAATGAAAATTGATAAAAATTTACAGCAATTTAGTCTTTATTTTCCGGATGCATTGGGTTTAATATCAAATTCATTAAGAGCAGGTCACTCATTGCTTTCATCATTCCAGTTGGTTTCTGTCGAATCTCCTTATCCTATAAACAAACTTTTCAAAAACGTTGCCGACGACATTTCATTGGGAAGAGATATAAGAGAAGCGCTTGAAGATATGACTAATAATATGCCCGGTAGTGAAGACATTAAGTTTTTCATTACAGCAGTACTTATTCAAAAGGAAATCGGCGGAAACCTTGCTGAAATCCTTGATACTCTTAATAATACAATAAGAGAACGCTTTAAACTGTTGGGGATGATAAAAACACAAACTTCTCAAGCAAAAATGTCGGGAATAGTTCTTGCGTTGGCACCAATTTTTATTACAGTACTGGTAAGCTTAATAAATCCAAGTTACATGGCGCCTTTATTTAACACTCTCGCCGGAAATGCAGCTCTTGCCGTAGCCGTGGGCATGTCGATTATGGGATATTTAATCATCAACAAAATAACTGAAATACGCGTGTAATAAATGAAGTCGGAGCACTGCCAATAAATGGAAATAATTATTATACCAATAACAGTTTTATCTATAGGCTATATAATTTTCATGTTCCTTGAAGAGGGAGGGGATAGTAATGTTCAACGACGACTTACTGAATACTCATCAGGCTACGACAAAAGAGGCAATGATAATGCTGAAGAGGAAGATTCAACAGATTTTTTAGCCAATAGTATGGGTAATATAGCAAAAAATATTGCGGAAAAATCAAAAAATCTTGTTATGCAAAAGCAATTACTTGCGGAAGCAGGTTTAGCAAGTGATGATGATGCTGTTTTAAAACATATTCAAAAAAAAGTTACTTTTACCATCGGGATGACACTGCTTTCATTAGTTATGTTTTTTGGAGGCACTGCACCTGCAATGATAAAAATGATGCTGCTTTTAATGGGGCCTTTATTTGGATTTAAGCTTCCTGATATGATGCTGAAATCTAAATCAAAAAACAGAGCTGATGAAGTTACTTATAGTCTTCCTGATGCGCTGGATTTACTTACAGTTTGCGTTGAAGCAGGATTGGGTCTTGATTCTGCTATTTCCAGAGTTGCTCATGAACAAAGAAACAGTGCTCCGATCCTTTCATTCGAATTTCAACGTGTAAGTAAAGATATTCTTGCCGGTATTCCAAGATCAGACGCTTTTAGAAATCTTCTTAAAAGAAATGCTTCACAGGAATTAAGATCATTTGTAGGCTTGTTAATTCAGTCTGACAAGCTGGGTACAAGTATTTCACAGTCTTTAAGAGTATACTCTGATGCTTTAAGGATAAAAAGAAGACAAAAAGCTGAAGAATTAGCATCAAAAGCAGGTGTAAAAATGTCCTTACCCTTGGTGTTATTTATTCTGCCTGCAACATTTGTTGTAATTCTTGCTCCTGCAGGAATAAGCATGTACACGCTATTTACTTCCGCCGGTGCTCCATAGATTTTTTGTATAAGTGAAATATTTGTTTATATTTTAGATAAAAAACAAAGTTTTTGTCATAAAATAATAATGTCTTGTCATTCCGAGCAACTAACAGGAGTGGGGGAATTGTAAGTTTTTGTAATGTTATGCGATTGCTTCGTCGTTTTACTCCTCGCAATGACAATAGTATTTTAATAAAGAGATATGGTTATGGGCAAAGAAAAAGATTTAAAAAAAACAGCATTATATGAAGAACACAAAAAAATCGGGGCTAAAATGGTTCCTTTTGCAGGATGGGAAATGCCTGTTCAGTATGCAAATATCATACAAGAACATTTAACAGTAAGAAATAAAGCGGGTTTGTTTGATGTTTCTCACATGGGACAAGTTTTTATCAACGGAAAAGAGGCTTTAAACTTCTTGCAGAAGCTGGTTCCTCAAGATATTTCCAAATTAGCTACCGAAAAAGCTGTTTACACACAGCTTCCTAATATTGAAGGCGGGATTATTGACGATTTAATAATTTATAAGCTGGATGATTGTAAGTTTTTATTAATAATAAATGCTTCAAGAATAGATGAAGACGTAAAATGGCTTTTGTCTAATCAGAATAATCTTGATGTATCAATAGATAATCAGTCGGACAATCTTTCAATGATTGCCCTGCAAGGACCTTTGGCTTCTGACATTTTGGTAAATCTTGGATTGACAAAAGAAAATCATCCGAGAAGATTTTTTATAAAAAAAGCAAAATTATTAAATATTGATGTTTTATTAGCTGCAACGGGATATACAGGGGAAGACGGCTTTGAAATCATTGTAAAAAATGAAGAAGTCTGTAAATTATGGGTAGAACTTTTATCCAAAGGCGAAAAATTTGGACTAAAACCAATAGGTCTTGCAGCAAGAGATACTTTAAGGCTGGAAGCAGGTTTATTTCTATATGGACAAGACATGACGGAAAATACAACTCCTGTGGAAGCTTCTCTTGTTTGGACAATTTCCAAAGATAAAAAAGAAGATTATTCTGGAAAGGATAAAATTTTATCCCAGATGAATCAAAAAAATGAATCTAAAAGACTTGTCGGATTCAAAATGCTCGATAAGTCAATTCCAAGACATGATTATAGAATTTATATAAATAATGAAGACTCCGGCGTGGTAACAAGCGGTGGTGTAGCTCCTTTTCTTGGCGAAAACATTGGGCTTGGCTATATAAATACCGATAAACCCACCGCCATTGGAACGAAAATTGATATAATGATCAGGGAAAAATTACACCCTGCCGAAATTGTAAAAAGACCGTTTTATGTTAAAAAATAATATATGAGGATAAAAAAATGACAACAGATATGACAAAAGTTTTATGCACAAAAAGCCACGAATACTTTATCAAAGAAGGTAAATCTTTAAAAATGGGCGTTACCGACTTTGCAGTTGAACAACTCGGTGATGTAGTTTTTATAGAACTTCCCGAAGTTGATTCATCCTTCAAAAAAGGCGATATTTTCGGCACTATCGAATCCGTAAAAGCGGCTTCCGAGCTATATATACCTGTTGGTGGAACTGTTATCGAAATTAACGAAAAAGTTATAGAAAAGCCTGAATTAATTAATAACGACTGTTTCGGAGAAGGTTGGCTCATTAAAGTTAAAGATTTTAATGAAGCAGAAGTCGAAGAAGCTATGACTTATGATGAATACAAAGAATTTATAGAAGAAGAGGGGCATTAATGCATAATTTTTTGCCTCATACTGACGAAACTCGCAGGGAAATGCTTAATGAAATCGGATTAAATTCTACTGAAGAGTTATTTGGCAACATTCCTAAAGAAGCAAGAGTTGATAATTTAAAGATTCCTGATGGATTAAGCGAGCTTGAAGCTAAAAAACATTTGGTAAATCTTGCAAACAAGAATAAAACTGCTCAAAACCGTATATCTTTTCTGGGTGGAGGGACTTATAACAGGTATGTTCCAAGCTGTATAAGCACTATTGTTCAGCGTTCGGAATTTATCACGGCATATACCCCTTATCAGCCGGAAGTTAGCCAGGGAACACTTCAGGTAATTTATGATTATCAGTCGATGTTATGCAATTTAACCGGCATGGATGTTGCAAATGCGTCGGTTTATGACGGAGCTACAGCCTGTGCGGAAGCTGTGCTTATGGCTTGCCGAATAACAAAAAAGATAAAAGCTTTAATCAGTTATGTTTTAAATCCTGATTATAAGCAAGTTATTGAGACTTACTGCTACGGGGCAGGCATTGAGATTGAGTAT
>DNRP01000018.1:0-1853 GCA_003499955.1 Cyanobacteria bacterium UBA9971
CTTCCTGTGTTTTTCGCTTTCTATACTTTTCAATAATTCCTTGAGTAGGTATAAAACGAATCCCTTTTACATTATTTTTTATTTCACTGTATTGATTAAATGTCACATATAAAGACTCTATATATAGCTTTTTAATATTAAGCTGCTTTAATTTTTTACAAATTGTCTTTATTAAAGAGACTTTTCTTTCTATTATCCTGATCCATGGAACATCGCGTTGCGCTTGTTCTAAATACCTAAAGTCAGTAAATAAATAATCATTCTTTTGTGTAATTAAAAGAATGCTTTCAGAACCGGTGAATCCCGTAACATAACGGATATTTATTTCATTCGTAATTAAAAAGGCATCTACTTTATCTTCTTTTAATTTTTCCTTTAGTTTGTCTAAACAATACATAGCATTGCAGATGGCCTATCTTTTCTCTTTCTTAATTCTTTCCATTAACTTCTCAATGGACAACTTAAATTGTTTATCGTTTTCTATTTGTTCGTTCACCTTTTTTATGGCAAACATTACGGTAGAATGTTTCTTGCTGCTAAAGTAATTTCCAATTTGTTGATAAGACCAATTAAGGAGTGTTTTTATCAAATACATACACACTTGACGCGGAAATGCTATAGATTTTGTTTTTTTATTCGAGTGAAGGTCAGTACGCGATATGTTGAAATAAGTAAGCACTGATTCTTCAATCTCATTGATTTTAATAATCTTTCCTTCATTACAGAAAAACTCACTCAGGACTTCATTTGCCAATTGGAGGTCTATCTTCTTCTCATTGAATTTTGCATGGGCAGACAGTGTTATCAGTGCGCTTTCAACCTCTCTCACATTATCATTAAATTTTTCTGCAATGAATTCCAATACATCTTCAGGGAAACATACGTCAAATTTTGCCGCTTTCGATCGCAAAATTAAAAGTCTCGTAGCGTACTCGGGTTTATCTATTTTGATAACCATACCCGACATAAATCGACTTGCAAGGTTTTCTTTTAACTGGCCTATCATTTTAGGATGCGCATCACTCGCCAATATGATCTTTTTGGATAATTCATACAGGGCATTAAAGGTATGCAAAAATTCTTCTTGCGTACTTTGCTTGTTAGAAAGAAAATGGACATCATCTATGAGAAACATGTCGGCATTTCTAAACTTTTGCCTAAATGCTTCGATTTTTCCTTTTTGTAACGAATAAATAAATTCATTTGTCCACTTTTCAGCCGACATATATATTGTATTTACATTTTGTTCTTCTTTAGCCTTATTCAAAACCCCTTGGAGAATATGGGTTTTCCCAACACCAACAGTACCATGAATAAAAAGAGGATTAAACGCAGGATATTTGTCTTTAATCATCTCGAGGGCTGCTGTATAAGCAAGCCTGTTGTTAGGACCGACCACAAATTCTTCTAACTTTAAAATTCTATTTACCTGTGAATGGTTTTTGCTGCTATCGGCTTTTTTTTCAGTTAAAGGAAGGGTATTTATTATTGAAATATTTTCTCCTTCACCGCTTTTCATGATAGAAAATCTAATATCAAGATCTTTATTGTTTACTAAGTTACCAATCCCTTCTCTCAATATATTTGTAAAATTTTCCTGTAACCACACCTGAGTAAAAATATTCGGAACTATAATATTCGCATAATTATCATTGAAAGATTCAAGGCGGGTGTTTTTGAACCATAAATTGAATCGTAAAGGACCTACCCTTTCTCGAATATTTTGAAGAACGTCGTCCCAGACTTTAGAATAAGATTCCATATTCCCCTTACTATATTACTTGAGAATAAAATTGAATTGGAAATGAATGAAAAACTATTTTTGAAGGAGGGCGATATTAACAGAACAATTT
>DNRP01000018.1:1914-2449 GCA_003499955.1 Cyanobacteria bacterium UBA9971
CTCTGTTCATAAATTGTTCACAATTAAAAAACAAAATCTCAATCACCTTTATTTTGATTTGTTTTCGATAGGGAATTAAATTGTTGATAAATTGTGGATTATTGGTCAATGATTGAAAATATATTTATCTTTAAGCTGTTGATAGTGGAATACATATTGCAATACTTATTTATTCTTGTTTGAAATATCAGAATGTTAATAACTAATATCGGCTGCTAATAAATTTATTTTTTGTAAAAAAAACGTTGATACTTTAAACAGTATTTCGAACGAAAAATTATAGTGGAAATCCGGATCCGCTTCTTGTGTGGTGAATTTCTGATAGACATTCACCATGAGAATGGAAAAGAAGAGAGAAAAGGGATGTGTTCTCGTTATGTATTCTGTATTTCAATAGTTCGTTTATGAGAACTTATTTCACATTTTTCTTCAACTCTGAAATGTAAGCAGGTAGCTGCTTATACAGATACTTCTTCTTGCGAGGCTTTCTTTCCGATATGACGTAACCTGCAAGTATAGGCATGGCTATCGTAGC
>DNRP01000018.1:2613-2849 GCA_003499955.1 Cyanobacteria bacterium UBA9971
GACAGGTTCATTCCGATAGACGAATCGCCGGGTGAAGAGACAAATATGGGTATATGGTGTTTCGCTGCCTGAGCCACAAAACTCAAGCGAGGTGACGGAGTATCTGTAAGAACAGCCTTGCCTAAAATGTAGTGAAAATCGGCTGTGGAAATTGGTTCAGTTGTGGATATTTTTCTGGCCACGTCCTGGATGAATTTATCTGTTTTAAGCAATAACTCATCTGTAATAAAGATATC
>DNRP01000042.1:0-15583 GCA_003499955.1 Cyanobacteria bacterium UBA9971
GCCAAAAAATTAGCAAATTCAACAGACGGAAATCCTTATACTCAACAAAATAATGCTGCAAAATCTCCTTTAAGCGTAAATTATAATCAAACTTTGATGGAATTTTCGGATTTTAATCCTCAAACAATAGAAAGTGATGAGAATTCCCCGAATGAAACCGGAAATACTGTTAATATTGAAAAAGAAATGAGTTCTTTAACAAAAAACGGAATGACATATAATGCACTCGCAACTTTACAGGCAAAAGAATTTCGAGGTCTTTCCGAAATAATCAGAGGTTCCCAATAATTTGTAATTTAAACTTTTTCTCATAAAAACATCGAGGAGGTAAAAAAATGAATTTTAATGCTTTAGATATAAGTTCTTCCGCTTTAACAGCGCAAAGAATAAAAATGGATGCAATTGCCGGCAACATTGCAAACGTAAATACAACAAGAAATCCCGACGGAACACCCGGCATATACAGAAGAAAAGAAGTAATTTTTTCTTCCGTATACGGCAATATGGTAAACGGGAAAAACAATAACGATGAATGGAATACTGATGAAACAAATACAAATGCTGATTTAAAAGGTTCTGTCAGTCAAAATAGTGTATCTACGCTAAACGGGGTAAAAGTTCTTCAGGTCGCTGATGATTTTAAAACGCCTCTTAATAAAGTTTATAATCCTTCTCATCCTGATGCAGACAAAGACGGATATGTGAATCTTCCAAACGTAAATGTAGTAAGCGAAATGGTTGATATGATTTCCGCAAGCAGAGCTTACGAAGCAAACGTTACTTCCATAAACGCCACAAAAAGCATGATTTCAGCGGCTATGAAAATTTAGTAAATAAAACAAGGGGTATTTTAATATGATAGGACCATTATCAGGATTACAAGGAATGCAGGGAATGCAAGGATTACAAGGAATGCAGGGGCTGCAAAACAATTTAAATAATAATTTAGGCAGCATGAAATATGACAATATTAACAATCTCGATAATTTTATGGAAGATGGAGGAATACAATCACCGAACTCAATTCCGCAACTTAATGATTTGGCAAATAATACTGAAGATATGGAACTTAAAGCTGATCTTCAGGGGCTTATTGAAAAAAATCAAGATTTTGACAAGAGCGACCTGTCATCACCTTCTGAAATAACAAGCGGCGAAGTAGCAAACAAGTTTTCTGATGTTCTGGGCAATTATATTAATAATGTTAACGCAAAAAACAGGGATGCTGAAAAAGCTGTTGAAACTTTTGTTTCCGGTGGAAATATAGATATGCATTCCGTTATGATAGCTGCTGAAAAAGCAAATCTTTCCATGCAGCTTGCTGTTCAGATGAAAAACAAAATTGTTCAAGCTTATCAAGAAGTTTCCCGTATTCAAATATAATTAACCCGAATTACAAATTAGCCAAGATTGTCATTGCGAGCAAAGCGAAGCAATCCAAGAAAATTAGGATTTTTCATAAAAAAATCTATCCAAATTATTTATTTTTAGATTGCTTCGTCGGCACTACGCACCTCCTCGCAATGACAATAAAAGGATTCTGACTTCTTTTCCTTTACCTTGATACTTAAATCTATTAATTAACAAAACTTAACAAATATGCCTCAATAACAATCTCTAGTATAATTGATATAAAGAATAAAAAGGATTTTTTAGGGGAGTCTAAATTGGAAACTCAATTAAATGTAATAATGAACGACATAAAAAAACTTTGGAACGGTTTGGAGTTCATGCAAAAACTCGTTATCATGCTCCTCCTCGTTGCCTCAATTTTTGCAGTTTCCTTTATAGCGATTAAATCAATGGAACCCGAATGGGGCGTTCTCTACAGTGATTTATCAGATACCGATGCAAATGCGGTATTGGAAAATCTTAAAAAATCAGGATATCCCTTTAAATTAAGCGATGACAGAAAAACAATCCTTGTCCCTCTTAAGGCAAAAGAGGAATTACGTCTTATGATTGCGCAAAATGACGTTATTCAAGACAGCAATCCCGGCTTTGATCTTTTAAACAAAGTGCAGTTCGGAGCAACCGACTTTCAAAACAAACTGACAAGACAAAAGATTTTTCAGGATGAATTAACTCGAACTATAGAAAAAATAAGGGGTATACAAAAAGCCCGGGTTCAAATTGCTGAACCCGACAGATCTGTTTTTGCCGATAAAGATGAACTCCCTACGGCTTCTGTTATGCTTATTATAGAAAGCGGCTCAAGACTAAAACCTGATCAGATTAAAGCAATTAAAAATCTTGTAGCTTATGGTATCCCGCGATTGACACCCGAAAAAGTTTTTGTTACCGACCAGAGCGGAGTAAATCTGGCAGAAGATTCCGAAGGATCAAGCAGTTCAGGAGACGACTACAAAACAACATTTGAAAAAGATACGGTAAAAAAAGTTCAGAAAGTCATCCAAAACATTGTAGGCGTAGGCAATATTAGTGTTGAAGTCACTGCGGATATTAATTTTGACAGGACAAAAACCACCATAGAAAAATACCTTCCCGCCGCAGACAGCAACGGAACCCCTATAGGCGTTCTTTCAACAGTAAAAGACGAATCAGAAATTTATGACAAAGGTCAAAAAGATGCAGGCAGTGCAGATACAACCGGAGAAACCACGGATGCTGCTTCTGCAGGAAAAAATTATGAAAAAATAAGAACATCGAAAAATTATAATGTTTCCAAAGAAATAAGCCAGGTCGTTTATGCGCCGGGCAAAGTTCAAAGATTGACCATCGCTGTTGCGCTTAACAAAATTCTTACAACAAAAGAAAAAGAAGAAATTAAAAAACTGGTAATTTCAGCCAGCGGAGCTGATGAAACCAGAGGTGATATAATTACAATTACAGGAATGCAGTTTGCTATAAATCCTGAAGATTCAGGAAATGAAGTATTGAGTCAGCTTGATAAAGCTAATACACAGCAATTTTTAATACAAAGTATAGCTCCTCTGGTTGTAATTCTTGCGTTGGGACTAGGCGCGCTCTTTGTTCTCAGTTCTCTGCTTAAAAAACCTGTATCCGGTGAAATTTATGATTCCGGCAGATACTATGATGACGAAGCAAATGACAGTGACGAGCCGGGAATACTTCCAACAGGCGAAGCAATGCCGGTGCTTGGAACAAGTCTTGATCCTGTATTGGAAAAAATCAAAACAGATATAAATACAACAATTCTCGCTGATCCGACAGAAGCGGCGCGTTTATTACAGTCATTCATCAAGGATTAAAAAGCCATGGCTGATCATCATAATCAATTAACAATTAATACAATGACCAATACCCAAAAAGTAGCCACGCTTTTAATTGCGCTCGGGCCGTCTACAGCTGCCGAAGTGTTAAAAAATCTGCCTGATGACGAATTAATAGAACATATTACCCTTGATATTGCAAGTCTTAATAAAATTCCGCCGGAAATTGTCGATGAAGTGCTTGAAGAGTTTCATTCTTTGTTTCAAGCAAGCAATTTTCTTAATCGCGGCGGCTTGGATTATGCTAAAAAGCTTCTTGCGGATACTTTCGGAGATCAAAAAGCCGGTCAGCTTTTTGAAAAATTAGCTACAAACCAAACTAACCCTTTTCAATTTTTTAATGACGCGGATGCTTCTCAACTTGCAACTTCTTTTCAAAACGAAAATCCCCAACTTATCGCGCTAATTCTGGCTTATATAAAACCTGATAAAGCAGCTTTAGTTCTAAGCAGCCTTCCTGACCATCTTCAATCCATAGTAGCCATGAAAATAGCCGAAATGGACAGAACAAATCCTGAAATACTGGGTGAAGTGGAAAAAATTATTGAAAGTAAATTCTCATCCGTTGTTTCGCAGGATTTCTCTAAAGCAGGCGGTGTTGAAGCGCTTGCTGATATACTTAACCGTGCTGACAGAAATTCTGAAAGAAAAATTATGGAAATTCTGGAAGTTCAGGATCTTGAAATGGCAGAACGTATAAGAGAACTTATGTTTGTATTCGAAGATCTTATCAAGCTGGACGATAAAGCTGTTCAACGCGTATTGCGTGAAATTGAAACAAAAGACCTCGCTCTTGCTCTTAAAGGCGCTAATGAAGACGTTAAAGACAAAATATTCAGAAATATGTCAGAGAGAGCATCCGGTATGCTTAAAGATGATATGGAATACATGGGACCTGTAAGGGCAAAAGAAGTACAAGAATCTCAAACAAAAGTTGTTGCAGTCATCAGAGCTCTTGAAGCAACCGGAGAAATAACAATATTCAGGGATGATGCGGAGGATGACCTGATTGAGTAAAAGAATAAGAAGTTCTAACGTTCAATTAGGCGAATCGCTCATAGTCGGACACCCTTTAAAAATAACCGCCGGTGAAGGTTTTGACGATGACAGCGAATTAAGCAGGGAAGAATTATATTTAAAACTTAAAGAAAAAGAATTTAAGCAAAAAATTGAACAACTTCAAATAGATGCCCAAAATCAGGCAAACTCCATAATTGAAGAAGCTGAAAATAAAGCTGCTCAAATGATTGAAGACTCAAAACAGCGCGCCCAAAAATTGGAAGAAGAGCTTGAACAATTAAAAAACAACGCACTTGAAGAAGCCCGACAAGCAGGAACAGAATTAGGCTTTAACGAAGGCTATCAAAAAGCCACTGAAGAAGTTTTTTCAAGAGTTATAAACCTTGAAGCAATTGCTGATTCTTCATTTCAATTAAAAAAAGAAATTATTTTGTCGGCTGAACATGAAATTTTACAGCTTTCAATTGCTATAGCCGAAAAAATATTAAAGCAGCAACTCGAAATCAAGCCTGAAATGATTACTGAAATAATCAGGGCGGCTATAAACGAGCTTAAAGACAAAGAAGAAATAAAAATAATAGTGAATCCCGCTTTAAAAGAGCAGTTATACAGTTTTTCAGAAGAACTAAAAACTGCGATTAAGGGAATGAAAACAATAAAAATTGTCGAAGACAAGACAATTCATGCAAACAGCGCGATTATAGAATCGCCGGAATCAAGAATAGACGCGCGCCTTGAAACACAAATCGCTAAAATCACCGAAGAACTTATGAAAACCTTCGCAGAAGAACCTGTTTTAGATGAAATTATAGATTGTCATCCTGAATCGCAATGTCATGCTGAATTTATTTCAGCATCTATCCAACAAGAAATAGACCCTGAAACAAGTTCAGGGTGACAGGAACGAATCATGATAGACCTTTCAAAATACAAAAACACAGCACAAAATGCCAATTCTTTCAAAGAAATCGGGCAGGTTACGCATATTATAGGGCTAGTGATAGAAGCGGACGGGCCGCCTTCTTCTATTGGAGACCTTTGCTATATTTATCCTAAAATGAACGAAACTCCTGTATGGGCTGAAGTAGTAGGGTTTAAGGAAGATAAAGTCTTGCTTATGCCTCTTGGAGAAATGGAAGGACTAAAACCAGGCTCTACTGTTATAAATTCAGGAGGGGCAATAAAAGTAAAAGTCGGTTCAGAACTTTTAGGACGAGTTTTAGACGGATTAGGAAACCCTCTTGATGAATTTGGAACACTAAAAACAAACAAATTTCGGTCGTCAAAAGCTCAAAAGATTAACCCATTGACGAAAATCAAAGTCAGAGATCCTCTTTCAATGGGAGTAAAAGCCATTGATAGCCTTATTACTATTGGCAAAGGTCAAAGGGTAGGCATAATGGCAGGTAGCGGCGTGGGTAAAAGCACGTTACTGGGTATGCTTGCCAGAAACTCCAAAGCCGATATGAATGTTATTGCCTTAATCGGGGAAAGAGGCAGAGAAGTAAGCGAATTCATAGAAAATTCTCTTGGAACTGAAGGCTTAAGCAAGTCTGTAGTAGTTGTAGCAACTTCTGACCAGCCATCTCTGGTAAAAATAAAAGCCGCACACGTTGCAACAAGCATTGCGGAATATTTCAGAGATAGCGGACGTGATGTACTCTTTATGCTGGATTCTGTAACACGTATCGCAATGGCACAAAGAGAAGTAGGTCTTGCAATAGGAGAACCTCCTGCTACGCGAGGCTATACTCCTTCTGTGTTCGCTCTTATGCCAAAACTCTTAGAAAGAAGCGGAAACAGCGACAAAGGCACAATGACAGGTCTTTATACCGTTCTTGTAGAAGGCGATGACTTTAACGAACCTGTTTCAGACACAGTTAGAGGGATTCTTGACGGACATATTTTATTATCAAGACAACTGGCGCAGAAAAATCATTTTCCCGCCATAGACGTACTGGGAAGCATAAGCAGGGTAATGATAGACGTAACAGCAAAAGAGCAAATGGAAGCAGCCGGAAAAATCAGGGATCTTCTTGCAACTTACGAAAAAAACGTTGATTTGATTAATATAGGGGCTTATATCAAGGGCAGCGATCCCAAAATAGACAGGTCTATCGCATTAAACGAAGAAATTAACAACTTTCTCAAGCAACCTATAAAAGAAAAACTTGATTTCACCGAAACCGTAAACAAACTTATAGAAATTTCCAATAAGCTTTAAAATAATTCCAAATATTAATTTATTCTTAATTTTATTTGTACTAAACCAAAACAAAAAATATAATAATATTATTAGAAAAATATTTTTATAGCATTATTTTCAAAATAACTGAAAGAGGTGTTAATGAGTTTAAATAAAAAATTGATTCTGTTTTGTTTAACAGCAGGACTTTCACCATTAATAATATATTTTTTTTCACAAAGTTATAATCTTAATTTTTTAATAAATTGGAGTATCTTCGCTTTATTATTTTTCACATTAACAGGTATTTTTATTTCTAAAACATCTAATACTCCTTTAAAATCCTTAATTTTTGTTTTGGAAAAAATGAGAGAAGGCGATTTTAGTTATTCTGTTAAAAATGAGTTTGCTTTAAATAACGACGTCATCTCAAATTTTCATAAACACCTTTCTACTACAGCAGGGAAAGTTAGAAAGCTTGTGTGTCAGCTTGAAAATGATCTTGAAAATTTATATAAATCAGGTAAAAAACTTGGAGAAATAACGAGAAATTCAACCAATATAGCCGAAGAAGTTGCTAAAACCACGGAACAGCTTGCAATAGGTGCAAGTAATCAGGTAAGTGACATTGTGACTTGTTCAGAAAATATTAATGAAATTTCTAATACTTCACAACAGGTAAATCAACAAATTAAACAAATCGGCACAATAGCCGATGAGTTTTTAAATATTGCATTGCAAGGCAAACAGGACATTGATTCAACTCTTATTATGATAAATGAAATCAAAGATGCAAGCAAACTTGCCGCAGAGCAAATCTCTTATCTTGGGCAATTGGGCAGTGAAATTGGTGAAATAGTTGAACTAATCACTAATATAACAAAACAGACAAATCTTTTAGCCTTGAATGCCTCTATAGAAGCAGCTAGAGCAGGAACAGAAGGAAAAGGCTTTGCTGTAGTAGCAAATGAAGTTAAAAAACTAGCTGAACAATCTGCAAGCTCCACACAACAAATACGGGAAATTGTAGTAAAAGTGCAAACAGAATCTAAAAAGTCTGTAGATACAACTTTAAATAATCTGGAAAAAGTTGAAAATGGGGTAAAATCTTTTAATCTTATAAAAGAAAATTTTGACAAAATATACGAACAATCAAAAATTATAGATAAAGAATCAAATAAAATAAATTCTTCGATCAGCGAACTTGTAGAAAAAAATAAAACTGTGAACTTAGCTATGTCAAGCGTAGCAGCAGTAGCAGAATCAAATGCCGCTGCCGCTCAGGAAATATCTGCCTCTACTCAAGAACACTCGGCAGGGACTCACGAACTTGAAAAACATGCACATTCTCTTTTAATTATGGCGAGAACACTAAATGTTTCCTGCTCTGTTTTTAAGACTGATGATAAACCTGTAATCTTCTTCTGGAGTGAAAAATTCTTTACAGGAATAACTGAAATAGATTATCAGCACTTTAAAATAGTTAATTTTGTCAATAAACTTTATCAGTTATATCTGGAAAACAAAAAACATCCTGAGTTAGGTAAAACATTAAAAGAGCTTGCTAACTTTACAGTAGGTCATTTTGGCTACGAAGAAAAGCTTTTTGCTGATTATAAATATCCTGATACTAAACACCATAAAAATGAACACGAAAATTTACTTGGAAACGTAGTAAAGTTTTTAAATGAATATGAAAAACACGATGCAGAGATAAATGATTCGCTTATTAAATTCCTGACCGATTGGTTAAATCACCATATACTGGAAGAAGACATGAAATATGCTCCATTTTTAAAATCAAACGGAGTATCTTAAAAAACTTAAAAAGAATAATGCGTTAACATCATTCTTTTTAATTAATAAATAATTTTTTATTTTAGAATCTATCTTGTTAAAATCATTTGTCATTGCGAGCGACCAACGGGAGCGTAGCAATCGCATGATTGCACTAATTATGAGATTGCTTCTTATATTTTAACTTTAACTTTTGCCTGCTCAAGCTGAATGGTTTCTGTTGTAATATCAGCAACTTCCGCAGGACCAAAATACTGAACAGGACCGGGAGACAGATAACAATCTTCAACCGCCCATTCGTCCCTGTGTGCTTGAAGCTTCTTAAACGGCTCTCCGTTTAATTCAACAAGAGCTTTTTTAATTACAGGCTTGAATTTGCCGTGACGTTTTTCCATATTCATCATAGAAGTCAAAGGAATACCGCCTGCAATCCATTCTGAGGCAGGAGCAGTAAGATTTTTAACGGATGAAATATATCCGCTTAAACCAAACTTAACAAGCGCAAAAGCATTATATCCGAGCGAATAGCAATAATCAGCATCAAAATTGGAAGGAGCAGCGCATCTTCCTTCATAACCGAAGAAATGAGACTGTGTTGAGAACTTGCCTTTGTAAGTTCCGGCTTTTTTCATTTGACCCAGTTTCTTTTCCACCATCTCACTTAAAAGCATTTCAGTTTCAATTCTTGAAACCTGAACGTTTCCATGAGGATCTCTGTCGAGCAAAAGCTGAATCTGTATATCTAAAGGAAGTGAAGAAAACACTTCACTGTTTGAGTGTTCGAGCTTTCCTTTAACATAAGCTATTTTTTCATCCCAACCGCAAAGAGATGCATAAACATCATCCTGCTCAATGTGTGCCAGAGCATCATTTAGATTACATATTAAACACTTCATTTCGGGAATAAACTCGATTAACCCCTCGGGAATAAGCACAACACCAAAATTCATGCTCTGTTCTGCTCTTTTTGCAACAATATCGCAAATATAATCAACTATTTCACTAAGAGAAGTTTTATTTTGCTCAACTTCCTCAGAAATTATAGTGATATTCGGCTGGGTTTTGAGAGAGCATTCCAGAGCGATATGAGAAGCGCTTCTGCCCATTAATTTAATGAAATGCCAGTATTTTTTAGCGGAATTAGCATCTCTCTGTATGTTTCCGATTAATTCCGAGTAAACTTTCGTAGCAGTATCAAACCCGAAAGATGTTTCGATAGCTTCGTTTTTAAGATCGCCGTCAATTGTTTTCGGCACGCCGATTACCTGAATCCCCGCATTTTTCTGCATAAAAAACTCGCCAAGCATTGCCGCGTTTGTGTTTGAATCATCTCCGCCGATTACTACAACTGCGGAAATATTTAAATTCTTGCAGGTTTCCCAGGTTTTCATAAAATGTTCTTCGGATTCCAGCTTGGTTCTACCGGAGCCTATAATATCAAAACCGCCTGTATTTCTGTATTCGTCAATATAATTCGGAGTAAATTCTATGTATTTGGCTTCCATAATCCCTGAAGGACCGCATAAAAACCCGTAAAGCTTGTTGCTTGAATCAGCTTCTTTTAACGCGTCAAAAAGCCCCGCAATTACGTTATGCCCCCCCGGAGCTTGCCCGCCGGAAAGAATCACTCCCACATTAAGCGTTTTATGTTCGATTTCAGCCGTTCCCGAACCAAAAGTTATCACGGGAGTCCCGTAAAGATTAGGAAACATTTCCTGAATATCTTCTTTATTAGCTTCTGCTGTTGTTAGCGCGCCTTTTTCAAGGATTAAACTATTAATACCCTGTTTTAAAGCGTTAGGAAGCTTTGGTTTATATTCGCTTCTTGCTTTTTCAAGACCGGAAATGTATTTTTTCATCGCAGACACCTTTTTTTCTTAATTAACTCGAATTGCTAATTAATTTTTTCACGTCATTGCGAGGAGAGGCTAAAGCCTCGACGCGGCAATCCATTCCCTTCAATACCCAATCGAAAAAACGGGTTCCCTGCTTTGCTCGCAATGACTATTTAGCAATTCACATTGATTTTTAACTTTTAAATTATTTATACCATGAGGTTTGCAGTTACTCAACTCATTGATTTGGCTTTTTTAATTTTCATATTCATCAAATACATGTTTTTTATGGCAGAAACCAACTGAAGCTTAACCTCTGTGGCGTTCATGGCTGTACTTTTAGTAATGCACTGATTATTATATATGCTGAAAAAACTTTCCCAACCCTGAAGACTGTTTTTAGCATCTGTTTTTGTTTCGTTAAGCAGGCTAACCAGTTCTTTATTAGAACCATTAGGAATAATAATATTATCAATTTCCTGTTGAGCCGAACTACATGCCTGTTGCGCATCATTAATAAGACTGCACTGCTCTTCCTGATACTTAATAGATTTAGAAAAAGCTTTGTCATAAGAACTAAAACATGGCTGAGTCGCATTAATCAGGCTTTGTTCAAAAGCATACACCGAAATACTATTATTATTAGCACTCGTGTTAACATCTGTAGAAACAACCATATTATTGTCAACAGGCGCAAGTAAATACATTAAATAAGAAACACCAAACCAGCTTAACCCGATAAAGAATACAGAAAAAATAAGACAACCGGCTTTAAATCCGCTCATTTTCTTCTTGAGAAGTTTATAAATCAGCGGCGCCAGTATAATTGAAGCCAAAGTTAACAGCAAAAATCCTGCCCAAAGGATTGAATAATAAAAACTCCAAATTGAGCCGAGCAGAAGCTGAATTCCAAAAATATACTTTAAATATCGCATTATTTTTTCTTTTTTTAACCTAAATGCTCATGAATTATGTTTTTAATGAGTGTTTGATAAGGCATTCCTTTTTCTTTGGCTTTTTTTGGCTCTTTGAATGTCTACAACGTTAATTCTAATAGTGATTGGCTTTGTTTCAGGGGTTACAATCCTTACATTTTCTATATTATCCATCCATGAATCATCTTTTTCATCAAAAGTTTTCAAAAAATCTGTAGCGTAACAATCCCCGCAAAGCATACGACCATTATCTGTTTCATATAAATCTTCGACTTTTTCTTTACATTCCTGACAGATATTTTTAAATAATTTTTTAACCATGTTTTGATACCTCTTCATTGTAAAATTATTGTACAACTTTATACTTATATTGTCACCCTGAACTTGTTTCAGGCAAGGTAAAGGAAAATAAACTGTAATCATTGTGCTGTCATTGCGAGGAGGCACGAAGTGCCGACGAAGCAATCCAAAAATAAACGATTTTAGATATGTTTTTTGTAAAAAAGCTCGATTTTCTTAGATTGCTTCGCTTCGCTCGCAATGACAATACATAATTTTTAGCTTTTTTTCCTCAGCCCCGTTGTTTCAGGGTCTGTCCAGAAAACAATTTTAAAATTTAATCCCAAAAAGGAAAGATGCTGAATCAAGTCCGGCATGACAAGGTTAATAAACTTTTGAGATTTATGCTAAAATTTAACTCGGAAGTATATTTCAAAAGGAAATTTTTTATGATAATCGTAATGGAGCCAATGGCGACAGAAGAAGATATACAGCGTGTTGTAAGGAAAATGGAGAGCCTCGATTTTAAAATAATTTTGAACAGAGGCGATGTTATGACCGTTGTAGCTGCCATCGGGGACAAAAAACTTATTGATCCCTCCTCTCTGGCGTCTATGGAGGGCGTAAGGGAAATTAAACTTATTCAGGAACCTTTTAAACTGGCAAGCAGAGAAAGCCAAAAAGCTGATACTGTTATAGATTTGGGGTTCGGAGTAAGAATAGGCGGAAATAATCCTCCTGTAATTATGGCTGGCCCTTGCAGCGTAGAAGACAATAAAGACGGTCTTTTGAAAACAGCTCATGCGGTAAAAGCCGCCGGCGCAAAAGTTTTAAGAGGCGGAGCTTTTAAACCCAGAACCAGTCCTTATGATTTTCAGGGATTAGAAGAGCTTGGACTGAAATATCTCGCAGAAGCCAGAGAGAAAACAGGTCTTCTCGTCGCCACAGAAGTTATGGATAGTCAGGATGTGGATTTAGTAGCTGATTATGCCGATATTGTACAGATTGGCGCAAGAAATATGCAAAACTTCAAGCTTTTAAAAGCTGTAGGGAAAATCAACAAGCCTGTAATCCTTAAAAGAGGAGCTGCGGCGACTGTAAGAGAATTTCTGCTTGCCGCCGAGCATATAATGCATAACGGAAACTCTAATGTTATTCTTTGCGAAAGAGGGATAATGGGCGTAGATACACATTTTACGAGAAACACCCTTGATCTTTTGGCTGTTCCTGTTATCAAAAAATACTCCCACTTACCGGTAATAATCGACCCAAGCCACGGCACAGGCAGGAGATACCTGATTGCGCCCGCGTCAAAAGCTGCTCTTGTTATCGGAGCAAACGGATTAATGATAGAAGTGCATCATGATCCTGACAATGCTTATTCAGACGGCGCTCAAAGCTTAACAATCGAGCAATTTAATACGATGATGCAGGAACTTAAAGAACTCGAAAACGTCATCTATAAAACTCAAACCACTAAATAGCCAAAATTGTCATTCTNNCTTTGCTCAGGATGACAAGACAGGATAAAGAACAAATAAACCATGAAATATATCTCTATCTTAGACATAATAGGTCCCACAATGATAGGTCCTTCCAGCTCTCACACGGCAGGAGCAGTCAGACTTGGGCTTCTTGCAAGAAATATATACGGAAAAAAGCCCGGATGGGTAAAATTTACTTTATATAACTCGTTTGCAAAGACAGGGAAAGGTCACGGAACAGACAAAGCTTTAATTGCAGGAATTTTAGGGTTCAAAGTAGACGACCCGAGAATTAAAAAAGCCTATGAACTTGCAAAAAAAGAATCGATTTTAGTTGAATTTGAAACAAAAAACGATACATCAAGACACCCGAATTCAGTGGATTTTACGCTTTATAACGAAACAAGCATGTTTATTTCAGGAAAATCTCTCGGTGCCGGAGAAGTTGAAATAGATAATATAAAAGGATTCAAGGCAAGTATCAGAGGTGATTTACCTACTTTGTTTATGATTCACAAAGACAAACCCGGCATGTTATCAAAAGTTACAAAGATTTTGCAAGATGAGAATGTCAATATTGCAACTCTCCACTGCGAAAGAAACGAAAAAGGAAAAGAAGCCGCAATGACAATATGCCTTGATTCAATACCAACACAAGAAACAATGAATAAACTCGAGAATATACAGGGAGTCTACATAGTCAGAAGCATTAATGTAATAGAAAAATAAAAGCATTATGAAAAAAGTCTTTAATATAAAAAACAAAAGGGCGAGCGAGTCCGCTTCGCGGACGGAAAGCGAGCCAAAAAATAAACTCTAGCCCCCTCCCNNTCTATGCTGGAAAAAAACATTCCAGAGCTTAGAAAAATAATGATGAACCACCTTGAGAATATGAAATCTGCTATAAAACACGGGTTAAAGTCCCCGCATCTTTCCGAAAGCGGTATGTCGGGACTTGATTCACATAAGATTTTTAAAAGATACAAGAACACTGAAAATCTTCCCTGCAACAAACTTTTTGGGAAAATAATCAGCTACGCGATAGCAACCATGGAAGAAAACCAGAGAATGGGAAAAGTTGTAGCCTGTCCAACAGCAGGTTCTTGCGGAGTAGTTCCGGCAATAATAACGGCTTATTCGGAAGAGATGAATATTGATATTGAAAAACAAATTGACGCAATGTTTACAGCCGGAGGTATAGGAAAAATAATTGCCCAAAGAATGCCGCTTGCGGGCGCAGTTGCGGGATGTCAGGCGGAAGGCGGCGTGGCTTCAGCGATGGCGGCGGCGGCTATTGTGGATATGTCAGGCGGAAATAATAACCAGATAATAAATGCCGCGGCTCTCGCGCTTAAAAACATAATGGGACTAGCCTGTGACCCGATAGCAGGACTTGTAGAAGTTCCCTGCATAAAAAGAAACGCTTTTTTGAGTATTCATGCCGTTACAGCATCAGAAATGGCTCTTGCGGGTGTAGAATCATTTGTTCCGATTGACGAAGTAGTTGATGCAATGATTCAAGTCGGAAATTTAATGTCGCCTTTGATAAAAGAAACCAGTGAAGGCGGNNAGTTTAAAATTTAAAATCATAATCTTTATTCTGTTGAAGCTTGGCTAATTCAGGATCTTGAAACCCTTTAAATCCATTATCTTTCGCAAATTTGTCGACAAGTCCGCCTTCTCCCCAGAGCTTAGTGGTGCCGTATTTTTTTGAAAGAGCGTCTTTATTTTGCAATGCAATTGCACCAAAGCCTTGACCTGATTTTAAATTACCTTTGATATGATTATCGGTAGGCTCTTGTGCTTTAGATGCATCAATAGGATTTGTTGTTGCATTAGCCGTAATATCTTGTGCAGGCTTATCAATTTTCTTGCCTAAGAATTTGTTCATTGCTTCTCCAAGATTAAACTTTTCATGTATGTATTTTGCTAATTTTTTATTTTCTTCAACTGACTTACCATTAGCTACATCTACTAACATAAAATTGGAATTTATATCTCCTGCTTTTGTAAATTTTCCATCAATAGTTTTAAGTTTCTCGTCAACATTTTGCATATTTATTGGAAAGTTTGTTCCGTCTTTAGTTTCAGCATCAGTCAATTTGCCGGACATATCTTTAATAATCGTAGAAACGGCGTTTTCTGCAGTATCAATTTTTCCGTTATTATCTATATCATACGCATTATAACTGGCATTTTCCCCAAGTGTTGCTTTGGCTAATTTGTTTATACCGTCTAAGGAAACTGAACCGTCTTTATCCGTGACAATAGAAATGTTGGGTGGTTGTTTACCTTGTTTTTTTGCTAATTCATCAAGCATTTTTGTTGCGTCACCAACATTTTTTGAATCTTCATGAGCTACACCCATTAATGCTGATTTAAATGTGTCGCTGTTAGGATTATTAGCAGGAGAATATTGAACTTCATAATTAAAAGCAGGAGTATTATTAGCATCAATAGGTTTTCCAAGTTCCTGCTGATTATATTTAACAAAATTATCTGTAGCGTTTCTGCCAAAGATAGAAGCCTTTTCTAAATCAGTTCCGTTTGTAATTCCATATTTGCCGTTATTTCCACTAATAATTGCTGTTTTATCAAACCCTTGTCCAATAATTTCATATCCCATAATCTCTCTCCTTGTTCCCAATAAATCTCTCTTATAAATATAAAAACATTTAACATTGCTTTATTGCCATCAAATTTAAAAGAATATTTTAAAAAACAAAAAATGTTACAAAATCTGTATATTTCTTAACATCAATTTTTAATTGTAAAAACTACACTTTTAAAGCAA
>DNRP01000042.1:15758-24069 GCA_003499955.1 Cyanobacteria bacterium UBA9971
GAAGGAATCGTTGTAAACGGCAAAAAAATCAAATTTTATGCTGAAAAAGATCCGTCAGTATTACCATGGGCAGCTTTAGGCGTTGAAGTTGTTATAGAATCAACAGGATTCTACACAGACGCTGAAAAAGCAAAAGCTCATATCACCGCAGGCGCAAAAAAAGTTATTATTTCAGCTCCTGCTAAAAACGAAGACCACACAATCGTTCTTGGCGTAAACGAAAAAACATATGATTCTGCAAAACATAACGTAATTTCAATGGCAAGCTGCACAACAAACTGCTTAGCTCCTATCGCTAAAGTACTTAACGAAGAATTTGGCATCATTGAAGGCTTAATGACAACAGTTCACTCATATACAGGCGACCAAAGACTTTTGGATGCAGGACACAGCGACCCAAGAAGAGCAAGAGCAGGCGCGCTTAATATTGTTCCTACAACAACCGGCGCTGCTAAAGCTGTAGCTCTTGTATTGCCTGAATTAAAAGGAAAATTAAACGGCTTCGCTATGAGAGTCCCAACCCCTGATGTTTCAGTTGTTGACTTAGTAGCCAGAACAGAAAAATCTGTAACCAAAGAAACAGTAAACGCTGCTCTTAAAAAAGCTTCCGAATCAGGCGACTTAAAAGGATACCTTGAATTCGTTGAAGCTCCGTTAGTAAGCACCGATTTTATCGGATCAACCTACTCAAGTTCTGTTGACGCAGCTTTAACAATGACCATGGGCGACAATATGGTTAAAGTTATCAGCTGGTATGACAACGAAATGGGCTATTCAACAAGACTTGCTGAAACTGTTGAATTCATAGCCAAAAAATTATAATTTTTAAGATAGTAAGAATGAAGAAAGAGAGAGAGGTATAAACATCTTTTCTCTCTTTTATTCTTTAACTGTCATTGCGAGGCTTGCAAAACAAGCCGTGGCAATCTATCCGGCAAACATTAAGACTATAGATTCTCACGTCGCTTCGCTCCTCAGAATGACAAGGTATTAGAATAATTAAGAGGTATATAAAATGACAAGAAGACCAATCATCGCGGGAAACTGGAAATTAAACAAGACCGTTCCTGAATCAATCGAGCTTACCGAAGATATTAAAGTAAAATTAATGGATTATCAAAAAGAAAAACTTCCTGTTGTAGTTCTTTGTCCTGTATTTACGGCTGTTCAGGCTGTAAGCAATGTACTTGAACACGGCAAAGGTATTTATCTCGGCGCGCAAAACTGCTATTGGGAAGATAACGGCGCTTACACAGGAGAAGTTTCTGTTCCTATGCTTGCAGACCTTTGTGTTAGCTATATAGTAATCGGTCACAGCGAAAGAAGACAATATTTCTCAGAAACCGATGAAATGATTAACAAAAAAGCAAAAGCTGTCCTCTCACACGGCTTAATTCCTATAATTTGCTGCGGCGAAACCTTAGAACAACGCGAAGAAGGAATTACCGACGAGTTTGTCGCAGGACAAATCAGAGCAGCTTTAAAAGGCTTAAGCGAAGAAGAAATTGCAAAATCCGTAATCGCTTATGAACCTATCTGGGCTATCGGAACAGGCAAAACATGCGATTCCCCTGAAGCAAACAGAGTAATCAAGATGATTAGAGACACCGTTGCAGAAGTTTCTTCTCAGGATGCGGCTGACAAAATCAGAATTCTTTACGGCGGAAGCGTAAAACCTTCTACTATTGAAGAGCAAATGGGAATGTCAGATATTGACGGCGCTTTAGTAGGCGGGGCAAGTCTTGAAGCAGAAAGCTTTGCGCAAATCGTAAAAGGCACAATGCTCGCCAGAACCAAATAAGCTGTCATTGCGAGGAAGGGTAACACCCTGACGTGGCAATCTATTCAATACTAAAATAAAAGGCGACAANNAAAGAACAGGTTTTAAGAAAAAGACCCTACTTAAAACCTGAATGGTGTTCTGGTATAATAAATAAAGAATTACATAAAGAAATTCAGGAAGATGGCAGAATAAGATATTGGGGATATATTTCAGAAGAAAACAAATACCTGCGAGTCGTAACTCTTAAAGATAAAACCCTTCACAATGCTTTTTTTGACAGAAATTTTAAGGAGAAAACTAATAATGAAATTTAATTATTATATTGATACAGATTCTCTTTATATTGATTTAACAGAAAAAAACAGCGTCGAATCTGTTGAAATTTCTGCCGGTGTTGTAGTGGATTATGACGAAAATGGCAATATTGTTGGGATTGATATAGATAACGCAAGCAAAAAGATTAATCTGTCTAAACTTGAAACCCATTCACTGCCTTTAGAAAATATTTCAATGATTGCTTAGACGAAAATGCCCGAGCTAATTAAAAAAGCCTATACAACAAAAAATAACCTGATAGAGCTTTTCATTACAGAAAAATCAAATCAACAAAAAGGACAAACTGTTCTGATTATTGGAGTTTTTCACGGTGATGAACCGGAAGGCGAGTTTCTGATTAATAAATTAATGGAACAGATTGCCGCGTCGCATCCGCAGGATGCTCCTCGCAATGACAAAAACTGTCATTCTGAGGAACGAAGTGACGTAAGAATCTTAAACAAAATTTTGTTTATCCCCTGCCTTAACCCCGACGGAAAACACTTAAAAACAAGAACAAACGCAAACGGAGTGGACTTAAACAGAAATTTCCCCACCAAAAACTGGGAATTATCTAAAGAAAAAAATACTTATTATTCCGGTAATTCTCCTGCAAGCGAAATTGAAACAAAGTTTTTGATTGAAATAATTGAAAAATATAAACCTGACAGAATTTTAACGCTGCATATCCCTTATAGAGTTGTAAATTACGACGGACATGCAAAAGAAATCGCTGAAAAAATCTCAAAACTTAACGGTTATCCAGTACAAGAAAGTATAGGCTACCCTACCCCGGGTTCTTTCGGGACTTATTGCGGAATTGAGAGAAATATTCCCACGATTACTCTTGAATTACCGGAAAACGAACCTGTTGAAAAGCTCTGGGAAGACAATATAGAAGCTTTTTATTATTTTGTAAGTTTTTAATGATTTAAAATTTTACCGATTTTTTCATTCATTTTAGAAATTTTTACGGATTTTTCAAGGGCTATTTCGGCTAAAACACAGGTTTCAAGATTTTCTGATTTAAAAATCAGATTTTTTAACAAATACTCAATTCTTTCGGCTTCAACAGAAATATTTTGTCTTAAATTGAAAAGTTTTTGTTTTTTACTCATTTTGACTCCTTTTTGGTAAAGAGGGTTTATTTATAAGGGGGCTTTGCCCCTCAACCCCAGTTCATTTTCTTTCCTTTTGAACGCAAAAAGAAAGAAAACAGAACCAAAAGAAAGAAAAACTGTATCCCAAAGGGTCAACACTGTCAGGGCTTCGCCCCGAACCCCTTGGTTATCATTTGTTAAGAATATTATAAAAAATAGTTATGCAAGTACAACTTAAAGTATCACTTATATTACATAATGTCAAGCAAGAGATGAATGTTTTATAATTTAAATCACTATGATTAAGAATAATTTATCTAAAATACTCGGCGAAAGACGAATAAAAATGTCTGAACTCATTGAATTAACAGGACTTGGAAGGAGTACTGTTGAAAGAGTTTACTATGATAAAGGCGAAAATATAAGTTATACTACGATAAATAAAATATGCAACGCTCTGGAAATTTCTGTCGGTGAGCTTTTGGAACATATTCCCGATTAACAAACTGTCACCCTGAACTTGATTCAGGGTCTATCTGGCAAACAATTAAAAGCGTTAATTTTAAAATAGATAAATGCTGAAAGTAGCAAAGCTGCAATTTAAAAAAAATCTGGCTTATCTATACAAAAATCTGGACTATCCTTGCGCCAAAATATTGTCTGCTTTTAATACCATTGGGTTTTCAATTACTAATAATATTAACCGCAGCAGGAAAAAAAGGATTTTTAAACGCCGAATGTTATAATGCCATAGAAAACAATCAGAAGGGGCAAAACCGGCGTCGACGTACAAAAAAGAAAGAGTGCGAAAGGCGTGACACGCCTTTCGCACTCTTTCTTTTTTGGTAATAAAAATTGGATTTATGACATAATAATTAATAGGGCAAACGAATCTCGGGTAAAATGGCGAAATGGACATAAATAAAAACGAATCTATTGTTGTAAGAGGCGCAAACTGCCATAATTTAAAGAATGTAAGCGTGTCAATCCCCAAAAACCAGCTTGTGGTTTTCACTGGAGTGAGCGGCTCGGGAAAAAGCAGTCTGGCATTTGATACTATTTTTGCGGAAGGTCAAAGACGCTATATAGAAAGCCTTAGCGCGTATGCAAGACAGTTTTTGGGACAACTCGATAAACCTGATGTGGAAAGCATAGAAGGCTTAAGCCCCGCTATTTCCATAGACCAGAAATCCGCCAATAACAATCCCCGCTCAACTGTGGGAACCGTTACAGAGATTTATGACCACCTAAGGCTTTTGTTTGCAAGGATTGGGACACCTCATTGCCCTGAATGTGGCAAAGAAATCAAACCTCAAACCCTTGACCAGATTGTAAATAACATACTCCGACTCGACGAAGGAACAAAAATACAGATTTTATCCCCTCTCATAAGAGGGAGAAAAGGCGAATATACCGGTCTTTTTAATGAGTTAAGACAGGAAGGGTTTATCAGAGTAAGAGTTGACGACAAAACTTACAACCTTGACGAAGACGAAATAAAACTTGCGAAAACAAAAAAACACGATATAGAAGTAGTCGTAGACAGAATAATAGTCAAGGAATCCGCGCGTTCGAGAATTTCAGAGAGCGTGCAGATAGCCCTTAAAAAATCAGACGGGCTTGTTCTTGTTGATTTAATGGGTGAGAAGCAAATAATTTATTCCGAAAAACTTGCCTGCTCTGAATGTGAGTTAAGTTTTGATGAACTTTCGCCAAGATTATTCAGTTTTAATAGTCCTTTTGGAGCGTGTCTTACTTGCAGCGGACTTGGAGCGCATCTTGAGGTCAGTCCGAATCTTATAGTTCCTGACGAAAGAAAGTCATTAAAGCAGGGCGCCATTTATCCATGGGCAAAAACAGGCAATCAGTATTATGTTGATATTTTGACTTCTGTTTGCCGGCAGTATGAAATCGACATAGATGCACCATGGGAAAGCCTTTGCGAGGAACATCAAAAAATTATTCTTTATGGAAGCGGCCCGGAAAAAGTGCTTTTGTCCCATGATGATTTCAAAAGAAGACACAGAAAATCCTACTATGCCAGATATGAAGGGGTTATTCCGTATCTAAAAAAACGTTATGAAGCGTCATCTTCTGATTTAGTCAGGGGTGAAGTTGAAAAATATATGGATTCCAAACCTTGCTCTGATTGCAAAGGCTCAAGATTAAAGCCGCTAGCTCTTGCGGTAAAAATTAACAGCAAATCAATTGCTGATGTTTGCTCAATGCCTGTTAATGAATGCCATGATTTTATCTCAGGGCTGTTTTTGACACTTTCCGAATACCATATTGCAATAGTCAAACAGCTTTTATCGGAAATCAGGGAACGGTTGAAATTCTTGCTGGATGTTGGTCTGAATTATCTCACTCTCTCACGAATGGCGGGAACATTATCAGGAGGGGAAGCACAGAGAATAAGACTGGCTACTCAAATCGGTTCTGGGCTTTCAGGTGTGCTTTATGTGCTTGATGAGCCGAGCATAGGGCTTCATCAGCTGAATAATCAGCAGTTGTTAAGCACTCTTTTCAGGCTTAGAAACCTCGGAAATACTCTTATAGTCGTGGAACATGATGAGGAAATAATTAGAAGTGCTGACTGGATAGTCGATATAGGTCCAAAAGCAGGAACTCACGGCGGAGAAATCGTTGCGGAAGGAATTCCCGCCGACATCGAAGAAGTCAGAGAATCGTTAACAGGGCAGTATTTACGTGGCTCAAAATCCATTAAATTCTCTAAAAAAAGACGTGAAGGAAATGGACAGTCTATAAAAATAATCAATGCACATAAAAACAATCTTAAAAACATTGATGTCGAGATTCCGCTTGGAAAAATTGTTTCCATAACCGGAGTAAGCGGCTCAGGGAAGTCTTCTTTGATTTTTGATATTTTACAGCCTTATGTGAAGCATAAGCTCGGAAGAAATGCTCCCAAACCTCAAGGTGTGAGAGAAATTATCGGACTTGAAAACATCGATAAAATCATTGACATTGACCAGAGTCCGATAGGGCGAACTCCTCGCAGTAATCCTGCTACTTATACAGGAACTTTTGACCATATCAGGGCATTATTTGCGCTTACCAACGAAGCCAAAACCAGAGGCTACCAACAGGGAAGATTTAGTTTTAACGTCAAGGGCGGACGCTGCGAAGCCTGTTCAGGCGACGGTATAATCAAGATAGAAATGAACTTTTTGCCTGATGTATATGTCCCATGCGAAGTCTGCAAAGGCGATAGATATAACAGGGAAACCCTTGAAGTTAAGTACAAAGGAAAATCAATTTCTGATGTGCTTGAAATGACTGTCGAGGAAGCTTATGAGTTTTTCAAAAACATCCCCAAAATAGCCAACAAGCTTAAGACGCTTCATGAAGTAGGGCTTGATTATATAAAACTTGGTCAGAGCGCGACTACTCTTTCCGGTGGCGAGGCGCAGCGGGTAAAACTGGCTTCTGAATTAAACAGACGCAGTACAGGCAAGACTCTTTATCTTATGGATGAGCCTTCTGTCGGGCTACACTGGCATGATCTGTCAAAATTGATTGATATTATGAATACTCTTGCGGATTCCGGCAATACTATTCTTGTAATCGAGCATAATCTCGATATTATAAAGATTTCTGACCATATTATTGATATGGGACCTGAAGGTGGGAATGCAGGAGGGGAAATCATTACACAGGGAACTCCAGAGCAAATTGTTCAGGTTGAGAATTCTTATACAGGGAAGTATTTGGCTAAAATTCTTGGGAAGAAAGTTTTATNNAGTGACTTTTATTTTTTAAGTTTATAAAAAGGGCTGCACCCTTTTAACCGCCTTCATTTTCTTTAGTCGTAAAGAAAACGAAGCAAAAGAAAGCTCGCCCATAAACTACGGTTTCTATATTTCTACCCTGCTCACGATTAAAGCTTACAGATGTCTAAGCTCGCAAACTCGCCTGCTGTGGCAGGCTCAAACAAGTGCTCGCATTCATTTATACGCAGGGTGAAATATTACGAAACCTTCGCAAAAGGCAAAGGACGAACGGGGGAGTTCGAGGGGGTGTCCCCCTTGACTGTGTCGACCCTTTGGGATATAGTTTTTCTTTCTNNAAATGAACACAGGGTTTAAGGGACAGTAAGTCCCTTTTATAAACAAAATCCCCCCTTCTAAAAAAATAAAAGTAAGGCGCTGGCTTCAGACAGTGAAACTAAAATATAAGCAACTCAAGTTGACTTCTGTACTTACCGTTTAGTATTTACAAACTTTGTTCCCCTTAATTTTGCCCCTGTTAAATCAGCCCCGGTCAAATTGGCATTTGCAAATATACCGCCAGATAAATTAACTTCTCGTAGATTAGCTCCTTGTAAATCAGTGTGTGGAAATTTGGCATTAGTTAAATTTGCTCCTTGTAAATTTGCCCCTTGCATATTAGTATTTGAAAAACAAATACCTGATAAATTAACACCTCGTAAATTAGCTCCTGTTAAATTAGCGTTACCAAAATCAACATTTGTTAAATTAGCATTTTCAAAACTAGACCCAGACAAATTAGTATTTGATAAATCAGCCCCCAAGAAATTAACACGCCCACCACAAGCACCTTGCATATTAGCATTGGATAAAATAGCATTGCTTAAATTAGCATTGGATAAAATAGCACCGCTTAAATTAGCACCTTTAAAATTGGCACCTTTAAAGTTAGTAAGTTCGCAGCTAGTCTTTGATAAGTTAGCCCCTGAAAAATCAACACCAGAAAAGTCATAATTTGATAAATCAAGTCCTGATAAATCACAATTTGGGCAAGCTCTTGTTTTTACAAGTATTTCTA
Source organism: Cyanobacteria bacterium UBA9971 (assembly GCA_003499955.1). GTDB lineage: Bacteria > Cyanobacteriota > Vampirovibrionia > Gastranaerophilales > UBA9971 > UBA9971. Next base: position 23,766 of record DNRP01000042.1, read on the forward strand.
CATCGCTTTTTTTAAAGGCTTTTGCCTGATAACATAAAAATATTCCAGAGATTACTAAACAAATTACCAAGATTAATACTAAATTTTTTTTCATTTTCATTTTTTTATTCCTCAAATTCAAATTAAAGTATAAATTATAATTATAGTTTATAACAAAAAACACCTGCTTATTGATAAACCATTTTTAGCGTAGTATAGTTAATTAGCTAGCAAAAATAAAAGATTTAATTTCCGGAGAAAAAATAATGGATGCAATGATTCGCGTTTCGCTTGATACAGTTGAAAAAGCAGAAAACAAGTACAA
>DNRP01000026.1 GCA_003499955.1 Cyanobacteria bacterium UBA9971
CCGGAGTAACCGGTCAGCTTTATAAACAATTTGCGCTGACAATCGCTTTTTCTATAGCGATATCAGCCTTTAACGCGTTGACTTTAACTCCCGCATTAGCGGCTATTTTGATTACTCATCAACAAAAAGAGTCTTTTATATTTGATAAAATAAATATTTTTATTCAAAACATGAGAAATTTTTATAATAAAACTCTCAACTTTGTTATTCAGCATATAAAACCAACAATGGCAATATTTTGCGTGCTGATAGGTTTAACTTATTTATTATTTAAAATGGTGCCTTCCGCCTTTGTTCCAAACGAAGATCAGGGATTTATCATTTCAATTGTTCAAGCTCCTGAAGGAACTTCGCTTTCTCAAACCAAAAAAATTCTTGAAAAAGCTGAATATGTTTATTACAGCAATCCTGAAATCAATTATGCAGTATCTATAGCAGGATTTAGCTTTGCGGGAAGCGGACCTAATAAAGGGATGCAAATTCTTTCTTTGAAACCTTATAAAGAAAGAAAAGGCAAAGAACATTCCGTAAATGCCGTTGTAAATAAACTCAGAGGGCAGTTAATGGGAATACCCGACGCTGTTATTATGCCGTTTGAACCTCCTGCAATTAGAGGTGTGGGAAGTATCGGCGGATTTCAGTTTCAAATTAAAGATGAAGGCGGACATACTCTCGATGAATTAAGTGCGGCAACTCAAGCTGTTATTGGAACAGGAAGCAAATCCCCTGTACTTTTAGGACTATTCTCGAGTTACAGCGCAAATAATCCTCAAATAATGGTTAATGTAGATAAGTTTAAAGCGAAACAATTAAATATTTCTTTGCAGGACATATATACGACTATGCAAATATTTATGGGTTCAATGTATGTCAATGATTTTGACTATTTAAACAAGGTATACAGGGTCTATGTTCAGGCTGACCAACAATTCAGAAACAGCCCTGACAGCATCGGGCAATTCTATGCGCGTTCGCAGAACGGCTCAATGGTTCAGCTTTCAAACCTTGTATCAACCTCGCAAATTTATACCGCTCAAACAATAAATCATTATAATTTGTTTAGATCGGCTGAAATAAACGGCTCGCCATTCTTCGGACACAGTAGTGGCGAAGCTATTAAAGAAATGGAATCTATCGCAAAGAAAGTATTGCCGGAGGGAATGTCTTTTGAATGGGCAGGAACAGCTCTAGAAGAACTCGAATCAGGTTCAAAAGCCTCATTTATTTTCATGTTAAGCTTTGTCTTCATCTTTTTAATACTCGTAGCACAATACGAAAGCTTTATGAATCCTGTTATCATATTAATGGCTGTACCTGTTGCTATTTTTGGGGCATTATCGGCGCAATTTGCAAGAGGTTTCTCAAACGATGTCTTTTGCCAGATTGGTATGGTTATGCTCATAGGACTTGCAAGTAAAAACGCCATCCTGATAGTTGAATTTGCTAACCAGCTCCGCGAAAAAGGGTTGTCAATAAAAGATGCTGTAATGCAGGCATCGGCTATTCGTTTTCGTCCTATCATAATGACTTCGCTTGCATTTATCCTCGGTATTTTACCGCTTGTTATCTCTACAGGAGCAGGTTCTGCAAGCCGTCAATCCATGGGAACAACTATATTTGGCGGGATGATAGTTTCAACAATTTTAAATCTCTTATTTGTTCCTGTTTTTTACATTTTGATAATGTCCATAAGAGAAAAATTTAAACACCGCAAAGCCAAAACTGTTGTTCAGCGCAACCAAAAGCTTGAATTGTCAGACGATAAGGAAATAAAAAATGAAAAAATATAATTTATTAGCGGCAATTTTGTCGGCAATATTTTTAATCACCGGCAATAGCGCCTTTAGTGCAGATAACGTTAAAATCAAGCCGGAACAGAAACAAACTCAAAATAAAAAATTAAACGCCAGGATTATTGATAAAAATGAATATATCAATCAGGATTGGTGGAGCAGATTTAATGACCCTATTTTAACCGGCTATATTAATAAATCGGCAAACTCAAATTATGATCTTAAAATAGCTTCATTAAAAGTGTTAGAGACCCAAGCCCTTGTGAGAGAGTCGTTAGGAAAAGAATTTCCTTTATTAAATCTGGGTTCTGATTTTTCAAGAAAAAAAACATCAGATAATGTTCAGGTCGCATCTTCTACTCAAAGTTCATATATGTTTCCGTTAAATGTAAACTACGAACTTGATTTATGGAGAAAAAACAGGGATAAAACAATCCAAAAAGGTAAAGATTTAGAAATAGCCAATTTTGACGAAAAAGCTTTGTTTATTTCTTTAAATTCATCAATTGCTTCAGCTTATTTTAACGCTGTTAATATGGATAAACAGCTTGAATTACAGAAAAAAATCGTGAATATCAGAAAAGAGATACTGGATTTAACCAAAGAGAATTATAAATACGGATTATCAACGGCAACAGAAGTTACATTAGCAGAAAAATCTTTAACGGAGGCGGAATCTGCTTTAAGTGATATCGGAAAATATCAGGTTATCTTTTTAAATCAATTAGCGGCGCTTACAAGTGACAGCGTTGATAATTCATTATCGCTGGAACGAACATCTGTTGATAATATTGAACTTACCGGGCATTTGCCGGAAAATTTCAAAAATGAAGTTATACAAAAAAGACCGGATATACTAAAGGCGGAAGCTGAATTACAAAAATCAGGAATTGATGTCAGCCTTGCCAAAAAAGATTTTTTACCCGACATAACACTTTCAGGGCAGTTCGGGTTTAATTCAAATACTTTTTCAAAATCTTTTAACTGGGATAGTTACATTCTTTCCGGCGGTGTAGGTATTTTAGAGACAGTTTTTTCGGGCGGGCAAAGAAAAGCAAGGTTAAAAGTTAAAAAATATCAATATGAACAAATGCTTCAACGGTATCAAAAGACAATTCTTACTTCATTTCAGGAAGTTAATGACAGCTTAGCGATGTTAAAGTTTGACACACAAAAAGATATCAATAATTTAAACAGAATTGACCACGAAAAAGATAATTTAGAAAGTATAAATATTAAATATGAACATGGCGCAATTTCATATCTTGATACGCTTCAATATAAAGAAAGAGTTTTAACACTTGAAAAAGAACAAACTCAAAGCAAAATAGATTGTTTTATAGATTCTTTAAGTTTATACAAAGCTGTTGGCGGAAGTTTGTAATTAAAATCTTATAATTAAATTTACCCTAAAAAGATGCTGTCTGACTGTTCGATAGTTGTTAAAATCATAATATGCCCTGGCTCCGATTCTGCCGGTTTCATTATAAGTTAAACCGATATTGTAACCATAATACAGAGTAGAATGGATTCCAGGTGCGTTATTTACAAGCTCAAAGGGACCTCTCATTGACTGCGAACCCAGAAAACCCGCTAATAAATATCTGATGCCGGTTTTCTTAAAACCGCCTTTTATGGTTATCGGGAATTTGTTTGCCAAGAAAAACGTAGGGCTAAAATAACCGCCTACGCCAGAGTTGCTTGGAGTAGGATAAGGAGAAGTTCCGTCGCTTCCAATAGGACTGTTATTTAAATTAGCTCCGCCAAAACCTGACATATCTCTCCGAAAGTCTAAATAGTAAAAATCATAGCCTGCCATGATTTGATTTATAAAAAATTCTTCGGGTGCTGAAAATAACATTATACCGGCTCCTACAGGAGCTTCTTGATATAAATTCGCCGGAGAATTACTGCCATACCTGTTTCCGATATTATAACCCGCATAAGCATAAGTCTTATGCGGCAATTTGAAAGCCGCATTCAAAATCATGAATTTATTGTCAATAATTCTTCCTACAAGTTGGTTTGCAAAAGGTCCGACTTCTGGAACTACACCGGCTGCGGACATATAAGAATCTATTTCATCAAGATATCTTATATATCCTGAATTTAAGGTTACGCAATCATTCAGAAAAGCTTTAAAAGTCATATTGCCGAGTATAATACTGCCTTTATATGAAAAATCCTCTATTCCGACAGCACTTGTATAGCCAAAGTGGTCATTAGGTCTTCCTTCTGAGCCTATAGAATAAAGAGTTCCTCTTGCAGAAACAACATCGGAAATATATTTTGTTGTAGTTATTGAACCGATTGATTTTATATTAGGTTTTGGATAAAAATATGCGTTTCCTCCAAGTTTATTCCATCTAACCGCATTTGCATTCCCTGAAAGCTCATAATAATTAAATAAAGGCTCGAGATCCGGTCTTAACCGCATTTGAATATCTGCTTCAAGTTCTTTTGCTCTGTCCAGATTGTTATTTTTCAACAGTTCAAGGGCTTTATCATTTCTTCCAAGAGCGCCGTAAGAAAAGTTGAATATATAATAAGGTATTCCTGTTTCTAATGATACATCTCTTTTCCCAAGTTCGTTATAGGCTTTTGCCAGATTAAAATTTATATCCTCATCTTTTGGAAGTTTTTCCAGAATTTCTATGGATTGAAAATTATCTCCTGTTGAATTAAATGATACGGCAAGATTTTTGTTTGCCTGAATATTTTGGGGGTCTTTTGCCAGAACATTATTTAATATTTTTCTGGCTATTAACGGTTCGCCTCGAGTAATTTGAATTTCAGCAAGTCCTATTTGCGCTCTGTCGGTAAATTCGGGCTCGTTAAGGAGATATTTATACAAATTCTCACCGGTATCAAGGTTTTTATTATAATGTTCAGACTGGGCTATTTTATAGATTATTCTGTTGTTATTATTAAAATCAGCTATATTTTGATAATATTTTAAAGCCTGATTAAAATTTGACTCAAAAAAGCTTATATCTCCCAGCGATTCCAGTATCTCAGAATTACAGGGCTCAACTTTTGCAAGTTCGAGTAAAAGATTTTTTGCCTGAATATAATTTTTAACAGCAATATAAGCTTTAGCAACTTTAATTTTTAATTTTATATTCTCAGTGTCAATCGAAACAGCCCGGCAAAACATTTCTATAGCCTTAGGTGAGTCGTTTTGAGCCATATATATCTCTCCCAGTGATTCCCATATTTCAAAATTGTCAGGCTTAATTTTTGCAAGTTCGCATAAAAGATTTTTTGCCTGATCATAATTTTTAACAGCAATATAAACTTTAGCAATTTGAATTTTTAATTTTATATTTTCAGAATCAAGCAAAACAGCTTTGCAAAGGATATCCCTTGCTTTTTGGGGTTCGTTTTGAGCCAGATAGATATCTGCGATTGTGCTAAGAGCATCAACATTATTTGGATATAATTTAATAAAATTTTCCAGAATTTGCAGTGATAACGGGATATTCCCTGTATAAAAAAGACTTTTAGCGTAGTTAAGTTCGGATTCAGGGTCTTGTGTTTTATTTAAATAATTTTGATAAAACTCACCGGCTTTTTTAAAATCTCCCGATATGAAATAAGATAGTGCAATACCTTTTTGAGCTTGTATATTATCAGGATTTTTATTGTAAATTTCAAAATATAAATTTAAAGCAGTATCATATTTTTTTTGCAGCAAAAAGATTTCAGCTATATTAACTTTATATTTTTCATTTTTTGTCAGAGAAATAAGCTTGTTATAAATTTCCAAAGTTTGTCCATAATTTTTTGTATCCCTTAAATAATTGGCGTAAACTTCAAGCAAATCAATACTATCCGGCGTTTCTTTTAAAAGATTCCGATAATATTCAAGTGCAAGTTCATCTTTATGCAGCCAGCCATAGGTTTTTGCCAATCCGAATTTGGCTTCATATCTTTCAGGAAATATTTCATGAGCTTTAAGATAATATTGATTTGACTCAAGTATTTTCCCCTGACTTTCATATTCTTGAGCTTGTTTTATATAATTAAAAAAATTCTTGTTTTGTACTAAATTTTTATTTTGTATTGCATAACTTTTTTTAAATTTAATAATATCTTTTTTATCAGCTTTTACATAATCTGAAAATTTCTTATTTTGTTGCTGATAATTTTGTTTAGGTTTCTGCCCTTTTTTTAGAGAAATTATTTCAGCTATATTCGTCTTATACTTATCATTTTTTGTCAATTCAAGAAGCTTATTATAAATTTTCAGAGTTTGATCATAGTCTTTATTATCTTTCAAATAAACGGCATAAGCTTCAAGCAAGGCAACATTACTTGGAGCTTGCTTGAAGAGTTCTTGATAATATTTAAGCGCGGGTTTATCTTTGTTAAGCCATCCATAGGTTTTAGCAAGTCCAAATTGAGCCTCAAATCGGTCAGGGAATAGCTCATGAGCTTTAAGATAATATTGATTTGCCTCGGGTATTTTCCCCTGACTTTCATATTCTTGAGCTTGTTTTATATAACTCAAAAATTTCTTATTTTGCTCCCGATAATTTTTTAAAGAAATTATTTCAGCTATATTCGTCTTATACTTGTTATTTTTTGTGAGTTCAAAAAGCCTGTTATATATTTTCAGGGCTTGATCATAATCCTGATTATCTTTTAAATATTTGGCGTATTCTTCAAGAAATGGAACATCATTCGGTGTTTCTTTAAATTTTTCCCGATAATATTTAAATTCGAGTTTATTTTTGTACAACGAGCCGTATGTCCGCGCCAATCCAAATAAAGCTTCATATCTTGTGGGAAATATTTTTTGGGCTTTAAGATAATACTGATGCGCCTCGCGTGTTTTATTTTGACTTTCATATTTTTTAGCCTGCTTTATGTAATTTAAATATATTTGATTTTTTTGCAGCAAATTTATTTCGGCTATATTGATTTTATATTTTTTGTTTTTTGTCAGTTCATAAAGTTTTTCATAGATTTTCAGCGACTGCTCATAATTTTTGTTATCTTTTAAATATTTGGCGTATTCTTCAAGCAAGGCAATATTATTGGGAAATTCTTTTAAAAGTTCCTGATAGTACTTAAGCGCGAGTTTATCTTTATGTAGCCAACCGTAAGTCTTAGCCAGCCCGAATCGGGCTTCAAACTTTTCAGGATAGATTTTTTCCGCTTTAAGATAATACTCATTTGCTTTGAGTATTTTATTTTGACTTTCATATCTTTGAGCCTGTTTTATATAATTCAAATAGGTCTTATTTTGTTCTAAATTTTGAGCATTTGTAATAAGAAAACAGGAAAAATACAAAGTAACTATTATTAAAAATTGTGTGAGCTTTTTATTCATTCAATCAAAATCCAAGCAATATCATGAATGAACATAATTAAACCGACAGGAAAATGATATTACATAGATTTCTAGCTTTACCTGCCTAACTGACTAGTCCAAATGCGAGGATGACACACTCGCCAAATATATTTATATTAAAGAAGAAAAATAGATATGGGGCTTTAAATTTTGATATGTATAAATATATAGCATCAACGTTGATATTTTTAATTTTATTTTACAGTATAAACATATCTGCCCGGTTATCAAGCAAAGTTATACTTAATGATTCCTGGGATTATTACAAAAAAACATTTATAAGTGATGATGGAAGAGTAATAGATCATCAAAAAGAGTCTATAACTACATCTGAAGGACAAGCTTATGCCATGAGAAGGGCAGTATTGATGAGAGATAAAGTGACTTTTGATAAAATTTATAATTGGACAAAATATAATTTAAAACGCAAAGATGATAATCTTTTTGCATGGAAGTGGGGTAAAAGGGTCACAGATTACGGCATTATAGATGAATGCAGCGCAAGTGATGCCGGTGTTGAAATGGCTTCTGTCTTGATTTTTGCCTCTAAAGTCTGGAATCAAAAAAGTTATTTGGACGATGCCAAAAAAATTCTCTCAAGTATTTGGGATAAAGAAACTATTGAGATTAACGGCTTAAGAATTCTTGTAGCAGGTGATTATCAAAAAAATGGCGAAAATATTGCAATTAATCCGTCTTATTTTATGCTTAATTCTTTTAGAATTTTTGCTGAAATCGATAAATCCCATGATTGGCAAAAGCTCGTTGATTCATCATATAAGCTTGTTAATTATTGCATAGATAATATAGATTCGGGATTGCCTCCCGATTGGTTCTATATAAACAAAGATACGGGCAAAATATTTTTTGACAGCCCAAAAAGTGATTTTTCTTATGATGCAATTAGAATTTTTTACAGATTTTATATTGATTATTCCATAAGTAAAGATAAAAGAGCTGAAAAGCTTTTATCAAAGTCAAACTTGTTTATTAACAGATGGAAAAAAGACGGGAAATTTTATACAAATTATAAGCAAAATGGTGAAATCAAAGATCAAGTTGAGGCAATAGGCTCAATTGCCTTGCTTTTACCAATTATAAAATCCTACAACAAAGAAGTTGCCCATGAAATATACAAAGATAGAATAGAAAAATTCTATAACAAAGCCGGATACTGGTATAACCCTATGGATTATTATGCACAAAACCTTATTTGGTTTGGAAATTGGTTATATCTGGATGAAGAAAACATTAAATCGTTTAAATATTAACGATAATGAAATATTTTTCTTATTTTGCTTATCTTTCATCTTAAGCTTTTCTTATCTTGTCTGGAGAGTAATTTTTACTATTGATTATTCAGTTGGAGCAATCTATTTAATATGGCCGTTTTTGTTATTATTAGCTGAAACATATAGTTTTATCGTATTTTCTTCATTTTCTTTTGCCTCAATAAATGTTCGTAAAAATAAATTATCCACAAAAACAAAAGACATAAATTATTTTCCGACTGTTGATATATTTATTTGTACCTATAATGAAAGTGAAAATATCTTACGGGATACAATTCTCGGATGCAAAAATATAAAATATAAAAAAGCTAATAAAAAGATTTATTTGCTTGATGACGGAAACAGACCCGCTATAAAGCAATTAGCCGCAGATTTTGAGATTAATTATATTGCAAGAACTACGAATAAAGGTTTTAAAGCCGGAAATATAAATAATGCACTAAAAAAAACCGACAGCGAATTTATTGTTGTATTTGATGCTGATCATATTCCTGTTTCGACTTTTTTAATCGAGTTAATAGATTTTTTCAAAGATGAAAAAATTGCTCTAGTCCAAACACCCCAGTATTTTCTCAACCCTGATCCGTTTCAAAAAAATCTTGATTTAACTAAGCAGCTAACAAACGAGCAGGATCTTTTTTTCAGAATCATACAGCCCGGTTTATCACAATGGAATTCTGCCATTTGCAGCGGAACAAATTTTGTAATCAGACGTGAGGCTCTGGAGCATATTGGCGGATTTCCTGAATCATCTATTACCGAGGATATGGATCTGGGAATGAGATTGGAAAGTATGGGCTTAATTATTAAATATTACAATAAGCCCCTTGCAGCAGGGCTTGCTCCCGAAACATTTAAAGATTATTTAAACCAGCGGTTGCGTTGGTGTGCCGGTACTTTGCAAACATTTTTATTCAACAAAAAAGATATCTTTAACAATCTTAATTTCCCTCAAAAGTGTTTTTATTCATCGGGAATATTATATTATTTTCTTGGTTTTCCTCGTATTGTTTTTTTACTTTCACCTATGCTTTATTTATTGTTCGGGATTAAGCCTTTATCTGCGCCACTTACTCAAGTTGCTATTTTTCTTGTTGTTTGTTACGGAGTTAAAATATATTTATTTAGAAAATTAGCTAAAAAGTACAGGAATTTTTTATTTACGGATGTCTACGAAACTGCTATTGCCTTTTATCTGTCAATAACTGTTATTAAAACCATAATAAATCCTCGTACTCCCAAATTTACAATAACAAGTAAAGACGTAGGAATAGCACAAACAAATTATAAGCTGTTTTTACCACAATTAATTTTGTTAATTATTGCTTTAGTAAGCTTTGTAATACCTGTTTATCAATTATATAAGCATATACATAGTCTTGAAGCTCTCGTATTGAATTTAATTTTTAATTTATATAACACAATTATCCTCATATTTGCTGTAAATGTTGCTTTAGAAAAAAAAGAAAAAAGACAAAGCCGAAGAGTTACTATAAAATTACAAGCAAACCTTGAGAATTATAAGAAAAACAAAACGAATATCGAAGTTATGAATATAAGCAAAAAAGGTGCTTTATTATTCTCACGTAGGGATAGAACTGACGAATTTGAAGCTATTTTAGAAGATGAGAACAGTTTGATTTTACCTAATAATGAAAAAATAGACCTCAAGCTTATTAAGACATACAAAAAAGGACATGGCAGATATTACAATGTTAAATTCGATCTGGACTCAAAAGAAAAAGAAGACAAATTATTTAAAATCGCTTTTAAAAACTCCAATAACTGGTAAAAAATATGTCATAAGCTGCCATTAGATTCGTGTAATATTTACTCAGGTTAAATACTCTTCATTAATTCTAATAACTTTTTCCATCATTTCTCCAGAAGGTCCGCCGATGATGTTTCGCTTGTTTACGCATTCCTCAAGGGAAATCGCCTTGAAAACATCTTCTTCTATAATCGCAGAAGCTTGTTTGTACTCATCAAGAGTCATATCATCAAGCCCTATGTCTCTTTGGATGCAGGAAAAAACGATTTTGCCCACGATTGCGTGAGCATCTCTGAAAGCTACGCCTTTTTTGACAAGATAATCCGCTAAGTCCGTTGCGTTAGTAAATCCGCCTTTTGCGCCTTCATACATCCTGTCTTTTCTTATTTTCATTGTTTTAATCATATCAGCAAACACAGGTAAGCACATTTTTACGTTGTCTATAGCGTCAAAAACCGGTTCTTTGTCTTCCTGCATATCTTTGTTGTATGCAAGCGGTAAAGATTTCATCGTGGCAAGAAGCGCCATAAGGCTTCCGTAAATTCTGCCGGTTTTTCCTCTAACTAACTCTGCTATATCAGGATTTTTTTTCTGCGGCATTATAGAGCTTCCTGTGGAAAAAGCGTCATCAAGTTCTATAAACTGGAATTCATGAGAACACCAGAGGATAATTTCTTCTGAAAACCTGCTTAAATGCATCATCAAGATAGAAAGACTGTTCAAGAGTTCGATACAAAAATCCCTGTCAGAAACCGCATCAAGGCTGTTAAGTGAAACCGTGTCAAATCCCAGTTCTTGTGCGACAAATTCTCTGTCCAAAGGATAAGTTGTTGCAGCAAGAGCTCCTGAGCCAAGAGGAAGTATGTTTGTTCTTTTATATGTGTCTTCAAGTCTTGCCTTATCTCTTTTCAGCATCTCAAAATATGCCATAAAATGATGCGCTACAGTAATTGGCTGTGCTTTTTGCAGATGTGTGTATCCAGGAAGAATGGTTTCAAGGTTTTCTTTGGATATATTCAAAAGCACTTGCTGTAAATTGGAAATCATATCCTGGATTTCTTTGATTTCGTCTTTTACATACATTCTCATATCGAGAGCAACCTGATCGTTTCTGCTTCTTCCCGTGTGAAGTCTTTTGCCGACATCGCCGATTTTTGAAATTAAAATCTGCTCGATATTCATATGAATATCTTCTGCGGCGATATCAAATTCAATTTTGCCAGCTTCTATATCAGTAAGAATTTCTTTTAAAGTCTTTTCTATAATCCGTGAATCAGCAACAGGAATTATTTCTTGTTTGCCAAGCATTTTAGCGTGGGCTATGCTGCCTAAAATATCCTGTTTATAAAGCCTTTGGTCAAATCTTATAGAAGAATTAAAGTCATCTACCAGCTTGTCAGTTGATTTTTGGAATCTCCCACCCCAGAGTTTTGACATTTTTTGCTCCTTTGTTATTTACCTGTTAATAGATTACCAATTCCATACAATAAAGGAATAGAAGCATAATACATAAAAAATATTCCAAGGAATACGAAAAATATAGCAACTAACCAAAAGCCATAAGGGCTTTTATTCCTATCAAACTTAATTAATCCATAAGAGATTATACCCTCTTTAATGGATGTATGTACTTTGTATATGCAGTAAAAAGCCAGTAAATAAACTAAAAAACATGCATTATAAATATTATAAGAACTTTTGTAATGAAAAAAGCGATCAGCTAAAACAAATAACAAATAAATTGAGCCTAAAATAATAATCATTTTTAAATAATATTCATTTGTTTTATATAATTTTTTTAAAAAATTCATAATGTATTTCCGATTTATGTATATCGTCTAATATACACGAAAAGCAACCGCATTGTCACGCAAAAGAGGCTGACTAAAAAGCCAGCCTCTTTAATGATTAAAATTTTTATGAGTGAGTTTTGTCAATTGGTTTAGTTCTTAAACTAAGTAAAAACTCAGTTATCATTATAAACATTATAAAAAATCCAACAAAGGCGATAATATTAAAAAAAATTTGCGTATCCATTATTTCTCCTCCAATTGTTTAATCAAGTTATTTATTTCTTGATTTGAGTCTCTGATTAGGATTATAACAATATATTCAGCAAAAAGTCCAGTCACAAAAAGAGTAAATTTAAAGTAACTGTCAAGTTGAACAAAAAGGGCAGAAAGCCCGCCTGTAAGGATTGCAAACAAGCCCCAATAAACTTTTACGGTTTCTGTCTAGAATTTAATTAATTCAGTTAAATATTTTTCGTTCATGACTTATTTGCCATTTTCATCAAAGCGCGGACTTTTAGAGGAAGTCCGAAAAGATTTATGAAGCCCTCAGCGTCATGATGACTGTATAATTCGCCTGTAGTGAAACTGGCAAGACTTTCGTTGTATAAAGAATATGGCGAAGTCGTTCCCGCAGGAATAATATTGCCTTTGTAAAGCTTTAATTTAACTGTTCCGGTGGTAACTTCGTGCATTTTATCGAGCATAGCAGAGATAGATTCTCTTAAAGGAGTTTCCCATTCTCCGCTGTAAGCCAGTTCAGCGAATTTAACGGAGGACATGTTTTTAAAAGCAAGAGTCTGCTTGTCAAAAACCATTCTTTCAAGTTCGCCTATAGCCGCATAAAGTATTGTTCCACCCGGAGTTTCGTAAACTCCTCTTGATTTCATCCCAACAACCCTGTTTTCTAGGATATCTATGATTCCAACACCATTTTTACCGCCAATTTCGTTGAGTTTTGCCACTAAAGTCGCAGGACTTAAAGCTTCACCGTTTAATTTAACAGGAAGTCCTTTTACGAACTCAAGTTCCACATAAGTCGGCTCATCAGGAGCTTTTTCGGGAGTAACTGACATCTGTAAAAGTCGGTCATATACAGGTTCTTGATCAGGATGTTCAAGTTCCATTCCTTCATGGCTCAAATGCCATAAGTTTCTGTCACGTGAGTAAATATCGGTTTTTTTCATCGGAGCGGGAATATTTCGAGCTTCNNTCGTTGCCTTTTCCTGTAGCTCCATGACAAATCGCGGACGCGCCTTCTTTAAGCGCGACTTCAACAAGTTTTTTGGCAATTAATGGTCTTGCAATAGAAGTTCCGAGCAAATATTTGCCTTCATAAACCGCACCTGCTTTCATTGTAGGGAAAGCATAATCTCTTATAAACTCTTCGGCGACATCTTCAAGATAAAACTTTGACGCGCCTGTATTTAACGCTCTTGCTTCAAGCCCTTCGGTTTCTTTTCCCTGTCCTACATCAACACAAACCGCGATTACGTCGTAATCATAGTTTTCTTTGAGCCAGGGAATTATTACTGTTGTATCAAGTCCACCTGAATATGCGAGAACAACTTTTTTCTTCATAGCAACATCTCCTCTGTTGTCATTGCGAGGGCTTTAGCCCGTGGCAATCTCATATGACTTTTCAATGATACAACAAAAAAACTGATTATAGATGCTTAATTAAGCAAATTCGCTCACATCAAAACCGAGCAAAGTTAATTTATCTAATAATGCATTGCTGTCATTTGATTTAACAAGATAGGCTTCTGAAAATTCATCCAGTTTTTGTTCTAATTGCCTGTTTTCGATATCATCGAGTCCTGTTGCTAGAATTATTTTTGCATTAAAAGGAAAACTTATTTGTCTTTCCACTTCTATTGCGCGTATATTTTTCAGAACTTCATATCCGTTCATATTAGGCATCATAATATCAATTATCATAAGATCATACGGATTTCCCTTGTTTAAAGATGTTTGATAGGCTTCTATCGCATCCAGTCCATTAGATACAGTATCACATTGTCCGTATCTGGATAACTGTGTCTGAAATATATAGCTACATGTAAAATCATCGTCTACAATTAAACTTTTCATATATGTTCCTCTGTTTAATCTTTTTATCAATTGTATGCAATATAACAATAGTATATTATACCTAATGGTATATTGTAAATACAGATATGGTTTGTAATAAATTAAATTTGGAAAATTAAGTTGTTTCGGGAACTTCTTCTAAAGAAGCTGCACTGGATTTTTTTGAGAAATATCCCCAGATATAGTAAACAGGAATTCCGCTCAAAACTATTATTAACCCCGGCCATGTATATGCAGGTTTAAATATTAAAAGATTAAATAGAACAAAAGATCCCATTAAACAGTATGCTATCGGTAAATACGGATAAAACGGCACTCTGTAAGCTGTTATAACTTCAGGATATTTCCTTCTGAATATAAAAATTCCTGCAACTGTAATTACATAAAAAAGAAGTGCTGCAAATATTATATAATCAAGAAGTTGAGAATAAGAACCGCTAAGAACCAGCAAAGATGCCCAAGTTCCCTGAACAATAAGCGCATTTAAAGGCACATCGGTTTTTTCGTCAATAATAGAAAGTTTTTTAAAGAAAAGCCCGTCTTTTGCCATCGCATATAAAACCCTCGCTCCTGCAAGAATATTTCCGTTTAAACAGCCAAAAGCAGACACTAAAATTATTAACGAAATTATTACTTTTCCCGCACTTCCGAAGATTGTTGCCATCATTGCTGCTGCAACTATATCTTCACCGGGGGTTTTGATCTGATTAAAGTATAAAACTGATAAATATGCGAGATTAGTTAAAATATAAAGTAAAATAACTGTTCCTGTTCCGAATATAAACGCTAAAGGAAGATTTTTTTCGGGTTTTTTGATTTCAGAGGCTATAAAAGTAAGGTTATTCCAGGAATCCGCAGAAAATAACGCCCCGACAAGAGCAACTGCAATAATCGAAAAAATATTTGTGTCTAAATGAGGCAAACTCCAGAAATTGGAGAAATTAAAATGAAGTATTTCCGGCTTTAGCCCGATTGTTAATCCGCAAACAATTATACCTAAAAGTGCAATAATTTTAGCTACAGTAAATGTATTTTGGATCATTACACCAAATTTTGTGCCTTTTGTATTTATCATTGTGATAAATGCGATTATAAAAATAGCCAGACACTGCTGTGTACTGAATTTTAGAAATCCTGAATTGATAATATAGTTAGTAGAATCAAAAAAAGGAACTATAATTGCTAAAAACTTTGCAAAAGCAACTGAAACAGCTGCA
Source organism: Cyanobacteria bacterium UBA9971 (assembly GCA_003499955.1). GTDB lineage: Bacteria > Cyanobacteriota > Vampirovibrionia > Gastranaerophilales > UBA9971 > UBA9971. The sequence goes on from DNRP01000026.1 coordinate 15,317, forward strand.
ATAATGCCTGTTTGAATTACAAGGAAAAAAGTCCACCCGTATAAAAATCCGACAAGTTTTCCGTATATTTTCTTTAAGTAAACGTATTGTCCGCCTGTTTCCGGTATTGAAACCGCTAATTCACTATAACTAAGCACGGCAAATATTGTCATAACCCCTGCAATTAACCATACCAGAAGTAATAATAATGTAGAATTTACTTGCTGTGCGATATCAGTAGATACTATAAAAATCCCTGAGCCGATCATTGTGCCGCTTACAATTGCAATTGCGTCAAATAATCCGAGAGTCTTTTTTAATCCTGCCGTCATGTGTCAATTTCCTTTTATATTGATTGTAATTTAATTAAAATAATTATAAATAAAAACTTTTTATAAAGATACATTATGGTATTTGATTTGCATAAAAAAACTCCCGACCTTTTAGATCGAGAATTTCAAGAAGAATAAAACTATACCTGCCTCCCCATATTTTGTAGCCGGTATAACCAGTTTTTATTCTCCCCCCTGTGCTTTGAATTGTTTTGGTTTACCCTACCCCTTGATGCCCACCTTTTCCCGTCTAGTAACCACCCGATTTGTTTTTATATTTATAATACAAGTATGCCATTTATAAAGATTCTTCTCATTGATCTTTGTGTCAATAAATATTAACCCTGAGGTTAATTTTTTTATAAAACAGAAGAAACTATCTATGAAGAAACGCATCTATATATTTATATACATAGCCCGAATTGCTAATTTATTTTTTTAAATCTTTATAAAATTTTTACAAATTTTATGGACTGAAATTTATGTTAGTAGTATTTTATTAATGAAGTTATTGATTGCGAAGTAAGAGTGAATGCCAAAATGGCTTGTCTGACAAGATATTGCAGAATAAACTCATTCTTTGTACTTAGCATATAAGAAAGGTACATAAGTATGGTAAAAAAACTTATTACAGAAGACACAAAACTATTTATGACAGGCAATGAAGTCATTGCTTATGCAGCAGTGGCAGCCGGTGCAGAGTTTATGTACGGTTATCCGATTACACCTCAAAACGAAATTATGCATACTTGGTGTAAATTACTCCCCAAAACAGAAGCCGGCTTTTTGCAGACAGAAGATGAGATCTCAGCCGGTTTTTCTACGTTAGGCGGTATTTTAGTAGGTAAAAAAGCATTTACCGCTACAGCAGGTCCCGGAAACGTAATTATGCAGGACGCTATGTCAATGGCTGAAATGATGAGGATTCCTTTTGTATGCGCTGTTATGCAAAGAGGCGGACCTAGTACAGCTACAGTTATTTATGCACAACAGGAAACAACTTTAACATGCTTCGGCGGCAACGGTGAAGGATACAGAATTGTTTATTCAACAGCAGGACACCAGGATTTATACGATTATACAATTAAAGCATTTAATACAGCCTGGAAATATAGATTCCCTACCTTTATTTTAGCTGACGGCTATCAAGGTAAAATGAGAGAACCTGTAATGGCTTATGATCCTGCTTCCAGAGGCATTGAAATGCTTCCGGCAGTGCCTACCTTAAGAGCGCCAGGAAAAATCGGTGTTGACAGAAAATCTGTTCATATCAGAAATACTTTCAATCTTGAAGAAGAGCTTATGGAAGTTCTTGATTCTTATGAAGAAGAATATATGAGAATAGCTCCTGATATTGCAGAATATAAAGAATACAAAGCTGATGATTGCGATATTCTTATCGTGGCTCACGGTATTGTGGCAAGAAGTGCTATGACTGCTATTGATATTTTAAGAGCAAGAGGAATTAAAGCAGGATTATTCAGACCTGTAACAGTTAGACCTTTAGCTGTACCTGCATTAAGAAATGCTTGTNNGTAACAGGTGATGATCTTGTAAACAAAGTTGAATCAATGTCTGAAACACTTGTTTGTTAATAGGTTATTTTTGCAAGCGTCATTGCGAGGAACGCAGTGACGAAGCAATCCACTACATTGTAAAAGAAATGGATTGCCACGCTCCCGTTGGTCGCTCGCAATGACGAAAAAAATAAATGAACACACTTAATTAGGAGAATATATAAAAAAATGACAGAATTATTAACATTACCTCCAAAACTATCGAAGGCACTAAATCCTGATGTTGGCGCAAGTAAATTTTGCCCCGGATGTGGTCACGGTATGATATTAAAAACTTTAGCCGCTGCTATAGATGAGCTGAACTTAAAAGACAATACAGTTTTCGGCTGTGATATCGGATGCAGTCTGTTAGCATGGGATTTCATGGATCTTGATACAGTACAAACACACCACGGACGTACAACTCCTGTAATTTACGGTGTAGTTAGAGCTTTACCGGGAACAGTCGGAATTGCATATATGGGCGACGGCGGCGGACTTGCAATTGGCGCACAGCATTTAGTAAATGCTGCCGTAAGAAACGAAAAAATGCTTGCTATCCTTGTAAATAACACAAACTACGGAATGACAGGCGGACAAATGGCTCCTAC
>DNRP01000158.1:0-10467 GCA_003499955.1 Cyanobacteria bacterium UBA9971
TTTTTAACAGGTCTAATTATATTAATTTATACGGGTAAATTTATTGAAGGAAAATATTACCTCCCTTGTCTTTATAGAAAAAAAGACAAACCGTTCTTTTATTTTTCAGTAATCACAAATTGCTTAATGGCTGTTTGTGGAATATTTGCTTTGATTTTTTTATTTAAATTTGGAATTATTAAATTCTAATGAAAATCCTTCTTGCCACAAACTACATGAAAGGCTCTTTATCTGCCGTAGATGCTACAAATATTATCAAAAAAGCTGCTTTAACAGTAGATAAAGAAATACAAATCGAAAAAATACCCATTGCAGACGGTGGGGATGGCACACTTGATGCTATAAAACTTTATACAGACTATGAAGAAAGAACTTCGCAAGTCAGTGACCCTTTAGGCAGAAGAATTCAGGCTAAGTGGCTTATAATTAAAGATAACGGAGAAAAAACAGCCATAATAGAAGCCGCCCAAGCCTGCGGATTAAGCTTGTTAAAACCCGAAGAATATAACCCACTTAAAACAACAACTTTCGGTGTTGGAGAACTTATAAATCAGGCCGTTGAAAACAACTGCAAAAAAATCATAATCACAGTCGGCGGAAGCTCCACCAACGATGACGGATCGGGAATTCTTCAGGCACTCGGGATAAAACTTCTTGATAAAGACAATAATTCTATACCTAAAGGAGGAGAAGGGTTAAAAAATCTTGTATCAATAGACATATCAGGCTTAAATCCAAAATTAAAAGATGTAAAAATTTTGGTTGCCTGTGATGTAAAAAACCCTCTCTGTGGAAAAAACGGAGCAAGCTATGTTTATGCTCCGCAAAAAGGAGCAAATCCCGAGCAGGTAGAATTTTTAGACAAAAATTTATCAGAATTCGCAGATTTAACAACAAAAACAACAGGAAATGACTACAGAAATATACAAGGAACAGGCGCGGCGGGCGGCATAAGTTTCGCGCTGAAATCTTTTTTAAACGCGGAATTGATAGACGGATTCAGCTTTATAGCAGATATTTCTAAGCTGGAAGACAAAATAAAAAACAGCGATTTTGTAATAACAACCGAAGGACGGCTTGATTCACAGACTTTGGAAGGAAAAGCCCCTTTTCAAGTTGCTCAACTGGCTAAAAAATATAACGTTCCGACGATTATAATCGCAGGTTCAGTTGAAAATGATATTAATTTAAAAAATTCTGGCATAACAAAAGTTTTTAGCATGACGAATGAAACAGTTTCAGTGGAAGAATCCGTTAAAAACGCTTCCATTCTTCTTGAAAATACTGCAAAAAGAGTCTTTTCTTTTCTGAAATTATGAATATTATGATATTATATTTTTTATGCAAATCTGAATAAAAAGGTATGAATATGTACAAAAATTCGCAGCAGGAAACGGTTGAAAGACCATGGGGAAACTACACTGTACTTCATCAAGATGCGGGATATAAAGTGAAAATCATAGAAGTAAATCCCGGCTCAAAATTAAGCCTTCAATTGCACCATAAAAGAAGCGAACACTGGGTTGTACTTTCAGGCGAGGCTAAAATCACCCGAGATGAAGAAATTTTTGTTTTAAAACCGCAGGAAAGCATTGATATACCAAAAGAAGCAAAACATAGACTGGAAAACCCCACCAAAGTTCCTCTCAGCATAATTGAAATTCAAAACGGCGATTATCTTGAAGAAGACGATATTGTCAGATTTGACGATATTTATGGACGAACCAATTCTTGAAAGCACCTTGAAAACTTAATACAGCGTCGAAAGACAAGCCAGCCCTCTGGCTAGAAAGGGGGGATGACAATGATTGTATTGCTAAACGAGAAAGAGTTAGTACTTGCAATACTAACTCTTTACCTCTTGTTAAAACACTTCAATTAATGTTATTGGTAGTGGGATTAATTTCTCACTACCCCCTGTATTAAGTATTATATCATAATCAATAAGTTTTTAAAGTGGTAAAAATCAAATAGAGGAAAAAATGAAATTCAGGTTTTTGACAGCAGGAGAATCCCACGGCAAATGCCTTACCGCCATTGTGGAAGGAATTCCGGCAGGGATAGAAATAGATCCTGACGACATAAATAAACAACTTGCAAGACGCCAACAGGGTTATGGTCGTGGCGGACGCATGCAGATCGAAAAAGACAAAGTAATTATAAATTCGGGTATCCGGCATGGTTTCACGACAGGTGCGCCTGTTACGCTTGTTATAGAGAACAAAGACTGGGAAAACTGGACTGTTCCGATGTCAGCAATGCCAGTTGATTTAGAAAACCCTGAAATCATGGAATTAATAGAACAAAAGAAAATCACTCACGTAAGACCGGGACATGCGGATTTGACGGGGGCTTTAAAATATAATCATGAAGACATAAGAAATATTCTGGAACGCTCAAGTGCAAGAGAAACCGCAATTAGAGTGGCTGTTGGAGCTTTAGCTCAAATAATTTTAAACCAGTTTGGAGTAGAAATTTTCAGCCATGTAGTTCAAATAGGAACTGCAAAAGTTGAAGAAAAAGATTTGCCTAAAGAGTTTTTGGTTTTAAAAGAAAAAGCAGAAAACTCAGATGTAAGATGCGCTGATGAAAAAACCTCAGAAGAAATGCGAAAAATCATCGATAAAGCAGCGGGAGAAGGAGATTCACTCGGCGGAATCTTTGAAATAATTGCTTTAAACTATCCTATAGGGCTTGGAAGTTTTGTCCACTGGGACAGAAGACTTGACGGACAAATTGCTCAGACAATTATGAGCATTCCAGCAATAAAATCAGTCAGCATAGGTCTTGGCGAAAATTCAGGGACAGTTTTAGGCTCTGAAATGCACGATGAGATATTCCCAATGCGAAGCGGGAGTGAAAGCCGAAACGGCTGCGATGAGCAGGCGATGCAGGCTGAACTCGTTCCTTTGCAAAGTAATTACCAGAGAAAAACAAACAACGCGGGCGGAATCGAAGGCGGGATGTCAAACGGAATGCCTATTATAGTTAAAGCAGCGATGAAGCCAATCCCGACTCTTAAAAAACCTCTCAGGTCAATAGACCTTGAAACAGGACGGGAACATACTGCTCACTATGAAAGATCGGACGTATGTGCTGTTCCCGCTGCAAGTGTTGTCGGAGAAGCAATGCTGGCAATTGCATTAATTAGTGCTTTCCTCGAAAAATTCGGCGGTGACAGTCTTATTGAGATGAAATCCAATTTTGAAAATTATAAAAAACTATATCAATCCAGATAAAGTTTTAAAACAAAGCCCTTATTTTTTGAATTTTTTTCTTATTTTTCCTGATAAATATCCTATTGCCCAAACACCTTCCTGTTCATAGTGTTGTTTTAGGGCATCGTCAAGGACTTCCGTCATCATGTCAGCCTCAAGTGTTAATTCATCAAGTTTGTCAATTATTTTGCTGTTTTTCATAATTTTTTCCTTTTAACATTTTGTCATCCTAGCTTCTATTGTCATCCTGAGCGAAGCGAAGGATCTGCTAAATAATGAAAATAGTCAATTGGACAGATTCTTCGGCTTTGCCTCAGAATGACAGTAATATCTTGTTGTTATCTATAACTATTATTTTATAATCACCTAATTATAACTAGTAGATTATAGCTTGTCAAATATATATAATTAGTTATTATGAATAAAGAAGAATTTATTATAAAACTCGGACAAAAAATAAAAAAAGAAAGAGAAAAACAAGGGTTTTCTCAGCAAAAAATGGCAGAAAAATCTGACATGAGTATGCATTATTTGGGATGTATAGAACGAGCGGAACAAAACATAACCGTAGCAAAGCTTTTTGATATTTCAAATGCGCTGGGCATTGATATAAGTGAATTATTAAAATTAGAATAATTAAAAAATGACTAAAAACATTGTCTTAATAGGGCTTATGGGTTCAGGAAAAACCACTATCGGCAAGAAAGTTGCCGAAAAATTAAACATGAAATTCGTAGATACTGATGAATTAATAACCCAAAAAGCTAAAAAGTCCATAAAACTCATATTTGCGGAAGATGGAGAACTTTTTTTTCGTGACCTTGAGTCAGAAGTTATAGAAGAAGCTTCTCGACAGGAAAATATTGTTATCTCTACAGGTGGCGGAGTTGTTTTAAGAGAGGAAAACATAGATAATTTAAAGAAAAACGGGATTTTATTTCATCTTTTTGCTCCAGCGGAAGAGTTGTTTGAAAGAATTAAAGATGATTCTGAACGTCCTTTAATAAACACCGAAAACCCCGTTAAAACGCTTAAAACAATACAGGACAACAGGGAAATATTTTACGGTCAGGCAGATTTCAAGATAAACACAGGTGAAAAACCCCCTGATGAAGCGGCTGATAAAATTATTGAAAAATTCAATCGGCAGTGATTAAAACGACTGATGTCATTGCCACGTCGTTCCCTCTTCTTTTTTGATTTGTTTTGTGATCCAATTCTGGAGTTTCCTTTTTTCAGAAGGGTTTGGCAAAATTTTTCCGCTTAAAATCCCTGATAAAACTTCGTTTTTCAATCTTGTTTCTTCCGCTATTTTTATCTGGCTTAAGTTTTTTTCTTTTATTATTGTGAGTATTTCGTGAAAATCAAATCTGGCGACACTTTTATTCCTGATTTTCTTTATTTTAGAATATTCTTCAAATATTTCAACAGGCGGTTCTATAATTAATTTAAGTTTTAACCATATTTCAAACCAATTTTTACCGATTAAGACAGATTCATCAATTTCTTTATATTCCCAATTTTTAATAACATTGTCATTTTCCAACTTATAAAGTGCGTTTTCCAGCCTGTTTCTTATAGATTGCGGTCTTTTAAGTTTATTTTCCTCTCCAATTTGGTTTAACAACGTGTCAATTGTAAGAGGAACAAGAAAATCAGCTTTATTTTGCCTGCTCCGCCAAATCCATGCCAAATAATTCCCGATTCTTTTTTCCCAAAAATTTCTGTAATGATCATATTCCGCTATTTTTTTATGGATCAAACCTGTCTTGGCAGCCGTCCCTCTAAGAGTTACAGCCAAGATTTCACCTGCTTTTACATGAAAATAATAATCATTATCTTTAGAGTTTTCTATATAAATTAGCGGGCTTTCTCCGGTATAAAGCTCATAATTCCTTTTTCCGTTTACATCAATAACCGGAATATAAGCATTTGAGATATTTATTTTAAGATTCGCCAATAATTTCAAATGTTCTAAAATTTCTTGTCGCTGAGAATCTTTATATCCGCCTCGTATGCCTTTTTGATTTTTGCTTGCCCTTTTTCCTCTTATAAATAACAAATCATCAACACTTAATAATATTTCCATATCAGAAGTTTTAGATTTTTCTAACAGCATATGAACTACACCGTTTAATACATCGACTGTTAAATCATTCATTTTTCGCAGTTGATTAATGATTTGAGTATTTATTCCATCTTCACTATCGTTTTTAAAGACATAATGCCCATGATTTGTGATTTTTTCCGCAATAACCGAATCATTAAAAGAAAAATGTTTGTTTTTTTCCGAAGTCATCAATCTGCGCAACTCCTGAACAAACGGCGCTGTCGCAAATTTTAAATAATCGGGAATATAATTTAAAGTTTTTTGGGTATAAGGTTTTTGGCTTTTATTTATTTGAGGGAAAAGTTCTAACCATATTGACTCAAACAAAACGCTCATAATATCAAGGACAGGAACATTTATGTTTTTCAAATCAACTTTTATACTTAATTTAAGACTGTTTTCATCAGCAAAATCAAAGCCTATAAAAGCTTTTCCCGAAATTGCATTTTCTTTTTCAAAATTTACAGCGTAATTTTTGGAAACGAATAACTTATTTTTTCTCACTATAGAAAGCGTTTTAAGATATTTTTTTTCAAAATCACTTAATTCATAAATAAAATCACATTCAGGATGCTGAAAAGACGGCTTTATTTCAATATTTTCGAGAATCTCTGATGCCGTAAGACAAAAACAAAAACACCCCAGTGCTTGAGCAATAACATTAATTGTTTCAAAGCCTTCAGGTTCTTTTTTATAAGTATTTACGTATTCTTTCAACGGAAAACTTATTATTTTGCAATCATCACAAGAAATATAACTGTCCATCCACTCCTATCCCCAAAAAAATATTTAAAATCCAATTTTATATTTATTATAAATTATTGAATTAAATTTTTCTATATGTAATATTTCGCAAACTTTCTTTGTTATAAAGAATCTACAGTAATGACAATACTTTTCGATTTTTTTGACAAGCGCCGCTTGGTAGATATAAATGTCTTTACTATTCATAATTTATTTTATGAATAGTAAAATTTTAAAAAATATTGGAAAAAAAATAAGAGAGATAAGAAAAAATAAAGAATTATCTCAAGAAAAATTAGGCGAATTATGCTATCTAAGCCGAAATTTTATTGGCGCAATAGAGAGAGGCGAAGTTAACGCGCCTATTTTGACGCTTCGTAAAATTGCCAATGCTCTTGAAGCTGAACTAAACGAATTTTTACAATCATAAAACGAGGATTTGCTAATGACTCAAAACACAGACAGTGAAATCATAATAGATTTTAACAAAGCATTAAAAACAATTATAGACAATAAAAAAACTATAATTACCTGTTTCTTGCTTGCTATGAGCGTAGGGATTCTTTTAAATTTTATACTGCCCAAAAAATACACGTCAGAAGCAAAAATTCTTATAAAAAAAACCGGTTCAACAAATTTATCCTATATAAATCCTTATGTAATTCCTGAAACTATTGAAAGTACGGGATACAACAGATTTTTTGCCGTAAAAAATTCTTTAAATGAAGAAATCGAAATAATAAAATCCCCTCTCGTCATTGATAATACGATTAAAGAAAATAATTTGAAATACAATAAAGGTCCGGCAAAAGGGAATTACCTTTCTACGGAGGATTTTTTAAGAACAAACTTTAATATTTCCAAACTGAAAGACGCTGACATAATTTATATTTCTTATAAATCAAAAAATCCTGTGCTTTCATATAATATTATAAACTCCATAATCAATAACTATAAGTCTATACAGGAAAACATAAATTTTGAAAAAGCTTCAAACGATAGTGTTTTTCTACAAAAAGCCTGTTTAAAAGCCGAAAAAGAATTAAATTTTAAAATAAATCAATTTAAAAAATATAATAATCAAACAGAAAGTTTAACTGTCGGTTCTTCAACACCAAATTTGAGCATGCTTGGCTTTTATGACAAAAGATTTAAACAAAAATTAAAACAAATTTCCGATAATCAAACAAATTTCAAAAAACTCGAAAGAGAAATTACTCGAAAATCAGAAGATTTAGATATTTTAAAGAAAAAACTTGAATGGAGTTTACTGGTTGAGGAAATGTCAAAAAACACAACAAACATTATTATTCTTCAATCACCGAAAATTAAAGAAAAACATGCCTTTTCAGAACCCCAACCTCTAATAATATTTATCTTTTGTGTTTTTGGTTGGATTCTTACGTGTTTAACAGCAGTTAATTTTAGAAAAAACAAAACATGATAATACCCTAAAAAACTTTAAATATTCAACAATTAAATACACTAAAAAAAAATATGTTATGTGTAATATATACTTAATATTTCCGAAATACCGAAATTATTAAGAAAAATAACGAAATTTCTTATTTCAGAACATCTTTTTGTGTTTTCAAAACAAGCATATACAAAGTTATAGCCACCCAATTGCCCTTTATAATGGCTTTTTATCGCCAAAATAAAAATAATAACTAGCCATGTTTAGATTGTTGACATATAATTTATATCAGAGATGTCGAAGTATAAAAAATAATTTAAAAAAAGGATATTAAATATTTTTATTTAATTCTATAATTTAAGTGTTTTAATACTGAAATTATAATCAATTTTTAGCAAGTAAATATTATCGAAAGGGAAAAATCATGCAAAACTCCAGAAAAGGTTTCACACTGGCAGAAGTTCTTGTAACTCTCGCTATTATAGGTGTTGTAGCTGCCTTAACAATCCCGACTCTTATCTCAAGCACAAATGCTTCAAAATTTACAACAGCTTTGAAAAAAAATCTGTCGACGCTCAACTCTGTATTGCAGACAAACTTAGCTAATAATGACATGGGCGCTAATGATGCAGATATTACAACCGCTACTACTCTTGCAGCATGGTTTGTTACCGGTGATGCTAATGCAACTGCCGGTACTGATCCTGCAGAAAACTTAAATGTATTAAGATGGGCTGCTGCTGATCCAACCAGTGTATGGTTAACTGACGGCACGAGATTAACTTTTTATATGACAGCCGGCGGCACCGGATGTGCAAGTGAAACAGCTGATAGTTTTACTATTGCTACTGCTGGAGCTTGTTATGTTATGGTTGATACAAACGGAGACAAAAAACCAAACTCGACCGCTACAGATGCCGGTGATGGCGCGGCAGATGTATGGGTTCTTGGCATAACCCCAAACAGCGTAATTCCTGTTATTTTAGACGGCGCTACTGATACTCTTCCTACAACCGATGTAAACGGCGGTACTCTTGATCCTGCATATGATGCTACTATAGCTGACACAACTCAAGGTTCCTACGCTGTTATGACCGGTGCTACATAGACTGCCTAACATAAGTTAAAATAATTTAAAAGAAGAAGGAAATAATATTATTTCCTTCTTCTTTTTTTTAAATATTATCAAAATTTTTTAATTGAATTATAATAATTTTTAACATCTACAAAAAATAAAAGAAGAAATTATGTATAAATCAAAAAAAGGTTTCACTCTATCAGAGGTCTTAATTACTCTAGGGATTATCGGAATTGTAGCTGCCTTAACAATTCCGGCAGTTATTTCAAGCGTAAATGCTTCAAAATTCACCACAGCATTGAAAAAAAATCTGTTAATTTTAAACTCATCATTACAGATAAACTCTGCTCATAACGAAATAGGAGCTTCCGATACAGCTATTACTAATGCTAATACTCTTGCAGCATGGTTTGTTACCGGTGATGCAACTCATATTGCCGGTACTGATGCGCCAACAAATTTAAATGTATTAAGATGGAATCCTGCTGATCAAAGTAGTGTATGGTTAACTGACGGTACAAGATTAACTTTTTACAAAAATGGCGGCACCGGCTGTGCGGATAATCCCGCAAATGCTTTTGATCCCGGAGTTGTCGGAGCTTGTTATGTTATAGTTGATACAAATGGCGACAAAAAACCAAATTCGATTGCTCAGGATGACGGATTAAATGCTGCCGATGTATGGGTTCTTGGTATAACCCCTAATTCAGTAATTCCTGTTATTTTAGCCGGTGACACCGCTGCTCTTCCAACAACTAATGCTTCCGGCGGAACTCTTAATCCGGCATATGCTCTTGGTGGTATCCCTGATGCAAATCAAGCTTCTTATGCAGTCATGACCGGTGCTACATAAATATTACTCTTTGTTAAGAACTTTACAGTGTTCTATTGATTGCATTAATTCTGCTTAATTGATATATTTAAAACATGAATGATTTAGAAATTGAAAAACGAATTGAGGGTCATATTGAATCCAGAAAAACTTACTGGACCGGATTATATTTGCTTTCTGCCGGATTGGCAACCGTAAGTTTTAGCATTGATAGTTTGATTAAAATAGTATTTTTTATTATCGGCATATTTTTATTATTATTTCTTATTACAATTATTTACAATATTAATACAGATTTGGAAGATTTTTACAAAAAATTAAAGGAGATAAAATAATGACTCATTACGAAATTATTAGTATTATAGGTCTTTTCATTATGTTTTTTGGGTTTATTTTTCTCGGATATTCAACGTTATATCCTAAGGGTTATAAATATCATAAAAAATTATGGTCAGAAGATAAATAAGGGATTAAAAATATTATGTCTGAATTAAAACATGTTTATATTTCTGAAATTGCAAAATATGAAGGTCAGGATGTTTGCCTAAAAGGTTGGCTTTACGGAAAAAGATCCAGCGGAAAGCTGCATTTTCTTCAAGTAAGAGACGGTACAGGAATAATTCAGGCGGTAATCTTTAAAGGTGATGTTTCTCCTGAGGCTTTTGAAATCGGAGATAAAATTTCTCAGGAAACCTCTATCGAAGTTTACGGAACAGTTAAAGAAGATAAAAGATCCGCTATAGGCTTTGAAATTGGTGTTAAAGACATAAAAGTCGTGGGAGAATCTCATGATTATCCGATTACTCCTAAAGAGCACGGCGTTGCTTTCCTTATGGAAAATAGACACCTCTGGCTAAGATCTCCAAGACAGCATGCAATAATGAAAATCAGAAATGAAATTATAAATGCCGTAAGAAATTATTTCAATAATAACGGGTTTTTACTGGTAGACGCGCCTATATTTACTCCTGCTGCCTGCGAAGGAACTACAAACCTGTTTGAAGTGAATTATTTTGACGAAAAAGCTTATTTAACCCAGAGCGGTCAACTTTATATGGAAGCAGCAGC
>DNRP01000158.1:10592-13384 GCA_003499955.1 Cyanobacteria bacterium UBA9971
TGGGGCGATGACTTTGGCGGCGATGAAGAAACTGTTATTTCAGAAAAATTTGACAGACCGGTTCTTATTCACAGATACCCTGCCGAATGTAAAGCTTTTTATATGAAACAGGATCCGGAAAACGCTAAACTTGCTCTTTGCGTTGATATGATTGCTCCTGAAGGCTACGGAGAAATTATTGGCGGCGGACAAAGAGAAGAAAATCTTGATGTACTTTTGGGAAAAATAAAAGAGCATAATCTTCCTGAAGAAGCTTTTTACTGGTATTTAGATTTAAGAAAATATGGAACCGTACCGCATTCAGGATTCGGACTTGGGATTGAAAGAACGGTAAGCTGGCTTTGCGGTTTGCATCATGTACGTGAAACCATTCCTTTCGCTCGTCTCATGGACAGAATCAAACCTTAAAATTATAAAAAAATTGCAAAAAAAAAGACAGTTATTAAACTGTCCAAAATCCTCCAATTGTCTAGTAGCGCCTTGTGATGAATAAAGGTGGTGTTTTGTAGGTAGTGTAAGGAAAAAGGTAAGGTAGATGTGGTGTGTGGTAAGAATTTATTGAGATTTAAGATTTTTATTTAGGTAGTGTGTTGTGTTTGTTTTGTTTTCTTCTTGTACATATATAAAAACATCGATATTGAAAAAATTGCTATTTTTTATATAATTTGTAGATATTTCAATTAACATGTCTTAATATTATATTTTCCATAAATTCGAAAAGCAATAACCATAAGTTTTTTCTTGGTTAATAAATCTTAATAAAGTTTTATAAAAAATCAGGATAAAATAAAACAAGAAATAAAATATCCGGTAATTTTAATAAAATGTCAAAATACAAAACAGGCAGTATTTTTAAAAGCCTAACTTATGCTTATAGAGGAATCGCACTTGCTTTAAAATCGCAGAGAAATTTCAGATTCGACTTTATTTTTGGAATTTTTATTTTTATACTGGCGATTTTTCTCCGTTTTTCGTTTATAGAGCTTGCTGTTCTTATTTTAACAATAAATGCGGTTTTATTTGCGGAACTTATGAATACTGTTATTGAGTTTATTATAGATGCTTATTACGGCAACAGGTACTCGATTATAGCCAAAATGTCAAAGGATATAGCGGCAGGAGCTGTTTTACTGACAGCAATAAGCTCTTTATTTGTCGGGTTTATGCTATTTTTGCCTAAAATAATCAAATTTTACTTTATTTTAAGGCAGTAGTGTTATATAATTCTTACGTTTATTTTAGTGGTAATTAAATAAATTGAGAAATAAAAAAATAAAAAGGGCGAGCAAGTCCACCGAAGGCGACGAAAAGCGAGTCCAAAAACTAACTCTAACCCCCTCCCGTGCAAAGCGGGAGTGTAAATACTGAAAGACGGCTTCGCCGGCTTGGAGGTCTTGAACTCATTCTCAATGGAGGGAGTTGGGGGTGGGTGTAAAAATACTCCATTTTATAGAAGAGGGAATAATGAAAACTAAACTGAAAGAATTAAAAAATAATGCACTTGCGGAAATCAATAACTCAGTAGGTCTTGAAGATTTACAAGAAATAAAAATCAAATATCTCGGCAGAAAAGGCGAATTAAATTCTATAAAAAGAGGACTCAAAGATTTATCTGACAGCGAAAAACCTTTAATCGGAGCTATGGCTAACGAAATAGCCGAAGAAATCGAAAAAACCTTTGAAATTAAATATACTGATTTTTACAGGGAAAGTGTTTACAAAAAATTAGAAGCTGAAAAAATCGATATTACAATGCCTGGCGATTATAAACCTTACGGAAGCCAGCATCCTTTAACCGCTACAATAAATGAAATTGTGTATATCTTTCAAGGAATGGGATTTTCTCTTGTTGAAAATCAGAACAGCCCTGAAGTTGAAACAGAATATTATAACTTTGATGCTTTGAATTTTCCCGCAGATCACCCTGCAAAAGACATGCAGGACACGTTTTATACAGTAAACGCGCCTAATTTGATTTTAAGAAGCCAGACTTCAAACGCTCAAATCAGGGAAATGGAGAAAAAAAATCCGCCACTTCGCGTCATAAGCCCAGGTCGGGTTTACAGATCAGAAGCGGTCAGCAGCAGAAAAAACAATCTTTTCCATCAGGTTGAAGGTTTTATGTTGGACAAAAANNCGTCCTACAAGATTTAGAACAAGCTTTTTCCCTTTTACAGAACCCAGTGCGGAAATTGATGTCCAGTGTATCATGTGCTCCGGCAAAGGCTGTCGTACCTGTTCGGGAACAGGCTGGCTGGAAATTCTAGGCGCAGGAATGATTGACCCTAACGTTTTAAGGGGTGTTAATGTCGATCCTGAAGTTTATACAGGTTTTGCTTTCGGCATGGGTGTGGAAAGGCTTGCTATGTTAAAGTACGCCATTAACGACATCAGGCTTTTCTTTAACAACGATGTAAGGTTTTTGGAGCAGTTTTAAGTCTTTAACTTGGTTCCATATATTATTTTTTTGATAGTTCTTACAATAATAACGTCTATAATAGCAATTATTTCAGCTATTAAGTCAAAATATAATAATGAAAACTATTTCAATAAAAAACTTTCAACAATAACGGCTATTATATGCTTTATATTACAAGTAAACTGTTTAATGGTTATGTCTGATAGTTTTAAACATTGGGGTTATTGGGATGTATTTTTAACTCTTCTCCCTTTCAGCTTTATATTTTATCTTCCAGTCATTTTGTCTATTCTTTTATTTGCTTTGGTCTGTTTTATAAAACAACGAAGAAAACAAGCAAGTAAGATAGGTTAAAACCCACCTAAAGAACTAT
>DNRP01000119.1:0-1932 GCA_003499955.1 Cyanobacteria bacterium UBA9971
CCTGAAAAAAGCATTATTGTCGGCTCTCCTGCTGTGTACAGAAAAGAATTTGTAAGACAATTAAAAACTATTAACGATGCTAAGAAATTTATTGATGAATTTAAAACTCTAAAAAAAGAAATCGAAGAATTTAAAAAAGGTCTTTAATTAGTAATGACAACTATTAAAAAAACAATAAATATATCAGGAATAACTCTAATGTCGGGGCAAGAAAGTTCTGTAACACTCTTTCCCTCGAAAGTGAAAGAAATCCGCTTTTTTATTCGAGGATCAGAACAACCGATTTTAGCAAGTCCTTTTAATGTTGTTTCTACTGATAATTGCACGGTTCTTGCGAATGAAAATAGTAAAGTAATGCTGGTTGAACATTTTATGGCCGCATGTGCTTTTGCAAATATTGATTCTTTGGATGTGTGTCTGGCTTTTTCAGAAATGCCAATACTAGATGGAAGTTCTTTGCAATGGTTTGACCTTTTGATCGAAGCAGGCATTGAAGAAGAAAAATCAAATAAACCAATAGAATTAACAGAACCTGTTTATTATTTTGACGAAAAATGCTGCATAGCAGTTATCCCTGCGGAAAAATTTAAAATTACATATTGTATTGATTTTGACCATCCTGATTTAAAAAACAGATGGATTAGCTTTGATTTAAGTCAAAATAAACAGCAAATTATTGAAGCCAGAACGTTTGGATACCTTAAGGATCTGGAAAAATTTCAACAAATGGGGCTTGCTCTTGGAGTAAATGCTGAAAATACAGTCGGACTTACGGATAATGGTTATACAACAGAGCTAAGATCAGAATATGAACCTTTAAAACACAAAATATTGGATTTAATCGGTGATTTAAACCTGTCAGTTATTAACCCGCTTAATTTAAAAGCGCATATAATCGCGAAAGAAGCAGGTCATAAGTCACATGTAGAACTGGCAAAAAAAATCAGTCAATTATATTAAAAGGAGAAAAAAATGACAGAAGAATTAGCAAATGAAGAAAAATTAAGTTTTGATATTTTGGGAATTATGAAAATGCTTCCTCATAGATATCCGTTCCTTTTAGTGGACAGAATCACCGAATGCGTTCCGGGAAAATACGTTAAAGGTTATAAAAATATAACAATGAATGAAGATTTGTTTAACGGACATTTCCCCAACAACCCTATTTTTCCGGGGGTTTTACAAATTGAAGCTTTAGCGCAGATTAGTGCTTGTATATTATTGGCAAAACCTGAATATGCAGGGAAATTGGTATTATTTGCAGGAATTGACGGTGTAAAATTCAAAAGAGTCGTAAGACCCGGTGATAAACTGGAATTTTATGCAGAACTTATTAAACTAAAAGGTCCATTTGGTAAAACAAAGGTAGTTGCTTCTGTTGACGGCGAAGTTGCCTGCGAAGCAGAACTTATGTGTGCATTAAAGTAACGGATTGCGAGCAGAGGCATTTAAGTCTGGCAATCAAGCAATAAAAATCAAACCTATATTAAGATTTCGCAAAGGCATATATCAAGTATGCTAGACTTAATTTAGGGTTAATAAATCGCGAATCGGGAGAAGATCGTGTCGAATAATATTCATCCAACAGCAATCATAGATAGCAACGCAATTATTGAAGAAGGCGTTAAAATACATCCTTATGCGGTTATCGGGTCTAATGTAAAAATTTCCTCCGGTACAGAAATTTTTCCGCAGGCTTATATTGAGCATAGCGAAATCGGAAAAAACTGCAAAATCTATAGCGGCGCTGCTATCGGAACGCCCCCACAGGATTTGGGCTACAAAGACGAACCTACAAAAGTTATAATCGGTGACGGATGCCTGATAAGAGAACATGTTACAGTTAACAGAGCTTCCGGTGAAGGAAATATTACACAGATCGGCAACGAATGCATGCTGATGATAGGTGCGCATGTTGCTCATAACTGTATA
>DNRP01000119.1:2097-23434 GCA_003499955.1 Cyanobacteria bacterium UBA9971
CTTCCTTCAAATAAATATATTGAAAACCTGATTGAATTTATTCTAATCAGTAAACGTGGAGTAACCAAACGTACTTTTAAGCAAGATTCGGTTGATGATTAAAATTACAAATAAAAAAGACGGTGATATAAAATATCACCGTCTTTTTTGATATTTGATTTAATTTAATACTGGAATTGCACTTTCTAAGCCGGGAACACTCAATTCGCCGAATGTGTATTTTTTAATATCAACATCATGGCTGTTTTGTCTTGCTTTATTAATTGTTGCCATTAACTTAGAGCCTTCTTCGTTTTTGCCGAACCAGTTGCTTGCATAAGTAGCCAAACCTACTGCTCCGCCAACAACTGCGCCAACCACAGCACCTAAAGGATTGAATCCGCTTGCTACAAATCCTGTTAATGCTCCTGCGGCAACACCGCCTGTTGGAGCTAATTTTTGCCATGTAGGTTTATAGTTGCCTTTAATGTACTTGTCTAAAGATTTGCCGGGGAACATTTTTTTGTAAGCTTTGTCAATATTGGTAATATATTTGTAATAATCTTCTTTGCTGTCGAATTTATCTTTTGAATCAACTAAAAGTTTTTTAGCTGTTTCTGAATCAACGCCTATTCCAAGCATACCGCCTTTAGAAGTTGCTTCTAAAAGAGCTGCTGCCATTTCAGGGCTTCTTTCTTTTATTGCAATGTCAGATAATAAATTAACATCTTTATTAGCTTGAGGTGCTGTCAAAGAAACAGGCATAAGCTTATTAACAAGTCTTGTAGGATTTTTTAAATTTTCAAATGAAATTGGCTGATTAGGGTCTTTAAGTCCGTCTTTAGCACAATTTGTCAAATATAAAGCAACGCCTATTCCTGATTTTTTAGATTCTTCAAGATTTTCCGTAACTTCTGCATTATGATGTATTCTTATGCCAAAAGCCCTGTATTCATCCAATCTGTCAGAGAGCGGCTGAAGATTATTTTGATCTTCTTCTGTTATGCTTTGATTTTCGTAGTCATAACCTGACTGTCTCATTTGCTGTTTGTATGATTCAAAAACACGTTTGTTAAGCGCAATTGGACCATACATGGAGAGATTCATGTTATCTAAATCAAGAAACTCTGAGCCTAAATTATTGCTCAAATCTCCAAGATCAGATCCATAACCTGATATTGGACTTGCCAAATCTTGATTAAAGAAACTTTCATTATCCAAGTTTTCAATTCTTCCTGCATTTAAATTTGTACCGCAAGGTGCAGTATACGTCGGCAGGTTCTTAATTTGTGTCGAATTCTTTACAGCTTCAACCATCCCAAGTTTCCTTCCAGATTATTATACAATTTTACTCTTCCCGTTATATATATAAAAACAATTCGTTTCCTAAAATTTCACTTTTTGTTAAAAATATTAAGTTTTATTAACATGAGATTTTTTTTACAGAGTATAATTAAAAGATAACAGTACTAACAAAGAAAAAAATCATAACATGCCGGCAATAGTAAATAGTATAGAATTAAATAGCATCGCAGAAGAGCTGGAAATCCGACCTAAAGATGAAATAATCTCAATAGACGGAATCCAGCCAAAAGATTTGCTGGATTATAAGTTTCAAATTTCTTCCGAAACAATAGATTTGCATATAAAAAGAGCATCAGGAGAAGAAGAAATAATAGAAATAGAAAAAGATGCGGACGAAGATTTAGGTATAACCTTTGAATCGGCTGTTTTTGACAAAGTACTTCCCTGCACTAATAAATGCATGTTTTGCTTTGTAGACCAGCAGCCATGCGGACTTAGAGAGAGTCTATACATAAAAGATGATGATTACCGGCTTTCGTATCTTCAAGGAACTTATATTACGCTTACAAACTTGAATAAAAAAATCAAAGACCGTATTGAAGCCTTGAGAATGGGACCTTTATATGTTTCAGTGCATACTACAAATCCTGATTTAAGAGTAAAAATGCTCAAAAACCCTAAAGCAGGAGATATTGTAAAAGAATTAAAATGGCTAAACAGCCTTGATATCCCCGTTCATACGCAAATTGTACTTTGTCCCGGTATTAATGACGGTGAAGAACTCGATAAAACACTTTCTGACTTAGCTTTTCTTAAATCAAACGTTATGTCTGTCGCAATAGTACCAGTTGGAATCACCAAATTTCGTCCTGTCTGTGAATTAATTTCTTTTTCTCCTGAAAAAGCTCGGAATTTAATACATCAAGTAGAAAAATTTAATAAAAAATTAGGCTATAACCTTGCATTTCCCTCCGATGAATTTTACATGCTTGCGGATTATGATTTTCCCGAATATGGTTTTTACAACAAATTTGGACAGCTTGATGATGGGGTAGGTGCTGCAAGGCTGCTGCTTGAAGATTTTAATACTCATAAAGTCAAACTTCCTGCTGAATTATCAAATCCTTTTTCTTTCACAATAGCGACAGGACAAATTGCCTATAAAATTATGCGACCAATAGTAAAGGAATTGAGCGGGATAAAAAATTTGAATGTTGATTTAATCCCCATAAAAAGTAATTTTTGGGGAGCAAATGTTACTGTTTCGGGATTGATTACAGGAAGTGATTTGATTGATAATTTACTTCCCGTTAAGAATAAAATCAAAAATTTATTAATTCCGTCAGTTATGATAAGAAAATATACCGAACAGTTTCTTGATGATATTACGATTCAGGATTTAGAAAAACAACTTGAAACTTCTGTAAAAGTTGTTGAAAACTACTATAGCACTCAAGAAATGATTAATTTGATAATCAGGAATAAATAATTTTTATGATTGCAGATTAAAAAACGATTTGTTCATTGCAGCTGTTTGTTGCTGACCTGCTGAACCTGCCTGCGCAATTATAGATTCAAACTCTGCTTTAAGACTTTGAACATTGTTAGTATCTAAAGGAGTTGTCGCATTTGATTCCAATTCGCTCAATTTTGCCGTAATTAAAGCATTGTCTCCTTCTTTAGAATTTGTAGGTTCTAATCCTAATTTTTCCATAAAATTTGCAACAGCTTCAGGAGTTTGAGGAGGTGGAAGCGCGCCGCCCATTTGACCTGAAATTTGATTTTCATCAGATGAACTTTTTTGAGTTAAAGCATTTTGTATTGCCTTAATATCACCTTCTTGTGAGCCGGTTGGCTGAAGTCCGAGTTTTTCCAACTGTGATTTAATAAAAAAATCAACAGGCGAATTTTTGCGTATTGACGGATTAAAACTTATTTCCATTGCAATAACCTCGATATTTCACAATAATATATAGTATCGGCAGCTTGTTGCTAAAACTTTTTAATAAAACAGCAAATATTTACAAATCTAAATATAAAGATTAATAACTTATATACATTTTGGGCGGATTATCTGATCTGGTTGCATAATCAATTCTTAGTGCAGTTGTCGGATTATCCATTATAATGCCATTTATTCCGATATTATTAAAACCCCAGAATTCTCCATCATCATCACTTGCGGGAGGCGCTCCGCAAGCCGGAGCTGATTCAGAAGGACCGCATGGATTGAGACCCAAGGATTCCTCAAACACGTTAATAAGACCGTCATTATCTGTATCTGTAGTAAAATCATTTATGTTTATTAATTTTGAGTGATGTTCGACGGCAATAGCATCAATACTGACTCCCGGAGTAAAAGAAGAATTTTGTCCGGGGAAAAATGAAGGAATAGCCGCCATACTTACATCATTTTCAGGGTCTCTTAAAATAAAGCCGTCTTCTCTATTATCATCAATTATTTTTAAATATTTTGCGCTACTAACATTACCGGCGTATCCGTTAGAACATGACGCGCCAACATCAAAATATCCGCTTCCGTAAAACTTAGCCTGATTTCCAAAACCGGCAACATTTTGCAAATAAGAACCTACATTTCCATTTGTAGGAGCACCTACAGGTGTTCCTGTACAGCTAATATTTACCCAGGTGATTCCACCTCCCGGGTTTGCTGCATTAATATAAGGATCTGTATGATCAGTATCATTTCCGGCAAAAAGAAAATAACCGGCTGCATTGCCTCTTGTAAAAATTTGTAAATCAAATCCTTTCCCGTCAATAAGAGCTGCAGGGAGTTTTATTGTAATATATCCACCTGGACCTAGAGATACAACTGTTCCGTCCTGCATACCATATATGTTACTTATTCTTGCAATTCCATTTACATTGACAATTGCCGGTGTTGAAGTAGCCACTCCCGCAAAAGTTCCAGCAAGGGCATAAAAAGTTCTATTAGTAGCTGTTCCACCTACAGGAGCTCGAAGCAAAGTATCTCTATAAGCAGCGACTCCATTAAGGATGTTTCCTGTTCTTAAATAAACAGGAAGATGCATTGCTGCTGCCGATGCCTGTATCTGAATTGATCTAATCCCTATAATATTTAAAAAATAAGTGCGTACAACTGCTGTTGCTTCTACCATTATAGCTCTTGAATACCTGCTTTGTATTGTAGTTCCAAATGTTATTACAGGTGTAATATTCTGTGACAGAAGAAGAAAAGAGTTTGATGCAACAAAAGCATCAAAATTTTTAGCCGCGCTATTGTTTACATTTGTTGAAATATCAGCAGCAGCAGGATATCTTATTATGTTTGCATTATCTTCATAGGCTTCATAATCAGCTACTGCAGTCAAAGCAGTTGTTTCTACAAGTTTTTGGAATTCAAATCTGCTATTAAGTATTATACCCAGATCAATTACAAGACCGCACAATGAAAATATTGCAATAATACTAAAAATCAATAATATTACTGAAACGCCTTTTCTTTTTTTATTTAAATTTATATTTATAATTTTTCTCATTACCAACCTGCCGGTGTTCTTGTAACTCTATTTGCTGCGCTAAAATTATTATTATTAAGATAAATTAATTCAGCTGACTGATTGAGATCAATTACAGCACCATTAACAGTTCCATATATAAATCTTTCTTTATCAGTTAATTCTACTCCTGTAGATGGAGCTGCCACTGTACCAGTAAACCCCCATGTAGGATATTGCCTGCATAAATCATCTGCTAACCCAAGTAAATCACCATCACATTGAATATATAATTTATTACCTCCGCCTGGATTATACACCTTGAAAAAAGAGTAAGTTATTTCCGGAATGTAATATGGCAAAAGAGGATTAGATTTTTTTGAATTCCGAAAATTTCCATTCCAATCCCAAGGAGTTGCTTGAATAGATCCCCAAGCTCCTTGATTTATACCGGGAAGAGGAAATGCATAATCTGCTGATGCCGCAAACTTATCTATTTCAACATCTGGTGTTCCATTCCATCCTACAGCCTGTTCTAGCCCATCAAGTATAGCGTTTCCATTTGCATCAAAATATGTTGAATAATCAATTCCTGTGCCGGGATTTCTATCCCATGCATCAGGGATATTATCCCCGTCTGTATCCATATAAACATCAACTATATCTGTATTAGCGGCTCCTGCAGCATTATAAATACCTGCTGCATTTATATTGAAATTCCATTTAAATGCAGTAAAAAAAGGCGTGTCATTACCATCAGCATCAGTAGTTGAACCATCAGGCAAATTTAAGACCATTTTCATCGGATCAACATTATCAACACCTGCGGTATAATAATTTCCTGCCGGATTATTTACAATAGGCTGAAATATATTAATTACATAATTGCCGTCATAATTATTATAATTAGATGACCTGACAGTATAATGCTGAAAAGAATCTATATTTACACCACCGGCGTTGGTATCTCTCATTAGTTCGTAATTACCTCTTCTGGCATAGGAATGGTTTATGCCACAGCTAGTACAATAAGCACCTTCTCGAGTTATACCTTTTAATGCAAGTTCCTGAATTGAATGAGAACCTGATTGATCTGCGCTGCAATCAGGTAAGCCTGCCGGCACACCTGCTGTACTGCACGTACGATAGCCAAGAGATCTGCTAAATTTATCATGATCATTTTCATCATAATCTTTCGGATTTACTCTATATAAATAATGATAAGCATGATTTGCCCATCTTAAAGGGCAGTCATATCCCGGCTCTAGCGCGTTATTTGATATATTTGCATCATAGTGATCATTTGTTGAACATTCATTTAATGTCCATCCTGAAGTAGTCAATCCTCCAACTGCTGCATCAACTGTTGTATTAAATTTTGTGTAAAAAACCTGAGTATATCCTAGAGCTGATACGACCCATACATAAGGAATTTGCGTATTAAGCCAGGCTCCGCCGTTATAATATGGAGATCTTACATATAATGTAGCAGTTCGCAGATTAATTTTCATATTTGCCGGTAATAAATCAGTACCATTCCAGCTAAAAAGTCGTGCAAATTTATCTACACCTATATTCGTAACAGTGGGATTTTGATACCAGTTTACTAAAATAGCTATATGTTGCCTTAAAGAATCATTAGCATTAAATGCAATATCTGCTTTTAATGCGCCTGTTTCAGTTCCTACAGGAAAAAACGCAGATAACTGCGCTGTTGTCAAACCTGAATCAAAAGTATTTACCTCCAACATTTGAGTATTAATAATCTGTGAGGTTTGCACCGGTATTGTCGGCAAGTTTGGAATGAAAGTTAGAATCATTTTATACATATATGTAAAATTTGCAAAAGTAACTCCGTTTGCATCCGTAGTTACACTAACAGTAACATTTGATGCATTTGTAATATTATGGGTTTCTAAAAAATCCTCCATACTATTTTTTAATTCAGCTTCCATTGCTAATTTTTTGGCTGCTGCAGTACCTGTCAAATTATTAAATTTGCTGTTAACTTGCATTAATGATTCTTTTGCACCTTCAGATAATACATTTCTAATTGTTATTACATAACCTAATTCCATAATAAGAAGTAAAAATAGTATTAAAATTGGCGCAACAAAAGCAAATTCCACGAGTTGTTGAGCTTTTTTAAATGTATATTTTTTAATTAAATTATTTAAAATCATATATTAAACTTTTTCCGAGAATATTCGAATTCTAATAATTTATTCTACATTATTATTCGAACACTTGGCTTGAAAACTTAACCATAAAACTTATTAAATTTACATATATTTACGGGAATTATTTAATAACCACAATTGCGTTGTCATTGCGAAGCAATAAATAAAGCGTTTCAATTATTAATCATGCTAACGAAGCAATCTTCTAACACAGGAGTTGTCATTAGGAATATTGCTTCGTTAGTCAAATAAATTCATTTCTTAAATGTTTTATGCCTCGCAATGACAAAAAACAAAGTAAAGTCTGAGAGATCGGGTACTTACAAAGAGGCTTTGCCTCCTCGCAATGACATGTGGAATTACCCCAGAACACCTGTTTTAAGTAAATCACTAAGTTTCATCCTCAGTTTGCTTTGAATATTTTCAATTTTAAGAGTGCCATCAAAAGTAACAAAATCAAATTCTTGTTCCATTTTTGTGTACTCGGCAATTATTTTTCTTTGATAAAGTTTAAAACTTTCATAAAAATCGGTACTTAATCCAATATCACGTCCTGATTCGTAATAATTTAACCCGCTAGTAGAAATAATTCTTTTAAGCAGTGTTTCTACAGGCATCTTTAAATAAAAAATCATATCCGGTTCAGGGGCATAATCATATAATTTTCTTGCCCATTCAGGACTTACACCTCTTACAACATCTCTTGCATAAGCTGTGTAAGTATATCTATCAGCCAAAACAACCAATCCCGCTTTCAAGGCAGGCACAATTACCTGCTCAAGCCTATCAGCAAAGTCTGATGCGTAAAGTAAACTAAAAGTATAAGCGTTTAAAAGGTTTCTTTCCTTAGCATTATCAATAACATTTGACATTAATTTGGAAGTTTTCCATTGGCTTATGACAACACCATAGCTTTCTATCGCGAGCCACTCACGAAGTTTTTCAATCTGTGTAGATCTTCCAGCTCCGTCTGTACCTTCTATTACTATTAATAAACCGGGATAACCGTGTTTGGTATGTGATTTTTCGTTTATATCCATATATCTATACTCTTATCCCTTTTTCATNNATCAAGTTTTTTTCTGACTAATTCCCTTAATAAAACTTGCTGGCTGTGAATAGTGTCAACGGCATTTATTTTAATAAGTCCATATTCATCTACCATTTGGTCATATTCATCTATTACCCTGCCTTGAAAAATTTTATAACTTTGATATGGATCGCTGTGTAAATTTAAATCCATTCCCGCTTCATAAAATTTGGGAGCTCGGTTTGTACAAATTCTTGATAGGGAAATATCAACGGGAACATTAAAATAAAAAGCGAGATCAGGGTTAATCGCAAACCCGTACATATTTCTTACCCAGTTTTTATCTACGCCTCTTGCGACATCTCTTGCAAAAGCTGTATAAACATACCTGTCCGCAAGCACAATAAATCCTGCTTTCAATGCCGGTACAATAATTTGTTCCAATCTATCCGCAAAATCAACTGCATGAAGCAAACTAAAAGTTCTCGGGGTTAATAAATTCTTTTTTTTAGCTTTTTTTGTAGTTTCTGATATTAATCTGGATGAATTCCACT
Source organism: Cyanobacteria bacterium UBA9971 (assembly GCA_003499955.1). Lineage (GTDB taxonomy): Bacteria > Cyanobacteriota > Vampirovibrionia > Gastranaerophilales > UBA9971 > UBA9971. The sequence continues at coordinate 10,625 of DNRP01000119.1, forward strand.
CGGTAAAAATAACACCATGAACTGTAGAATTCAGCCAATCTTTTAATAATGATATTTGTGTGCTTTTGCCTGAACCGTCAACGCCTTCTACTACAATTAACATGCCGGGCAAACCATGACTTTTAGATAACCGCATATATGAGATTTTCCTTTAAAAACTGGTTTTTTATAAAAATTTCGGACTCTTTAATAAAATTATATAACACAAAAAAAGAATGGGGAATTTTAAAATCCTCCATTCTTTTAAAAATATATTTTTATTTATTATTACTATTTTTCATATCTTTTAAAGATGATAGATGCATTATGTCCGCCAAATCCAAAGGAATTAGACATTACACCATTTATATTGTCCACTTTCCTTGCAACATTTGGTACATAATCTAAATCACATTCTTCATCAGGATTATCAAGGTTAATTGTTGGAGGAACAACTCCTGTTTGAAGAACTTTGACACAAGCAGCCGCTTCAATTGCCCCTGCCGCGCCTAATGCATGTCCTGTCATACTTTTTGTAGAATTAACCAGCAGTCCGTTTTTAGCATAATCACCAAAAACTCTTTTTACTGCAATAGTTTCTGCTATATCACCAAGAGATGTACTTGTTCCATGTGCATTTATATATTGAATTTCTTCGGGTTTCATTCCTGCGTCATTAAGAGCGCATTGCATTGCTCTGCCTGCTCCATCACCATCTGCGCAAGGAGCGACAATATCATTTGCATCAGCTGTAGCGCCATATCCTACGAATTCAGCATAGATTTTAGCTCCTCTGGCTAAAGCATGTTCAAGTTCTTCCAGAACAAACACACCTGCGCCTTCAGACATAACAAACCCGTCCCTGTCTTTATCAAAAGGTCTGCTAGCTAAAGTAGGTGCATCATTTCTTCTGGATAAAGTTCTTGCACTGGAAAATCCTGCCATGGCAAGTGAAGTTAACGGAGCTTCGCAGCCTCCTGCTATCATCATATCGGCATCACCATATACAATGGTTCTGAATGCATCACCCAAACAATGTGAAGCTGTAGCACATGCGGTTACAATACATTTATTTGGACCTTTTGCATTGAACATTATAGAGATTCTTCCCGCAGCTATATCAACAATCATCATCGGTACAGTAAACGGACTGCATTTTGACGGTCCTTTTTCCATAATAGCCTGATGATTTTTTTCGATTGTAGACATTCCACCGGAAGCGCTTCCGATATAAACGCCTAATCTTGTCGGGTCTTCTTTACTCATATCAAGTCCGGAATTTTTCATGGCTTCTATAGCTGCTACCGCACCGAGTTGAGTAAATCTGTCCATTTTTTTTGCTTCTTTTTTATCAAGATAAAGATCCGGATCAAAATCTGAACATTCACCGCCAAATCTAACAGGATGTTCGGATAAATCAATTATTGTTATAGGTTTAATTCCGCTATTACCTTTTACAAGATTATCCCAGAATAAGTCTAGCCCTACACCGAATGGACTTACTACGCCCATTCCTGTTATTACAACTCTTCTGGTTTTATTACTCATCATATATTCCTTACTAATAAACTGTTTTAATTACTCTCTGTCATTGTGAGCAGGAGCGTAGCTCCGACGTAACAATCTCCGTATAAATAAAATCTTTCAATTCTCACGCTCACTTCGCTCGCTCGGAATGACAGTATATTATTACTCTTTGTGTTTTTGAATAAAGCTTACAGCATCTTGAACTTTAATGATTTTTTCAGCTTCTTCATCAGGAATTTCTACACCGAATTCTTCTTCAAAAGCCATTACGAGTTCAACTGTATCAAGTGAATCAGCACCTAAATCTGTTGTGAAATTTGCTTCAGGTGTAACTTCTGCTTCTTCAACACTTAATTGGTCAACTATTACTTTTTTTACTCTGTCAAAAGTATCGCTCATTTTTTTCTCCTTTTCAAATAAATTGATTATCTACGTCAAACAAAAATTAAATTATTTTTTTGTCTTTTAATATTTAAATTGAAATCATTATATTTTGTCTACAACTGACTAAAATATATTACGGTTTGTTACCTTTCTTGAGAAATTATATCACCAAACCGCCATCAACTCCAATAACCTGACCTGTAATATACAAATTAGGTTTAGAAAGGAATTTCACCAAATCAGCTATATCTTCAGGTGTTCCCAATCTTTTTAGAGGTATACGTTCAGCTATTTTTTCTGTATCCAGTTTTTCTGTCATCGGTGTTGCAATAAATCCCGGAGCTACTGCATTAGCTACAATACCTCTGGAAGCAAGTTCTTTTGCGATTGTTTTTGTAAAACCTATAACAGCAGCTTTTGTGGAAGCATAATTTGCCTGACCCGCATTTCCGTAAACTCCGGTAATACTTGCCATGTTAACAATATTTCCGCTTCTTTGCTTCATCATTATTTTAGCAACAGGTCTTGTTACATAAAATACACTGTTTAAGTTTGTATTGATAACTCTTTCCCAGTCGTCATCAGACATTCTTACAAGCAAACCATCTCTTGTAATTCCGGCATTATTAACAAGCACGTCAATTCTACCAAATTCTTCCATGATTTGGCTGACCATTTTTTCAACTTCTTCGCTTTTTGTAACATCACATGCTATAGCTTTTGCTGTGCCGCCGAGAGCTTCGATTTCTTTAACAACATTAATTGCATCAGCTTCGCATGCCGGAACGGGATAATAGTTAATAATCGCTGTACAGCCTTCTTTTGCAAGTTCTATAGCGGTAACTCTTCCAATTCCGCTTGATGCTCCGGTTATTAAAGCTATTCTTTTTTCTTCACTCATTACTTTAGGAACCTCCCAAATTTTCTTTTTATTACTGGCATTTATTAAACACCAACTTCTGTAACACACTCACTTAAGGTTTTTTCCAATGATTCAACATTATAGACATTATAAACATTTGCTGTTTTGCAAATTTTCCTGATCATACCCGACAAAACTTTGCCTGGTCCGATTTCTATAAAAGTATCTACGCCCTGCTCAACCATATAGTTAATTGTTTGTTTCCAATAAACTGAAGAATAAATCTGTTTGATCATTTTTGATGAAAATTCCGCTTTATCTACGGTTGATCTCGCATCTACGTTAGTTACAACAGGAATTCCCGCATCGTTAACATTGGTATTATTGACATATTTTTCAAATTTTTCAGCTATAGGCTTCATTAAAGGAGAATGAAATCCTCCGCTTACAGCAAGAGGTATGACTCTTTTAGCTCCCAATTCTTTAGCAAGCTCATTAGCTTTTTCAACAGCAATTGTTTCGCCGCTTATAACTGTTTGATCAGGCGTATTGTAATTTGCTGCACAAATAATACCTGCTGAAGAAGCTTCTTGAATGATTTGTTGAAGTTTATCGTCATCCATGCCAAGAATAGCCGTCATACTTCCTGTCGGAGCTTCATTCATTAATTCTGCGCGCTTTTGCACAAGTTTTATGATTTCAGGAAGGTTAATAACTCCTGCTGCATAAAGAGCGGTGTATTCACCAAGACTGTGACCTGCTAAATAATCCGGAACTATGTTGCATTTTGATTTTAACACTTCATATGCGGCAATCGATACTGCCAGTATTGCAGATTGAGAATTAATTGTTTGTTTTAAATCTTCTTCAGTACCTTCAAAACAAAGATTTGAAAGATTTTTTTCCATTATAAAATCAAATTCGTTAAATATTTTTCCTGCAACTTCATATTTTTCATGTAAGTCTTTCCCCATCCCAATATATTGAGATCCTTGACCGGGAAAAACAAAAGCAACTTTATTCATTCGCAAAACCTCTTCATCATACATTTTTTCTCTTATCTTTTGCTCTCCATCTGACAACAGCAGTTCCCCATGTTAATCCTGCTCCAAAACCGCTTAATACCAGTGTTGACGGATAATTTATTTTATTTTCTTCAATTGCATCTGTCAATGCGATTGCGATGGATGCAGATGAAGTGTTTCCGTATTTATGAAGATTTACATAGAATTTTTCTTGATTTTCATGCAATTTATCAGCAATAGCCTGAATTATTCTTATATTAGCCTGATGCAAAATATATGTATCAACATCATTAACTGTTAAATTTATGTTTTTTAGAACATACATAATAGATTCAGGAACATAATTTACCGCAAATTTGTATATTTCGCGACCGTTCATATTCACGCACTGTAATTCCGGTGTATTTTGTTCAACAAGCGGGCAATTAATGCCTGTTAAAGGAATTTTTAATTCACTGGCTTTTGTACCGTCAGCGCGAATATCGACAGAAAGTACGTCATTCTGTCCATCTTGCGACCTTTGAACGACCAAGGCCCCTGCTCCATCACCAAAAAGCACACAGGTTGACCTGTCACTCCAGTTTACAAATCGAGAATGAATATCAACTCCCACCAGAAGAACATTTTTATATTCACCTGATGCTATAAAGCTGTTAGCGATTTTTAATCCGTAAATTAAACCGCTGCAAGCTGCTACAATGTCAAAAGCTGCTGCATTAGATGCGCCCAAGGCTAATTGGACTTCACAAGCGGTTGACGGATACAAATTATCAGGCAAAGAAGTTGCGCAAATAATTAAATCTATATCCTTTACATCGACACCAGAAAATTCAATTGCATCTTTCGCTGCTTTTGCAGCTAATGAAGAAGCTGTTTCGTTGCCGCTTACAACATGTCTTTCTTTAATTCCTGACCTGCTAAAAATCCACTCATCATTTGTATCAACAAGTTTAGTAAGGTCATCATTTGTTATTACATTTTCCGGTAAACATTTGCCAACACCTGTTATTGTTACCGGATATCTACTGTTCATCATAATTTATTTGACTCGTATAATCTGGATATTTTTCCGTTCACGTCTTTTTCTACTGACTCTTTAGCTACTTTAATAGCATTTTTTATAGCAATTGCCTTACTGCTTCCATGAGAAATTACGCATGTCCCTTTAATTCCAAGCAATAACGCGCCGCCGTATTCATTATAATCCGTTTTTTTTCTTAATTTCATAAGCGCGGGTTTTGCTATCCATGCTCCGATTTTAGCAAGTAAAGAAGAGTAAAGCGATTCTTTAAACTGCCTGATTATCATTGAAGCAACACCTTCAGTAACTTTCAATGTTACATTGCCGACAAATCCATCGCATACAACCACATCACAAATACCGGAGAACATTTCTCTTCCTTCAACATTTCCGACAAAATTAAGTGTAGAATTTTCTCTGGAAGTAAAAAGCTTGTATGTGTCTTGCGCAAGCGTATTACCTTTGCCTGATTCGCCGCCTATATTCAAAATTCCCACTCTGGGATTATCAACGCCTATAACTTTTGAAGAAAACGCACTTCCCATGATAGCGAACTGGTAAAGATTTTCAGGTTCGCATTCGCTGTTGGCTCCTGCATCAAGAAGTACTACAGGCTTGTCCATAGTTGGTAAAACGACTGCAATAGCCGGTCTTGATATACCAGGCAACCTGCCAAGCCCAAAAAGACTTGCCGCCATAGCAGCTCCTGTGCTTCCAGCCGCCACAAGCGCTTGCGCATTTCCTTTTGATACCTGATCAACAGCAACAACTATAGAAGCATCTTTTTTCCTTCTAATTGCGCTGCCCGGCGCTTCGCACATTTCAATTACTTCATCAGCTTTTATGATTTCAATTTCAAGACCTGTTATATCATATTTAGCTAATTCAGCATTAATTTTATCAACCTGACCAACGAGTAAAACAGGTATCTTATACTCCCTTGCTGCGAGTACAGAACCTTTTACAATTTCTTCCGGTGCGAAATCCCCACCCATTGCGTCTACTGCAATTTTTATTGACATTTTATTTTACTCTTTACCCTTTATATAAGTGATCGTTTTCTTATTTTTATTAAATATATCGATCACTAATCCCGATTTTTATATGATTTAGCTATTTATTATTTTTCTGCAAGCTTTTCACTAACAAGTTTTCCGCCATAAAAACCACAATTTCCACAAACTGTATGAGTTAAAGCCATTTCATTACAATTAGAACATTTAACCATCTCTGGAACTGATGCTTTCCAATGTGATCTTCTATGTCCTTGGGCGCATTTGCCTGCTCTTTTCTTTGGAACTGCCATAATATTACCTACTTTCATTAAATTATATTAATTAAATTTTATTTATTTTCATCATCACTATAGTTATTTTCTGAAAAAGATTTAAATACTTCAAGTCTTTCATCAATATATTTTTCATTTTTTATTTTTTGATATGCTTCTGAACCTTCACAACTGTCATTACAAATTTTTTTCGGAGGAATCTCAAGAATAATGGTTTGATATAAAAAATCATTAATGTCTATTTCATCCCTGCCTCGTAATTCTTCTACAAATTGTCCTTTTGTTAACTCATATTCTTTCTGTTCGCCTGAAACAATACTTTCGTTAACAAAATCTTCATCCACTTCAACGTCTACATTGTAGTCATATTCTCCAAGACACCTGTCACATATCAACTTTAAATCTGTTTTTACATGACCTTTTATATTAACTCCATAACCGGTAATCGCAACACTAAGAACCGCATCAACAGGAATATCATTTTCAAGTTCTTGAATTTTTTCTTGAAAGATAATATTCATATTCTTTTCGGGTATATTTTGCAATTCCTTAATATTAATTTTCAATTTTTATCACTATCTATATAAAATCTTTATATGTACACGTTTTTATTCTATTAACTACAGATTTTTTGTCAATAATAAAAGAATTATTGAACACTGACAAGCAAAATTCCTTACTCTAATTCTTTTAATTTTAAAATTCTCTGTTTAGCGTCAGAAAATTTTGATGCTCCTGACACACCTTTAAGAAATTTTTCATAAGCTTTTATCGCTTCTTGAGGTTTGTTTTGTTTTTCGAGAATCAGACCGAGATTATAATAAGCCTGATAATAATCCGGTTTTAGCTTAATTGCATACTGAATTGATTCAAGCGCTTTATCATAATTGCCTAATTCTTTATAAGCAATTGAAAGTCCGATGTATGCTTCAAAAAAACCGCTGCTGTAGTTTATTGCCTGATTATAATAACTTATTGCTTCACTCATTTTTCCAGAGGTCAAGCATGAATTCCCTTTAAAATAATAATATTCAGGATCCTGTGAATATGCGGCTCTTGTCCCAAATATTATTGCTATTAAAAACAATCCGGCTAAAAAATATTTATTTATTTTTATTAAATTGCGCATAAACAAATTTCTATTTTTATGAACTTTACATTTATTATTATACATCGTCCAAAAAATTAAGAAATTTTGTTTTTATTAACTAAAAGAATTGTCAACCTTAGTAAGCTATCTTAAATGCACCATTCCTGTATTATTAGTACATTTTAAATTAGATTTTTTTGTTATTTAGCCAACTTTTTTTGCAAAAGATTTTTGTAAATCAATTTGTTTAGCCGTTTTTAACATATTTTTGTATATAGATTTTATAGTTGCTGTTGTATTTCCAAAGAATAGAGAAATTAATCCTTGCTCTATCCCTTTTTCTTGTCCTTTGTAAGTTAACTTTCCATTTAAAACATGTCCATCCATAGATTGAACCTGAATAATTTTAAGAACTGCATTTATTCCGTCTGTTTTAGCCTTTGTTACTATCTGTAAAACCTTGTTAGCCGTTCTTTTATCGGTAATATATGTTAAAGCTTCTTTGCTAAATTCAATATTTGTTCCAAAAGCTACCTGCTGTTTGCTATAATTTGCAGATTTGCAATTATATTGAGTAGATTTTGGGTTGAATGTAGTGTTCATCTTTTTTATTGCCTCTTTTCTTTATTTATCTAACTTCCTAATTTTTTATTTCTATTTATATAAGGTCGCTGAATAAAAAAATTGACACTAAAAAGATACGGAAAATTTTGTGATCTTTCTCAAAATTCCTTCTGATAGACTTTTTGAAGCTAAAATCCTTATTTACATTTTGTAATAATTTTGTGTTATATAATAATTTAAATAAAATTGAACATTGACAACTCAATTCAGCGTCGAAAGACAAGGCAGCCCTCCGCCTGGAATTGCGAAGCGGGAGTGTAAGCCGAAACGGCGACGCGAAGGCGGCGGCGTACCGGCTGAACTCATTCTCGGAAGGGGGGATAATGATGATAGTACTCTTAACAAAAAAAAGTTACTACTTGTAATAGTAACTCTTTACATTCTGATTAAAAAGTAATCACTTTATCGGCAGTGGGCTCTTTCTCACTGTCCCCTGTATTAAGTATTTTAATATAATTATTAAAAATTTAAAGTCTTGAAAATATAAGGAGAAAAATTATGACAAAAAAAGGCAAAGCATGGGTTTATAAAGATGACGTTGACACAGATGTTATTATCCCTGCAAGATACTTAAATACGACAGATGCGCAGGAATTATCAGTACATTGTATGGAAGACATCGATGAATCTTTCGCTAAAAACGTTAAAGAAGGTGATATTATAATTGCGGGAGAAAATTTTGGATGCGGAAGCTCAAGAGAACACGCTCCGATTGCGATTAAAGCCAGCGGGATTTCTGTCGTAATCGCAAAAAGTTTTGCAAGAATTTTCTTTAGAAACGCAATAAATATCGGACTTCCTATTCTTGAAAATTCTGTTATCGCTGATGAAACCGATGCGGGAGATGAAATCGAAGTCAATCTTGACAGCGGAGAAATTAAAAATTTAACAAAAAATAAAACTTATCAGACAACGCCCTTCCCAAAATCCATTCAGGAAATGGTTGAGGTTGGCGGTTTGATTAATTATACACAGAAAAAATTAGGGATTAAATAAGCAAATTGTCATGCTGAACTTGTTTCAGCATCTGTCCATTTTGAATTTAAAAAGGAATAGATTGCCACGTCGGGTTTTCAACCCTCCTCGCAATGACAATGCAGCGACTATAAAATTAGAAAGGTGTAGAGATGGCAAATACTTATAAAATTGCGGTGCTTCCCGGGGATGGAATCGGTCCTGACGTTATTGAACAGGGAATAAAAACATTAAACGCAATTTCCGAGAAATTCGGTCATAAATTTGAATATAATTACGGATTAATTGGCGGGGCTGCAATTGATGAAACAGGAGTTCCGCTCCCTGATGAAACTCTCGAACTTGCTAAAAGTTCTGATGCGGTTTTTCTTGGTGCTGTCGGCGACTGGAAATATGACACACTTGACCCTGCAATTAGACCGGAAAAAGCTCTTTTAGGTATTAGAAAAGCTCTCGGGCTTTTTGCAAATCTAAGACCTGCTGTAATGTACGACGAACTTGTTTCTTCATCCACCTTAAAAGAAGAATTCGTAAAAGGTGTAGACATAATGATAGTCAGAGAACTTACAGGTGATGTTTATTTTGGCGAACCAAAAGGCATAGAAGAAAGAAACGGTCAAAAAGTTGGCTTTAACAACATGATTTACCAGGAATACGAAGTTGAAAGAATCGCCAAAATTGCTTTTGAAATAGCGATGAAAAGAAATAAAAAACTTTGCTCTGTTGATAAGGCAAACGTACTCGACGTTTCAAGACTCTGGAGAGAAGTTGTTATAAGAGTTTCAAAAGATTATCCCGAAGTTGAACTTTCTCACATGTATGTTGACAATGCGGCTATGCAGCTAATCAGAAATCCGAAACAATTTGATGTTATGGTTACAGGAAACATTTTTGGCGATATTTTGTCAGATGAAGCCTCAATGCTTATTGGTTCTCTTGGAATGCTTGCAAGCGCGAGTCTTACAGACAAAGGTCCTGCAATGTATGAACCTTCACACGGAAGCGCGCCTGATTTAAAAGGTCAAGACAAAGTTAATCCGATTGCAACAATAATGTCCGTCGCTATGATGCTAAAATACAGTTTCAACCTTGATAAAGAAGCAGATGTGGTGGAAAAAGCAGTAAAAGAAGTTCTTAAATCAGGTTACAGGACTTTTGACATTATGAGTGAAGGACAAACTCTTATTGGGACTTCAGAAATGGGCAACTTGATAGCAAAAAAAATTCTTTAAATATAATCAAATAAAAAACCCGTTTAGCACAAAACGGGTTTTTTATAAATATTTTTTACTACTCAAAGAGTGATTCGAGAATACTGGCATTTTCACCAGCTAAACTATTTTCTCTGACTTTTGACTTATGAATATAAGTCCTCAACGCTTCACGAATCAATTCACTTCTTGATCTTTGCTCATTATCCGCAATGTGATCAATCATTGAAAGGAATTCATCGGGCATTGAAATAAGTACTCTTGCCATGAATAATCCTCCATTTTTTTAACCAGCTACATTTTTTGTCTACTCTTGATATTTCATTTTTTCAATCAGCTACAATTTAAATTGAAATATCTTTCATACTTATATAAAAACGATTCATTATATAAAATTGCTATACTTTTATATATAAACATCAGAATTTACATTTCGTTACAAAAATTAAAATATAAAATACTCAAAAATGGCTGTATAGTAGAATTTATTAAAGCCTCAGTTTGAATAAATTCTTAATAATATTAACTTATGTTAAGAAAAATCCAATTTTTTATATATAAAACAATAACTATATATACTTACTTGATTTTTAATGCATTGATAATCTTTGTTTAATACTTTTATCAACAGAAATCAAAGCTTCATTTCCTACAAATTGCTCGAGCGCAACTCTTGTATTGAGAACTTTTTGACGAGCTTTATACTGATCAGAAATTGATTCATTATAAAATACATTCGCTACAGCTTTAAGATCAGAAGATTTTTTTTGTATCGATTCATAATAATTTTTTCGATTGTTTAAAACTTGATCAACATAATTAAGATCGGCCAAAGCTCCCATATAATCACAATATAAATTTACCAGCTTATTTTGAAGATTATCAGTTTCCTGCGCAAGCAAAACCAAATCGGAGTCGGTTACTTTTGCAAGATGTGCATTTAATTCCGCATTATCGGAAGAAAGCAGTGAATTAAGCATACCGCCGCCTATCACAGCACTTGTAGCTGCTACAGGATCGCCTACTCCGGCTCCTATCATTGAGGCTACGCTTGTAAGCGGTGAAAGTATTTTTTTAACAGAACTTGTTTTTTCTACTTTTCCGTCAGGATTTGAAAGCTTTAAAATAGCGAATCTTATCGTTTCATTTCTTTCTACAGCCGCATTCCAGAGAATATTTAAATCCGACAGCATGCTGCTTTTATCGTCTTTTAATTCAGAGCCTGCTTCCTGTGCTAATTCATTTACACTTTTATCCAAATAAATGCTTGTATTCAATCTGGATAAGCTCGGTAAAACTTGTAAATCAGGCAAAGGCGGAAGTAAACTTATAGGTTTTTCTTTAACATCTGAAATCAAAATTTTGCCCAGCATAAGATTATTTAATGTATCGCTGCCCGCAAGTCTTTCCAATTCCAGCCTGTGTGTTTTTACTTCCCTCATTAAACTCATTTCGTCTTTTAATGCGTTATCATACATAACTTTTGCGGTCATTATGGCAATCGGTTCATTAGCTCTAATAGCTACTGAATATGCCATTTTTTGTTTTAAAACTTCCTGTCGCGCTATTTTTAATGCTTCTAAATCACTTTTATATTCATAATAATTTTTAATCATCCTATCCTGCAAATCTTCCACAAGTCTTGCAAGGTGTATTAATTCCGTATCAGTAAGCGGCATTTGTTTAGGCATTTTATTTGAAGCAATTACTCTGTTTGCAATTGTCCCGCTTGCAGATGACACACTGGAAGTAAGAGGATCAGCTCCTAGAAGTCCGGGTAAAATTGCCGCGCCGCTGATTAGAGTCCCTACTGTTTTTGCCATTATTGAAGAATGGACTCTTCTTTGTTCTGCGGGCATGGCTAGTTTTTTTAGAGCAAACTTAATTATGGGGTTTCTGTCAATTGTAGATTCCCATAAAACTTTAATATCAGCCACATCCATCTTTTTTTGAATCTGAAAATACTGGCTCATCATTTCTTCTTTAGATTTAAACAATTTACCATCAATTTGTTTAACAGGTTCAGTTACATTGATTTTGAGTTTGTTATCATTCTTAATGTTTAATTCTACTTCGTTTTGAGAAATCACATTAGTAGATTCCCCTTCATTAGCAAAAACTTTGCCGGTTGTAAAAATCAATATCATTAATAAAAAGATAATAATTTTTAAATTTCTCATTAAATATCCATGCCTTTGTTATTTATTCATACTACTTTATAGCACACAAAAAATTTTCTTTATAGAACACATGGTTAATCACCATGGTAAAGGAATATTAATAAAAATTCTCAAAGCCAGTGCTTTTTGAGATTGTCATTCTAAGCGGAACGCAGTGAAACGAAGAATCAGTTTAACGTAAAATTGAAACTTTTCATTGTATTTTGGATAGATATTTCGCTTCGCTCAATATGACAAGCCAAGGATTTTAACTATTTTTTCTCAGCCCTGTGAATATCCTGAAGTTTTTAAACTATGACCATTTATTAAAAAAACACAATTTATTAGATATTTTATGTTGCTAAAAGATTTTGAATATTAGTCAAAACTTTCTTTTTATAAGCATTTACACCAAATTTGCTTTAAAATTAATAAGTGTACATTTTACAATATTGTAAATAAGTGTAAATATTACGCTTAAAAATGTCATGTTTTTAAAATTTTAGTTTTATAATTAATTACATAATAAAGATATGACCTCTAACTCTCTATTTTGAACTAAAAACCTCTATCCCCCTTGGAGGTTTTTTTTTGTCTAAAATATTAAAAGGAAAATGTCATGGCTAAAAAAACTAATACTATTAAAATCACGAAAGAAAAAAGAG
>DNRP01000132.1:0-5034 GCA_003499955.1 Cyanobacteria bacterium UBA9971
TATCACCAGTTTGACAGAGAAACAAGAAGATCTATTCTTGACGCTGCAAAAGCTGAAATAAAAGAAAAAGTAGCAACTCTTGCTGAAGATCACCCTATTAAAACACTTCTTGCAGAATCAGGACTTGATTTTGTGGGAGAAGAATTCAAATCTCTCGAAAAGAAAATAATGAGAGCGATGATTGTTGACGAACAAGTTAGAGCTGACGGCAGAAAAACCAATGAAATTAGACCTATAAGCTCTGAAGTAGGAATTCTTCCCAGAACTCACGGAACAGGACTATTTACAAGAGGACAAACACAGGTTCTTTCCGTCGCTACACTTGCAGGACCAGGGCTTGCTCAAACTCTTGAAGGTATAGATCCTCAAAAAGATAAAAGATATATGCACAGTTACAACTTCCCCGGCTACTCTGTAGGCGAAGTTAAGCCTCAAAGAGGCGCAGGAAGACGTGAAATAGGACACGGCGCACTTGCAGAAAGAGCTTTGCTCCCTGCATTACCTTCAAAAGAAGATTTCCCTTATGTAATAAGAGTTGTTTCAGAAGTTCTTGAATCAAACGGTTCAACAAGTATGGCAAGCACCTGCGGAAGTACACTTGCGTTAATGGATGCAGGCGTTCCTCTTAAAAGAATCGTTGCAGGTGTTGCAATGGGACTTGTNNGGAATTGACTTTAATCTATTGAAAAAAGCCATCGATGACGCAAGAGAAGGAAGATTATTCATTCTCGGCAAAATGATGGAAACCATTTCAGCTCCGAAAGACGATCTTTCCAAGTGGGCGCCGAGAATAGAAACAGTTATGGTTGATCCTGATACCATTGGCGGACTTATCGGTCCCGGCGGTAAAACAATTAAAGGAATTATTGAAGAAACAGGCGCGGATATTAATATTCAGGATGACGGAACTGTTACCATTACTTCTTCCGAAGCTGATATGATGCGTTTAACTATTTCAAGAATCAAAGGTCTTACTTTCAAAGTTCAAGAAGGTATGGTTATCAAAGGAAAAGTTACAAGAATCCTNNGGAGATGAAGTTTATATTAAAATTATCGGCATCGATGACAGAGGAAGAGTAAATCTTTCCATCAAAGACGTAACCGAAGAAGACAAAGAAAAAGCTATTTGCAATTAAAGACTTTTTGTCATTGCGAAATAAGAAACATCTTTAATATTATTGATTAAACAAACGAAGCAATCTTCCTAATGCCAACGCGCAACTTTAGAAGATTGCTTCGTTACTTTAATTATTATGTTTTATAAGCGGTTCTTGCCTCGCAATGACAATTCCTCTATAATTTTATACATGAACAACATTTTAGTTAGAAAAATGATACCAAAAGACATTGAACAGATTATGGAAATAGAATCTTCTATTTTTGGCGAGTATCATTGGACCCCACAATCTTTCATAAGCGAAATCGAAAACGACCTCGGAAATTATTTTTCTGCGGTAGATACTAGTACAGATCAAATAATCGGCTACGGCGGTTTCTGGTTGATTTTTGATGAAGCACATATTACAACCATAGCAATAAGACCAAATCTTAGAAATAAAGGTTTGGGCGAGATATTACTTCAAAAATTGATAGATGTCGGCTACGCAAAAAATGCAAAATGGTTTACACTTGAAGTTAGAGCCGGCAATATACCCGCACAAAACCTTTATTATAAATACGGGTTTAAAAGTCTTGGATTACGCAAAAAATATTATCAGGACAACGATGAAGACGCTTTGATAATGTGGACGGAAAACATCTGGGACACAAAATTCTCATCTTTATTCAAAGATTTGAAAGAAAAATTAAAACTGAAAACTACTGCGTAATATAAAATTAAAATGGATTATGAACAGCAGAATTATAAAAAACATTAAAAATACTAAATTTATAAAGAGATTTCCCGACTTAAATCTGGGATCTCTTGTTGTAATAGTGTTTTGTTCGTTTTTAATTATTATCTCCACTTTTACGCCAATGCCGCAACTAATCCTTGCTATTCCTCAAGAAGCCCTTATCAATCCTTCGGAATTTTTTGCAAAAGCTAATTCAATAGGAAAAATCACAAGTATTTTTTATTATATCCCTCAAATACCCGTGGTATTAATGGTTGCGGCAATTCTCGGACCTCGTCTTGGTATATTGTCAATAATTTTATATATTGCGGCAGGATTGGCAGGACTTCCTGTATTTGCCGGGGGCGGAGGCATAAATTATTACGTGCAGCACGGTTTTGGATACATTTTGGGGTTCATTCCAGGAATATACACAGCAGGTAATATTCTTTACGGCAAAACAAAATTGTTTACCGCTTTTAGAGCTTCAATTATAGGAGTAACAGCCGTTCATCTTATAGGAATTATTTATTTATCGACCGTTCTTTTTATAAAACATGAATCAATTTTTACTGTTTTTGGGTGGATATGGCAATTAAGCGGAATGCAGTTTTTCTATGACATAATTTTTGCCTTGCTTGCAATACTTATAGGGAGATTTTTACGAAAAATCCTCTGGGTTGCCATGGACTAGCGCTTTGTTAACTAAGTTTTGTAGGTTATGTTTTTTCTGTCGCTTGTCCTCGAAACTGCGTTTCTGCGGAGGCTCCTACAAAAACATAACCTACTTCAACCGGACAAAATTAACTTAACAATCTACTAGTGTTCAGATTCATTAATTTAATGTATTAAATAGCGCACATAGTATGACAAATAGCTATTGCAATCGCGTCTATAGTATCATCCAGCTTAGGAATTTTTTGCTCATCCCCCAATAAAATCTTTACCATTTCCTTGACTTCTTTTTTCTCAGACCGTCCATAACCTGTTATAGTTTGTTTTACCACAAGCGGAGTGTATTCATAGACAGGAATATTAAACATTTCCAGAGTCATGAGAATTACTCCTCTAGCCTCGGCAACAGGAATAATTGTTTTAGCGTTTTTAAAATAAAAAAGCTGTTCTACCGCTGCAATGTCAGGCTTATAAGTTTTCAACAGCTGCGAAAGATCATTATGAATTTCCAGCAATCTTTCTGAATGGCTGAGATTTTTATTAGTCTGGATAGACCCGCAATTAATCAAAATATTTTGATTATCAACTCTTTCAGGGAATGAATCCATAAAACAATAGCCAACTATAGCCATGCCGGGATCAATTCCAATTATACGCATTATAACAATTCAACTCCGAGTTCTTTTAACATTTCAGCAAGTTTGAATACAGAAATTCCTACAATATTAAAATAACAGCCTTTGACAGATTTAACAAATATACTGCCAATTCCTTGTATTGCATAAGCGCCTGCTTTGTCCATCGGCTCTCCTGTTTCTATATAAGCGTTTATCTCTTCATCAGAAAGCTGTTTAAAAGTTACATCACTTACAACCGAGTCTTTAAAGACTTTTCCTGTTTCTGTATCAATAACAGCAATAGCGGAAATAACCTGATGTGTATTTCCGCTGAGCATTTTAAGCATGTTAAAAGCGTCTTTTTTATCTTTTGGCTTGCCTAAAACCTTATTATCAATAAGAACAACCGTATCAGATCCTATTATAATAGCAGGATAGATAATTTTTTTCGCAATATCAGCAGCTTTTTCAGCAGCCAGATTTTCAATCAATTCCGGTGAAAAAGACTCATTTTCTATATTTTCTTCTACATCTGAAGGAATTACTTCAAACGTTAATCCGATTAATTTAAGAAGTTCTTTTCTTCTCGGCGAAGCCGAAGCAAGAATAATTTTTTTGTTCATAATAAACACCCGCACAAAAATTCTTCTTAAAGCATAAAATACATAAAAAAATACTGCAACTATGCAGTATTTTTTATTTTAAAATTATTTTTAATTTTTATGCTCGACTGGCAGCCTGTTTTAAATTTCCGCCGACTCTCATTTTTGTACTTACCATTACAAGAGCTCTTTGTACTTCTGCAACGTCTTTTTGCAATTCCCAGTATCTTTCTGTAGACATTGCCAATCTGCTAACATCTTCTGTAACATTATTAACTTTTTCCGCCGAATATTTTTTTGCCAACATCTGATCTATATAATCTTGTGGTCCGATTGCCATAATTTTTCTCCCGCTAATATTGTTAGGAATAAATACCTCTTATATATTTAAAGTTTATATAAACAAAATAATTGCCTTTTTTATGGGCAATTATTACGAGGTGTAAATATTATTTTGAAAAACTATCAACTTTTATTCTTGATGAATCTTATATGAATAGATTAAATTAAATTTTTAAAAAAAAATGAGGAAAAATAATTATGATGATTTCACTAAAACCTTATCAACAAAAAGTAGTTAAAAGTATGGAAAATGGTCTTAAATACGGCGAAGCCCAGAAAAAAGCAGTCGAATACACAAAATATAATAATGCTGAAAGAGTCAGAATCAGTGATACTAAAGATCTTGGAAAACCTGTAAGCCAACTTGGAGCTGTACTTCAGGAAATGGTGCAGGAATTAAAAGGACGCATTCCTAAAAAATAAGCGGTTAAAATCTAATGATTATTGTCTTAAACAGGAAGTAATATTTGTAACATTTTCGATCTGCGGTTTTTTGTTTATCCTTAAACTATCCGCACTGGCTTTGGAAAGATCTATAAAAGGTCCTGCAAAAATTCCTAAAAACACTGTCGCTAAAACTGTTAAAACAAGAACACTTTGCAAAGATAAAGAAATTTTTATCTCATTATTTTGTTTTGCAAATTTACCTACAGGTCTTACATACATTGCTCTTATAACTTTCACATAATAAAAAACAGCAAAAACTGTATTAACTAAAGCAATTATCAAAAGAGGCATAAATTCATATCCTGCAAAAAGAACGGCTTTAAACAAATAAAACTTTGCAAAAAATCCTGCCGTAATAGGAATACCCGCTAGCGATAATAAGCAGATCGACAAACATAAAGCAAAATATCTGTTTTTGTGCGCCAAGCCGTTATAATCATCTATAGAATCCATGCCTGTCTGGCTTGCAAAAATTTGAACAGCCGCCCATGTGCCTAAATTCATAAATAAATACAC
>DNRP01000132.1:5053-6789 GCA_003499955.1 Cyanobacteria bacterium UBA9971
GCAATTACAACAGTAAAAATAGAAATATCCGCGTAAATAAGTGTCATAAACCTTATCAAAGCCGCAAACGCCGCTATTTTTGAAACAACAGACAAATAAGCTGCTACAGGAATAGGCGCTCCCTGATAAACATCGGGTGCCCATGTATGAAAAGGCACAGCGGAGAGTTTGTATCCAAATCCCGCCACAACAAAAATAAAGCTTATAATTAAAGCCATACTGACTTCATAATGTGATAAAGCATAAACTATATCGTCAATATTGGTTTGTCCTGTAATCCCGTAAAGGAATGAAAAACCGTAAAGCATTACAGCAGTTGAAGCAGCCCCAATTACGAGGTATTTTAACGCGGCTTCGTTGCTGAGTTTATCCAGCTTTGTATAACCGCAAAGCGCGAAGCTGGAAATACTTAATGTTTCAATTGCTACAAAAAGCATTATAAGATCATTCGCGCCTGTTAAAAGCATTGCTCCTAAAGTCGCCATAAGAATTAAAGTATAAAATTCGCCGATACTGTTGCCAAAATTGCAAACATATCTTTTTGATAACAGAACCGTAAAAATTGCGCCCAGTAAAATAAGAATTCTAAACAAAATAGTAAAACTGTTTGAAATAAAAGCGCCAAAAAACGCTGAATTTTCTTGAGAATAAGGCAAAAATACAAAAGAAAACAATATGAATATAAGTCCTGTTATGGCAGCAACAAAAACCAAATTCTGGTCATCATCCTTAAAACTAAAGGTTAGAATTAAACATATAATAATTAAAATCGCCAACAACATTTCTGGGAGAAGGGCGCTTGCTATATCAAACAATAAATTCATTTTAAACTCCTGATTGTAGTTGAATTATATTAAATTCACTATATTATTAACTGTTGGGACAAAAATACCTGTTAATCCCTGCGGATAAAAACCAAAAACAACTATAACAAGTATTAATGATAGTAATATAACGACTTCATGCGGTGTGGCATCGTGAAAATTTTTCCATCTTGGGAGAATATTTCCGTAAAAAACCTTCTGGAACATCCATAACAAATATGCAGCGGTAAGAATTATCCCAAAAATACCGACAGCCGTTAATATTCGTATTGAAACAGGCAAATACCAGCCAAATGCGGAAAATCCGTCAAATGCATAAGACGTAAATGCCCCGTAAAAAGCCAGTGTTTCCGCCGCAAATCCTATTAACAAGGGCAACCCTAAACTTGCAAGGACAATCATAAGAGAAAAATACATTATTCTCGGAGCATTTTGTCCAATTCCTCCAAGCATAGGGATTTCTCTTGTGTGTGTTCTCAAGTAAATAACACCCACTATCATAAACAAACCTGCGCTAATTATGCCGTGAGCAACCATTTGGAGAACAGCTCCAGAAATTCCGGCGGCGTTCAACGCGCCCAATCCGACTAAAACAATGCCCATATGACTTACACTGCTGTATGCAATAAGTTTTTTGAGGTCAGTCTGAACAAGAGCTATACAAGCCGTGTAAATTATATTTATTACACCTAAAATAATAAGCATTGGCGCTAAAACTTTTACCGCCTCGGGCAAAATTTGCAAATTCATTCTTATTAGTCCATATCCGCCCATTTTAAGCAAAATTCCCGCTAAAAGCATGCTTACAGGGGTAGGTGCGTCAACATGCGCATCAGGAAGCCATGTATGCAGCGGTACTATTGGAAGTTTTACGGCAAAAGCGGCAAAAAATCCAAAGAAGGCAAGTATAGA
>DNRP01000131.1 GCA_003499955.1 Cyanobacteria bacterium UBA9971
AGCGCATGTTGCTCGGAAGGCATTGTGTCTGGCACTAAAGCTCTATGCGGTCCCATACTTACGTTAACACATATGTCAATAATCCAGAGAGAAGCTGCCGCCATTATAAGAGTGGGTGCATAAGGCATTGCAATAAGAGCTATAGCTCCAAGAATTGCCCCTATCAACAAAAAAGGTCTTCTTCTGCCAAATTTTGTCCATATATTATCGCTGAGAGTTCCGACTATNNGTTACCCTGCTGGTAAGCCCGATTTGCATAGCCCATGCAAATTGCAAGCCGATTCCGCCAATACAAAGATTTATAAATTGCCATATAGAAACTTTTGGCAATTGAGCCGGTCTTTTTACAGCTTCCATTCTTCCATTCCTCTTTTTAAATTATTTATTATAAAAGAATTTTAGCATGGAACAAAAAACAGATATATTGAATAATATTTTTGTTGTCATTGCGAGGAGGCAAAGCCTCTTTATAAGCACTCAATCCTTCATGTTTTACTCTACTTGTGTCATTGCGAGGAGCTTGCGACGAAGCAATGACAGCACCCTATTTATTGTTTTTCAAGTGCTTCTTTAGCTGAATTCACAACTGTTTTACCCAATTCGCCATGCCGGTTGTATTGAGAATCTTCTGCAATTGTTTTAAGTATAGGGGTGTATCCTACACCTGCTGTTTTTGCGTTTTCATAGTGAACAACTTCAAGGACTTTAGCAGTATCTCCGGCAGAACCGTGTTCAATTTTTCCGGCAAATTCCGCAACTTTTCCGCCTTGAGAAGCTAATGCTTTGTCTATTTCAGCCTGTACTGCGACTGTATCAGGATTATAAAGTCCTTTTTCCAGCACGCCTTTAACTGTATCCACCATTTTTAGTACAGGATTGGCTTTTGCATCAAGTTCCATAACAGCTCTTTCAGTAGACTTGCTTTCAGCCCCTATTGCCTTTCCGAGGTTACTAAGATGAGGTTTTAAATGGCTTCTTTCCATTACAGATGTCAGCGGAACTGTCCATGTTCTGATAAGTTGAGCTGATTGATTTACAAGTTCGCCGTTTTTAAGTTTTTTAGCTTCATTAAACGCTTTACGCAGGTCTTTGTGCCTATCAAAGAAGAATGTAAGGAATAAAGCTCCACAACCTAACCACATAAGGGATCTGCCTTCTTTTTTGTCAACGGTTGGCTGACCTGCAAGAATAGTTGCTCCTGAAACAGCAAGAGGAATACCTGCAAGAGGGTTGCCAAGCATTGTTCTCTCCAGTCCATACATGCTTAAACCGATGTTATCCATTCCGCCTCCAACTTCAGATACCCTGAAACCGGCTTTTTGACCTGTTTTATTATTAAATAATGATGAAACTACTTTTATTGCGCCGCCGATTGCAAGAATTAAAGAAGCGGTATGCATTCTATGCGGTGGTGATTTAAGCCCTTTTTCAATTACTTTTGTTCCATCAGCAAGGATTTTTTCGCTGAATTGTACTGTAGTCGGTCTTACCGCTAAAATATTATCTTTCAGAAAATTAATTGCATTTTTTCGTTTTGAAGGGACAAAAAGGTTAAAAGTGTTTCCAAATACTGCTTTTGCAGAATTAGAAACCTCTTTTGCGGAAAGATACATATTACTGCATACATATTTGACTTTATCAAGACCTTTTTTGCTTGCCATTGTAACCGTATTAAGTTTTAATGAGGGATTGTTTTCAAGAGCCCTTGCCGCAAATATTGCCGCCAGCCCTATATCCAAAAGTCCAGAACCCATCGCAGTATTAATTATTGGTGATGACGCAACATTAGCACACTCCCCAAGGGACATAAGGGGAACTTTCATTGCAATACCGTTAAATATACCGGCAATACCGGAAAATCCAACCCCGATTTTTGAAAACATAAGTCCTATTTTACCGATTTTTGTATTCGGCTCAATATAGCCTATTTCATCTTTTTTAGGGTCTTTTTTTCCTTCGACATGAATTTTTTTGTAAATATTATGAATATCTTCAAATTCACCATTTTTAGTATTTGCAATTAAAGCGGAGGGAATTTCGTTATGTTTGTTCACTTTATTTTTTCTATCATATAAACAATCATATATTAGCCCTATACCACCAAAGCTGAATCCTATTGTTGAAACCGCTGCTGTAACTAAAGCTATTGTTTCCATATAAGGGAATTTCCTGGATTTTATAAACTCCGATGACGGAGTAAGTTTTTTTTCGGCTATTTTGCTTACAAATCCCGCATTGCCAAAACTAACCTGTTTGGCATTTAGATTATTTGATGAAATTAATCGCATAGCATTCCTTTTTATTTGAAATTTATTAATCCTATTTATACAAAACCCCTCAAAAAATAAAGTGACTTTTTTTCTATGAAATATTAAGAAATTTTAAGAGTTGTCATTAGGAATCTATTCATATATTATTTTGATGTGTGATATTAAGTTAATAAAATAGATAAAAGCAGGTAAAGAAAGAATATGATTTCTACTAACGAGTTTAAAACAGGAATGACAATTGAAATTGACGGCAATCTCTGGAATATTGTTGATTTTTTGCATGTAAAACCCGGCAAAGGTTCGGCTTTTGTTAAAACAAAACTGAAAAACGTAGAAACCGGCGCTGTACTTGAAAAAACTTTCAGAGCAGGTGAAAAATTCCCGCGAGCAATTCTTGACAGAAGAGAAATGCAGTACCTCTATATGTCCGGTGATAATGAATATTCTTTTATGGATAACGAATCATATGAGCAAATAACTTTAACAAAAGAACAAATCGGCGATGGAATTAAGTATCTTAAAGAAAATATGAATTTAAACGTGTTAAAACACGGAGATAAAGTTATTGGCGTTGATTTGCCGAACGTTGTCGAACTTGAAGTTGTTGATACTCCTCCGGGAGAAAAAGGAAATACAGCTCAAGGCGGCACAAAACCCGCAACTCTTGAAACAGGAGCTATTGTTCAGGTTCCGTTCTTTGTTAATAACGGTGATAAGTTAAGAGTTGACACCAGAACAAATACATATCTTGAAAGAGCATAAATTTCCTCTGTCATTCTGAGGGCTTTAGCCCGAAGAATCTGTCCAATAGGCAATATAAGTTTGAATCTTAAGAGTGACAGATCTCCCCCTTCTTCGNNACAAAAAAATAAAAAAACGTAATTATTTAAAAATAAGGAATATAGAATGAAAATGGAATTGGATTATATTGAAAAACTGGTTAAATTAGTTTCTGATAATGGACTTACAGAACTTAGCCTGGAAGAAGACGATAAAGCAATAATAATCAAAAAAGAAAAAGAAATTGTGACAACGACAGCTACAGTTGCGGCGCAGCCTATTGCTGTAGCCCCTGCTGCACCTGCTGCAAAACCTGCCGAATCAGCACCTGCCAAAGAGGATTCAAATTTATTAAAAATAACTTCACCGATGGTGGGAACTTTCTACAGAGCCGCTTCTCCCGGAGCTGTGCCTTTTGCAGATGCAGGTAAAACCGTAAGTGTGGGTCAGACAGTTTGTATTATTGAAGCTATGAAGCTTATGAATGAAATTGAATCTGAAGTTTCCGGCAAAATCGTTGAAGTTTGCGTGCAAGACGGTGAACCTGTTGAGTATGGTCAGGTCTTAATGCTCGTTGAACCATAACTGTCATTGCGAGCAACCGGAGGGAGCGTGGCAATCTAATGACCAAAGAAGCAATACAAAAAGAAATAGACTGTTTAAGAGATGTTAAAAATCATTTGTGGAATGCGCTGATTGTATCTTTTGGCGGTGCTTTAACTTTAATGTTCAATTTAACTTTAACCTTTAACATCAATAACTTATTGAAACTTATATTTTGTGTCGCAGGATTTATTTTTGGTTTTATTTTTTTAAACGGCTATTTCAAAAATGATGATAAAATATATGAGTTAATTGAAAAATTAAATAAGGAGATTTAATAATGAATGTCATAGAAATATTTCAACTTATCGGCATTTTATTATTTATAATTGCAGGATCTTATGCTGCTTATAAGTTCAATAAACAAGTTTTTTCAGGTGAAAGACATTAGAAAAGATTAAAAATCAATAAATTATAGAGAAGAGTAAATATGACAATAACAAAACTTTTAATAGCAAATCGTGGCGAAATCGCGGTAAGAATTATCAGAGCGTGTAAAGAATTAAGCATTCCAACTGTAGCTGTATACTCGGAAGCTGATGAAGATTGTCTTCATGTTAGTCTTGCGGATGAATCATACTGTATTGGACCCGCCCCTTCCGGCAAAAGCTACTTGAACGTGCCAAACATTATAAGCACCGCTTTAATGACAGGAGCTGACGCAATTCATCCGGGATACGGATTTCTTTCGGAAAACGCCGAGTTTGCGGAAATTTGCCGCGATCACAACATTAAATTCGTCGGAGCGTCCCCTGAAAACATAAGAGCTATGGGCGACAAGGCTTCCGCTAAAAAAACCATGATTGAAAATGATGTTCCTACAGTTCCGGGTACAGTCGGACTTGTGGAAGATGTTAACGATATAAAACCATGGATAGAAAAAGTCGGATATCCTGTAATTGTTAAAGCTACCGCGGGCGGCGGCGGAAGAGGAATGAGAATCGTCAGGCATGAAGGCGAATTGGAAGAAATGTATAACCTCGCCCAATCCGAAGCCAGTTGCGCTTTCGGAAATGGCGGCGTTTATATAGAAAAATACCTTGAAAACCCGCGTCATATAGAAGTTCAGATTATTGCCGACCAGTATGGAAATGTTGTTCATCTTGGCGAAAGAGATTGCAGTATCCAAAGAAGACACCAGAAACTTCTTGAAGAAGCTCCCTCTCCTGTAATTACACCTGAAATCAGGGAAAACATGGGACATGCCGCAATAAATGCCGCTAAAGGCATAGGTTATGAAGGTGCAGGCACAATAGAATTTCTGCTTGATAATAAAAATAATTTCTATTTTATGGAAATGAACACAAGAATTCAGGTGGAGCATCCTGTTACGGAAATGATTACTAATGTTGATCTTTTGAAAGAGCAAATTAGAGTTGCTGCCGGTGAAAGATTATCTTTTGCGCAGGAAGATATAAAAATTCAGGGGCATGCTATTGAATGCCGTATTAATGCGGAAGATGCGGATAAAAACTTTATGCCTTGTCCCGGTCAAGTTAATGGCTATATAGCTCCCGGCGGACCAGGCGTAAGAGTTGACAGCCACATGTATACAAATTATAAAATTCCTCCGACATATGATTCTTTAATGGGCAAGCTTATTTGTTGGGGAAAAGACAGGGAAGAAGCCAGAATTCGTATGCTAAGAGCGCTTGATGAGTATGCAATTACAGGTGTAAAGACAACTATACCTTTCCACCAAAAAATCCTTAAACATCCTAAATTTATAGACGGCGACTTTAATACAAGCTTTATTCCTCTGCACATGATGAATAATGAGGAATCTAAAGAACCTGTTAAAGTTTAATGCGAATAACTGGCGGAATTTATAAAGGAAAAACAATTCAAACTGTCAAAGGACAGGAAGTGCGCCCTACTTCCTCAAAAGTTCGCGAGAGTATTTTTAATATAATCCGGCTTACTGAATCAGGAACTGTTTTTTACGAAGGCGAAACAATAATGCTCGATTTGTTTGCGGGCAGCGGAATTATGGGCTTGGAAGCTTTAAGCAGAGAGGCAAAAAAAGTTGTCTTTGTTGAAAAAAATCCTCACCACTCCGAAATTATTAGGAAAAATCTTTTGTGTCATTGCGAGGAGCTTGCGACGAAGCAATCCAAAACAAAACTCCTAACAACCGACGCATTAAAGGCTTTAGACAAAATCAACGAAAAATTTAACTTTATTTTTATTGACCCGCCTTATGCAGCAGAATTATATGAACCTGTTTTAAAGAAAATTCAGGAAAATAAAATTTTATCGCAGGAAGGCTTCATAATTCTGGAACATCCGTCAAATTTGAATTTAGAAAAAATTATTTGTGAAACAGAATTTAAAATATATAAGACAAAAATTTACGGCGATACAGGGATTACGATAATTCATTATTAATTAATGTAAAGTTTATGTAAAGTTTATTGGAAATTTTGTCAATTTATTTTTTTCACGATAGTTATCTTATTAAGATTATTTGAAAAGGTGACTAAAATGAGTTTAAACATAGCAAATTATCAGGGACTGAATGAAAATTTCAACAAAAAACCTTTAACGGCAAACGATTCTGTACTTAATGCATCTTCGGCATTAAGCAATAGCAGGATAAAAAGAACAGGAAATCTTTATTCTCTTTCATTTACGGGAAATCCTAACCATATTTTACTAATATCAGCCGAGTGCCGTCCTTTTGCGAAAACAGGCGGGATGGGTGACGTAAACTGCGAGCTTCCCGGAGAATATAACGAGAAAAACAACGGCAGTAAAGGCAAAGATGAAATAAGGACGATGATTCCTCTTTATAATTCAGAGGGAGGACCTGTTGAAAAAGACGGAAAATTGTATTTTGTGCATTCCGGAGGAAAAGAATTTCCTCTTGAAAAAACAGGCATAGAAGCTGATTTCACTTATGGCTCAAACAAGTCAAAAGCTGTTCTTTATAAATCAGAAAATCCCGAAAATGGTGTTATGACTTATTTTGTTCATTCACCCGAAATTTCAAAAGACAAAAAAGAATACACAGACCCTTACAGCAATATGTATGGAACATATTCAGCTTTTAGTTCGGCATGTGTGGCTCTTTTGAACGGTCTTAACAAAAAAGAAAACTTTGATGTAGGCGTTTTGCATACAACTGACTGGCATACAGCTTTTGCAATCAATAACCTTCATGAAGCTCAAAAAAAAGATGATTCTCTTAAAGACATCAAAACAGTTCATACTTTTCACAATGCAGGATACATTTATCAGGGCGCTGTCGAGCCTTTAAGGGCTGTTGTAAATAATTTTGGCAACAAAGACATCTCCAAAGTCCTTCATGATAATAGAATCCAAACAGAACTTGAGAAACTCGGTGCAGAAAAAAGTCTTAAAGGACTAAGAAATTTACTTGACGATAAAGAACAGAATCCTGAAAATTATGCCGAACCGGAGACGAGAAAATCTATAAATAAGATTAATCGTCGAATTATAAAGGTTTGTCAGGATCATCCATGGGATAAATACGGAAATTACAACCCTTCCCGTCAGGCTATAAAAGAGGCAGACCTTTTGACGACTGTTTCTAACGGATTTATGGAAGAAATGATGAGCAGTGATAAAATTGCTCCTGTAATCAGACCTGACTTGAAAAGAAACGAACATAAGACTGTAGGAATCGTAAATGGACTTGAACCGGGCGGCTTTGACCCTGCTAAAGTAAAATTCCCGTTTAATACTTTTGATTTTGCTGAACAAAAAATGCAGAATAAATTGTATTTACAGGAAGATTTGTCTTTGAATGGTAATAAAGAAAGTCTTATGAGCGGTAAAAAAGCTCCTGTTGAAGGATATCTTGAAAAAGATCCTGATAAAATGCTATGTTTCCTCGCATCAAGGTTTGATACGGGGCAAAAAGGTATTGATATGCTTATGAAATCAGCTGAAAAGTTTTTGGCGAAGAATGAGAATATTCAGCTCATTATTGGTGCTCCAATCCCAGCTAAAGATGAAAATTCAGCATTGGTGACTAATTTCAGAAAAAACGTAATTGAAAAATATCCCGGAAGAGTAGTTGTAATAAAAGAATATTTACCAATACCACAATTTATGGCAGGGGCAGATGCTTTCTTTGTTCCAAGCAGATGGGAACCATGTGGGCTTATGCAGCTTCAGGCGATGAGAATGGGCGCGATTCCTATAGTTTCAAATACAGGCGGGCTTAAAGACACCATTACAAGTATTCAGGAAAATCCTAATAAAGCCACGGGATTTAAAACCTCTAACAACCTTTTCTTTATGAACAATCCGGAAGATGAACTTGCTAGAGTCGTAGGGGAAGCCTATAAAACCTTCTCATCCGATAAAAACACCTGGAATAAAATGGTCAAAAACGCTTTGACTTATGATTCCAGTTGGAATAAGGCGGTTGGTCAATATTACAACAGAGTGTATCATAACCCTATCATTGACAAAAGTCAGATTAAAACCGGAGAAAATCTTGTTTGCAGCGCCTAAATAGCTGTTAACTGATGTCATTCTGAGGACTTTAGTCCGAAGAATCTGTCCAGATTAAAATATAGCTATAATTCCAAAATGGACAGATCTACCCCTTCTTTTTTGATATTTAACTTGAGTCGCTAAATAAATATAATTTTCAATAATTATATTTGACATGAAGTGTCATCCTAAACTTGATTCGGGATCTGTCAGAATAACAACTGAAAGCTATAATCCTAAAAGGGATAGATGCTGAAACACCGGGTAGGGGTATAAAACTACGGTTCTCAGGTTCGCCTTGTTTTGCAGCCGGTTCAGCATGACATTTTGTTGATACATCGTATGCTTGCATCGAGGTTTTTATTGTCATTGCGAGGAGCTTGCGACGAAGCAATCGCATTTCAGTATAGCGCAATTTTGCGATTGCCACGCTCCTCGTTTTATCTCAGTCGCTCGCAATGACAAATAATTTTAACAAGATGGCTTCTAAAAATACCTCGACCTTCTTGGGTCGTCTTTGTCACCCCGTGCTTGACAAGGGGTCTGCCAATCGCGGAAACACTCTGCTGGCCAAATCCCGCAACAAGTGCTGGATGACAATGTGGAGTGCAGAGAGGCTTTGCCTCCTCTCAATCATAGCGCAATGACTAGTATTTTGTTAACTAAGTTTTGGAGGTTATATTTTTTCCGTCGCTTGTCCTCGGATACTTTGTATCCTGCGGAGGCTCCTACAAAAACATAACCTCCTTCAACCAGACAAAATTAACTTAACAATATACTAGAGAAACTTTTTCTTTACCCTGCCTCTTTTTGAAGTCTGAAAAGCTCGTTTTCCAGATTAAGTCTATATTCTTCGACTTCTTCGCCAGAAAGTTTTTTAGGGACATAAATCGGCTCGCCGTAAAAATTTTTTACAGTAGCAAAAGGGAACGGTATTTTGTACCTATCCCAGGAATTTATCTCTATTTTCCGGTTGACAGAAGGAACAAGGGGAATTATGGGTTTCTGTGACATCTGGGCAATCTTTATAACGCCTTCTTTTACCTCGCAAATGGGTCCTTTAGGTCCGTCTACGGTATAAGCAATAGATTTATCGGCTTTAAGCACCTTTAAAAGTTCCCTTAAAGCTTTTGAGCCGTCGCGTTTCATAGAACCCCGCACTGTGGAAAATCCGAGTTTTTCGGTGACTCTTGCTATGATTTCCCCGTCAAGGCTAGGGCTTATCAAGAGATGAAGGTCTTTTCTTGAAGGTACACCAAGTAATCCGTACTGCCAACCATGCCAGAGCGCAAATATAGCTGATTTTTGATAATTAACATTTTGGAAATCGCACGAAACATCAAGGATTTTAATCCCTGCATACGCCAAATTCGCGAAGCGGGTTACTTTTTTTTCTTCGTAATCGTGTCTTTCCGCTGCCATTATTAAATAGATCCTTCGCTTTGCTCAGGATGACAGGGTGTGTTCAAAAAATTGTTAATTATTTTTGCAACTTCTTTGGAAGCGACTTTTTCGCCGAGCGTGTTCTGGATTTGGCTTAATTCATGAATCATTTGTTCTCTTTTTTCGCTGTTATAAAGTAAGGATAGGACTTCTTGGGAGATAAGTTCGGGTTTTGCCCTGTGCTGAACAAATTCTTCCACAATTTTTTTGCCCGCTATTATGTTTGGGAGAGAAATAAATTTTAAATATCTGACACAAAGATAAAGGAAATAAGCCAGCGAAGGAGCTTTATAGCTAATAACCATCGGCGTTGTGTACATAGCGGCTTCTAAAGTTATCGTGCCTGATGCGAGAATTACCGCATCAGAACTTGAAAGAAGTGCATGATTCTGATTTTTAAGTACTTTTATCTCGATATTTTCTTTTTTTCTAAAGTCGTCGAGGTATTTATTTATCAACTTGTCGTCGATGTTTGGTGCTTGACCGAGGCAAAACTGAATTTTCTTGGAGTGCCGGTGAATTTGTTTTACTGACTCAAGAAAAACCGGCATGAGATAATTAATTTCCATCTTCCTGCTGCCGGGAAAAACGCCGACAATTTTGTTATTCGGGTCGATGTTATTTTGTTTTATAAAATCTTCCCTGTCAAAATTCTGCGGCAATTGCGAAATTAGCGGATGTCCGACATATTCGGCGTTTATGCCTTTTTCTTTGTACAGTTTTTCTTCAAAAGGAAAAATCGTCATCATTTTGGTGACATATTTTTTGACTTTGTTTATGCGACCTTTTCTCGAAGCCCAGACTTGCGGAGAGATGTAATAAAATATCTCAATCCCGCGTTTTTTAAGCTCTTTAGCGAGTCGAAGGTTGAATCCACCGTAATCTATAAGCAATACAAGGTCGGGCTGGTATTCTGTCGTTAAGTAATTAACGAGGTTTTGCCCCAGTTTTATGTGGCTAAAGAGACTTTTGAATGCGTCAAGCCCTACTACAGCCATTTTGCTGTGGTCGCTGAAAAGTTTTACACCTTCTGATTCTAAGGATTTTCCGCCTATAGCTTCAATTTTGATATTGAGATTTAGTTTTTTTATTTCCCTGACTATATAAGAGGCGTGTATGTCGCCTGAATGCTCGCCTGTAACTATAAATATTTTTTTCATACCGCTATAAACACCATTTTGTTTTTATCTGCAAACTCAATCATCTTATCTTTTTCCACCGTAAAAGTTTCTCCTGCTTCAATAGCGAGAACTTTTCCACCGAATTTGTGCATGTTTTTCAGGGTTCTAAGACCTACTGCCGGAATATCAAAACGCTTATCCTGCTCGGGTTTGCTGACTTTAACCACGGTTGCGTTTTTGTTTCCAAGCTTGCAGCCTCTTTCGATACATCTGTCGGTGCCTTCTATGGCTTCTACCGCTAGAACCATTTTGTTCTGAACCACTACTGTCTGCCCTAAATCCAGTCCGCCTATGCCTTTTGCTATCTGAAAACCGTATTCTATGTCAATCTGCTGTAAGTCATCAGGGGAGTATTTGCCTATAATACCTTTTTGCGGGAAATATTCTTTTAAGAAAAGGGTCTGGTCGATAACTTCGAGGTTGTCTTCGGCGAGTGATTCTATGAGTTTCAGCATCAAAGCGTCGTCATTAAGCCGTTTTGTCTGTTTTAAAAGAGAAATGGCTCTCGAATCCAGCCTGAGGTTTCTCAAAAGCATTGTTTTGCTTACTTTCCCTACGAAAGTGATTTGTGTAATGTCTTCTTGATGGGCGATATTTACCATTTTTTGGACTTCTCCCGCGCAGCAGGAGTAAACTTTTTTGCAGTGGGGTTCCAGTTCTTTCTTGTTGGTCGGGGAAAGAGAGATGGCAATTATTTCATGCCCGTTTTTTGAGGCGTTTTTGGCGAGGCTGACGGGGAGTTCTCCGTCGCCTGCGATTAATCCTATGGTTTTTGATAATTTTTTATCTACTGTTTCCACTCTTACGCGTCCTGTTTATTAATGTCATTTTGAGGGTTTAATCTGTCAATTGGTGAAATTAGTCTAATGGACAGATCCTTCGCTTTGCTCAGGATGACAACTACTTTCTTTAAATTATACCTGAACCACAGGAAAAATTTAATATTTTTTGGACAAGGAAAGAGTACAGGGCAGCGGGNNCCCGCTGCCCTGTACTCTTTCCTTTACTGCCGCGGGGGTTTTCACTTGCAATTCTCTATCTTATGCATTATATCATAGCGTTTTTAATCTATTTCTTTTTTCGCTATCGGTTAATTTAGTTAGGATTTTGAGATTCGGTCGCAGTAAGGGGCATTCTTGTGTTTGGCGCGGAGATAGTCCAGACTTTTGAAAAAATTGTCCAGATTTTTTTGTTTTTATAGGTTCTGCGCACATTTCCATGAAATGGTGTTATAATTAGATTGTAGCGTGCATATATATGAAAAACGAGGCGCTGTCATTGCGAGGAGCTTGCGACGAAGCAATCCAAAAAAGAAACATAAAATAACGATGAATAAACAATCATATTATGTTTATATAATGACCAATACTGAGAATGGAACGCTTTATACCGGCGTTACAAACGATTTAGTGCGTCGTGTTTATGAACATAAAAATAAATTAATTGATGGCTTCACCAAAAAATATGATTTAACCAAATTAGTTTATTATGAAATATATGATGACATTGAAACAGCAATTATCAGGGAAAAACAACTAAAAGGCGGTTCACGCAAACGAAAATTAGACTTAATAAACAAATTTAACAAGCAGTGGGAAGATTTATATGAAAAAATTATTTAATTTTTGGATTGCTTCGTCGCAAGCTCCTCGCAATGACAATACCTCGTTTTTCTGGTTTTTCTCCGTAGTTATAGATTGCTACATTTCTGTTTGTCTTTGGGAATGATAATAAGGGGGTTCGGGGGCTTTGCCCCTGACTGTGTCGACCCTTTGGGATATAGTTTTTCTTTCTGCTTGTTTGTCGGCTATAAACGGCATTGCGGACGGGCAAAGCCCGCCCTTCAGCCTCTGCCGACAATCCGCTTTTGGTTCGTTTTCTTTCTCTTTTGCGTTCAAAAAGAAAGAAAATGAACATGCGAAATTTTAATTTTTCCGAAAATGTCTTATCTGTTGTACTTTTTATGATAAATTAGAGGCATATTATTTTTAAAGGATGAATTATGTTTTCTCAAATTGAAAAGGTTTTAGCTAAATATCCAACTATAATTCAAGCATTTGCAGCAACTTCAACTTTAGCGGCTGTTATTACGTCTTTATGGGTTGCAAGAAATGCAAATACACCCAAAATTAAATTGAATTTATCAATATCTATGCCAATAGATGATTATGAAATTTACAATATTAATAAAGATAAATCTTATATATCTGTCGATATTACTAACATAGGAAATATACCTGTATATCTAAAACCATACTGCATATACTGGAGTGCTACTCCTTTTGCACAACTTCATGGAATTATTAAAACTATTACACCAATACCAGATAAAATTGAACCCGGTACAAATTCATCTATTATGTTATCCGAACTTGAATATACATCTAAACACTTAAAAGAATTTCTGGGTAAAAATTTTATTAATTTAAAAATAAAATTTTTAAGACTCAATGTTAAATTACAAAATGGTGCTATCTTTCAAGTAAAAGTATCCAAAAATATTGTTTTAAGAAACAGATAAAAATTTGAGTATAAATATGGTTAAGCTATAATTTTATTGCTGAATATTGGTTGGTAAGAGTGATAAAGTTAATGACAAAAAAGGTTTATATAGAAACTCTGGGCTGTCAGATGAACAAGTCTGACTCGGAAAAAATCCTAGGAATCCTCGAAACTCAGGGGTATAAAGAAACGACTTTGAAAGAAGAAGCTGACTTACTTGTTATGAATACTTGCAGTATAAGAGCGGCTTCTGAGAATAAGGCTTTTAGTCATCTTGGAATCTGGAAAAAACTTAAAAAAGCTAATCCTGATATAAAAATTGCTGTGTGCGGTTGTATTGCCCAGCAAACAAAAGAAAAAATCTTTAAAAGAGCTCCGCAGGTAGATTTGATTTTCGGGACGCATAATATTGAGGAACTTCCCGAGCTTATAAAGCAGCTTGCATCTAAGGAAAAAGTTTGCTCAATTCTTAAAACTCCTTACGAATCCGAAGAAAAGTTTTACTCAAGAAGGCAGGAAGGGCTTTCGGCGTGGCTTCCTATTATTGAAGGGTGCGATTACTTTTGTACTTACTGCGTTGTGCCTTACACGCGTGGCAGGCAGAGAAGCAGGCTTCCTGAAGACATAATCAGCGAAGCTAAAGAAATTATCAGTCAGGGGTATAAAGAAATTACTTTGCTCGGGCAGACGGTAGACTCTTACGGGAAGGATTTTGGCAAGCCAGAAATTACTCTTTCGAGTTTATTGAGGGAATTAAACGGGCTTGACGGGCTTATGAGAATTAGGTTTGTGACTTCTCATCCTGCTGATATTACCGATGAGCTTATAAAAACCGTTGCGAAACTTGATAAAGTATGCGAGTATTTTCATCTTCCGATGCAGTCGGGAAGCACAGAAGTGCTTGCCAAGATGAAAAGACCTTACACAAGGGACGAATATTTAACGCTGGTAAACAAAATAAAAAAAGAAATTCCTGATGTGGCAATAACTTCAGATTTTATAGCGGGGTTTCCCGGAGAAACAGAAGAGCAGTTTAATGAAACACTATCTATAATTGACGAAGTGGGCTTTGATCAGTGCAATGTGGCGGCATATTCCCCGAGAAAACAAACTCCCGCCGCTGTGTGGAAAGACCAGATTTCTTACGAAGAAAAAAAACGCAGGCATCTCGTTCTTTTTGAGAAGACAAAAGAAGCTACGGTAAAAGCTAACGAAAAATATGTAGGCAGGGTTTTGCAGGTGCTTCCCGATAATTACAAAGAGCAAAGTGACGAAATTATTCTTACAGGTCGCACGAGAAATAACAAGCTTACACACTTCAAAGGTTCAAAAGATTTAATCGGCAGGCATGTGGATGTTGAAATCACAGAGGCTTCTATCTGGTGCTTAAAAGGGAGAATCAAGCTTTAGTCTGATTGACTAATTTAAAAATAAAAGTATATTTTTATTAGAAGGTTGGGATAAAAAAGAAAATGATTTTTTCCCCACCCCCTTACCCCCTCCCCGAGGAGGGGGAGAATAGTTCGGTGAGGGGGCGAAGCCCCCTCACCTTGACACCCTAAATTAAAAAGGTATTTTCAACATGAAAATTTTTAATAATAGAGCTTTTAAATATATTTTTGCAGTTATGGTTATGGTTTTTTCGCTTAATTCGGCGGGATTTGCGCAGGTGTTTTCTTTTGAAAAGAACCCGAATTTAAGATATGCGACATTCCCTTCCGGGACTTTGTTTAAAGGGGCGTTGCAAAATCAGCTTTCTTCCGCTAACAGCAAAATGGGCGATAAAGTTTATCTGCTTATACCTTCTGAGGTAAAAATCGGTGAAAATACCTGTATACCTAAAAAATCAATATTAATAGGACAAGTTATTCAGGCGCAAAAAGCGCAGCCGGGAAAAAATGGTTTTGTTCAAATAAAGTTTGAAGCGATTAAATTTCCTGACGGGTGGGGAACACAACTTTCCGCCCATGTTTGGAGTGAT
Organism: Cyanobacteria bacterium UBA9971; assembly: GCA_003499955.1. Taxonomy (GTDB): domain Bacteria; phylum Cyanobacteriota; class Vampirovibrionia; order Gastranaerophilales; family UBA9971; genus UBA9971. The sequence goes on from DNRP01000131.1 coordinate 15,228, forward strand.
AATGGCAGCGGAATTATAGGCGGTGAAACAACTAAAATGGTTTCTTATAAAAAAGTTCCGCATTATATGCAGGATGTAGGCACTGTAGTACAGCTTGTTCAATCAGGACAAAGAGCTATGGGACAGGAAAAATTCTTACCCGCGGGAACAGAGTTTGTAATTGTTCTTGATAATGATCTTGAAGTTAAATATATTGATATGGAAAATTTATAGAAA
>DNRP01000090.1:0-4650 GCA_003499955.1 Cyanobacteria bacterium UBA9971
TTATGTCAGCAATGGCAATAGGGATTTCTATGGGGATAAAAGGCTCTGTTTTTATGTTTTTGCCTATTTTAGGCATAATTTATACTGTAATTTCTGTTCGGAGCGAAAAAAAACAGTTTTATAAGCCGTTATTGCTTTGCGGAAGCTGGACAGTTTTATTTTTCCTTCTTTTAAGTTCTTATAATTACATATTAAATTATCTGGAATTTCGTAATCCGCTGGGACTGGAGTCATATATGGATTTTTATATGCCGCCTGACAAAAGCATACAGTCTTTTATTGCAAATATAATAAGATATAATCTTGCTTTTATTGATTTTACAGGAATTGAAGCTGCAAAGATATTAAGTTTGCCGTTTTTATTTTTGAAAAACATATTGTTCGGAATTTTTAGGCTAAGCGAAAATCAGGGTTTGATTTATGCGGATATAAATTTTTTAAATACAAAAATTCATGAAAATTTTGCAACTTNNTTTACTTTGTGGAATATGAGATATTTCACCACTGCAATGGTGCTTTGCGCGCCTTTATTCGCATTAAGTTACAGTCATAAATTAAAGCCCCTGAAATTAGTTATATTTATTGTTGCTGTTGTATGTTTTATAAATATTCCTCTTGCAAATGCCTTGCGTCCTGTTTTTCCTGTAAATAATGTAAGTTTGCTTACCAGCCCGAGAGAAGATGTAAGATATAAAATAGGTTCTGTATGCGATGAAATATTTAGAAAACCGTTAGAATATCTTGCTCAAAACGCAAAAAATAGTTCTAAAATAGGACTTATTTTTTCAGATAAAATGTGGTATTACCAGTTTTTTAATCAAAATCCGACATGGAAAATTTTCCCTCTCAGATATGAGCTTTTGACAGAAAAAAAACTTAAAAATCTTGATTATATTGTAATTTGCAATAATCAACAGATAGTTTTTAACCTCGACAAATCAAAAGATTTTCTTAGATATAACAAAATAGATTTTAACTTGTTTAAAGATTTTGAACTTGTGTATAAGACAGGAATGAATTACTATAACGAAAAAATAAAATATGATAGAGAAACCCCCGATGCTTTCTATATATTTAAGAATAAAAACTTATTATAGGTATTAAACTTTTAAAAAATCTTGCCCCTGAGAAGTTCTTACTATAGAATTGTTATTAATTTAGATTACTAATTAATTTTTTTGTCATTGCGAGGAGCAAAACGACGAAGCAATCTCATAATTTTATAAAATCTTGCGATTCTTTCGTCCCCTTTCTTTTTTCATATTTAATCAAAAAAGAGGGTTCCCTGCTCAGAATGACAATTTGAACTTAAAAATCAGGAGACAATAATGCAGACTAAAGTAAATATAACTCCGGCAAAAAAGCTTTTAAGCCTTCCAACTTATGTTTTTGCGGAGCTTGATGAGTGGAAAGAAGAAGAAAGAGCAAAAGGAGTCGATTTAATCGACTTAGGAATAGGGAATCCTGATGGAGCCACTCCTGCTCCGGTAGTAGAAGCTGCTGTTAAAAGTCTTCAAAATGTAAAAAATCATGGATATCCCGATTTTAAAGGAAAAATTGAATTAAGACAGGGAATTTCCGAGTGGCTGCATAAAAAATATGGAATTGATATAAACCCGAAAGATGAAATTCAGACACTTATCGGGGCAAAAGAAGGGCTTGCTCATCTTGCGCTTGCTTTTACCGATCCGGGAGATATAAATATCGTTCCTGATCCTTATTATCCTGTACTCTCAAGAGGAACATGGGTTGCGAGCGGTGATGTTTATCATGTTAAATTAGAAGAAAAAAACGATTTTCTGCCTGATTTAGATTCTATACCGGAAGAAATAGCGCAAAAAGCAAAGATTTTCTTTGTTAATTATCCTAATAATCCTACAGCAGGTGTGGCTACATTAGAATTTTTCAAAAAATTGGTGGATTATTGCAAAAAATATAATATATTGCTTTGCAGTGATCTTGCATACACAGAAATAACTTTTGACGGTTATAAGCCGCCGAGTGTTTTTCAAGTGGAAGGCGCTAAAGACGTAGCTATAGAGTTTTATTCATTCTCGAAAACTTATAATATGGCGGGGTGGAGAATAGGCTTTGCTGTCGGGAACAAAGATATTATCAAGACTTTATATAATGTAAAAACCAACATGGATTACGGGACATGTTCTGTTATTCAGGATGCCGCACTTGCCGCATTGAATATGCCATCTTCTTATTCGGAAGAAATCACGGGAAATTATCAGAGAAGACGCGATTTTATGATAGAAGGGCTTAACAATCTCGGTTGGAATCTTAAGAAAACAAGATCCACCATGTATTTATGGCTTCAAGTCCCTGATGGGTATGATTCAAAAAGCTGGTGCAGGCATGTTTTGGAGAAAACAGGCGTGGTCTTTACACCGGGCATAGCTTTTGGGAAATACAGCGATAATTATTTCAGGGTTTCAATTGTTCAGCCCGATGAAAAATTATACGAAGCACTTGATAGATTAGAAAAAGCAAATATAAGATTTGTATAAACCTAATGATGTCATTACGAGGGTGAAAACCCGCGGCAATCTTATTATTAGTAAAATTTTGCGATTCAGTCGTTCTGCTCGGAATGACAAATCATGTTTAAGGGTGAGTCATAGACTCACCCTTAAGAGTGATTATTAAATTATAAAAATTTAAATTTTATTAAATTCATTTAATAAAATTATTTTAATTAATAAAAAATTTGTGCCGAAAAGATTGGATTTTACCCGATAATTTAAAAAATAAATAAAAATTATATATCACTTTAAAACTTCAAGGGTGAGGTTTTAAAATCACCCTTGAAAGTGATTATCTAATTTTTGGAATTGAGTTATTATTAAACAGAAGTAATGAAGTAAATTTAATTAACAGGAGTTTAGGTGAGCAATGAGAAATATTTTCATGAAAAAAATTAGTAAAAACAAAAAAAGCAAAGGGCAAAGTCTTGTTGAATACGGTCTTATCCTTGCGTTAGTATCTGTAGTCGCTATTACAGTTCTTCAAACAATGGGTGGTCAGATTAAAGTAACAGTTAACAATTTGACAACCAAATTACAACAAGCTAACCAATTATCACAGAGTGCCGGTGCTACATAAGTTTTATAAGGTATGAAATAATTTGATGAAATGAAAAAAAAAGGTCAGGACATAGGTGAATGGGGCTTAATTCTTGGTTTAGTTGCATGCATATCTATGGTTACCTGGTTTACTGTTGCAGACAAATTAAAAGAAATTGGTGGAACTTTAGGAACTAAATTAACTGAAGTAAGTCAGCAATAGTTTAAGCAAAATTAATTAATATAATTAGTAAAAAATTTTCCGGAACGATGTGAAGGAAAATTTTTTATATGGAACAAAATTAATTATAATAAAAATATATTAAACTATAATTTAATAATACAGGGCAATTTTACGATCAGTGTATGTGAGTAAAGAAAAAATTTTAAGTAATAAATATAATGTTAAATAACAGTACGCAACGAAATTTTGGCTTAGATGTAATAAGAAGTTTTGCCATTTTAATGGTTTTAATAGGACATTTGATTCCTGATAATACTATTAATAAATCTTTGTTCTCCATGGCTATGATATTTCGCGGTTTTGGTGTTGAATTATTTTTTGTTTTAAGCGGTTTTTTAATCGGAAAAATATTAATCCATCTTTTAAATAAAGGTTTAAACGTATCAAATATTAAAAATTTTTATATAAGAAGGTGGCTCAGAACATTACCTTTGTATTATCTCGTTTTTGCTATTTATATAATCATTTATAAGTTTACAAATCCGCCTATAAATATTTTTCCCGATTTTTTTCTCTTGAAACAGTTGTTTTTTATACAAAATTTTGATATAAGACATATGCATTTCTTCAACCAGAGCTGGAGTTTGTCGGTGGAAGAATGGTTTTATCTATTGATGCCAATGCTTTTAGTTATGTTTTGTAATAATAAGACAAAATTAGAGCATTTATATAAAAATTTAATAAAAATAATAATTTTTATTGCATTAATAAGGTTTTTTTATGTTTTGGGCTTTAATCCCGCTGATAGTGATTTTGGAATTAGAAGGTGTATTCCGCTTAGATTTGATGCTTTATTAACAGGTGTTTTGTTTGCGTGTTTAAAAATAAATAATAAAGAAATTTTTAACAAACTTTTAAATAAAAAGTTTTTAATAATCAGCTTTATTATTTTGGTTTTAATAATTATTGATTTTTATTGTTTGTATTTTATAAAAAATCCTTTTAATAATTTATTGAATTTGGTATTTTATAAATCCTTTTATTTTACTATTATCCCGTTTTCTTTTGCTTTTTTGATTATATTTTTTGAAAATAATGAATTTATAAATAAAAAACTTTCAAAAATTTTACCGATAAAATACTTTTTTGAAAAAACAAGCCTTTATTCTTATTCCATGTATTTATTTAATTTACTTGTAATGTTTCTTTTTGATGTTTTGTTTGTTAAATTTTATCATTCGCCTGTACTTATAAGCATGTATTTTATAAGTTTATATCTTATAAGTGCTTTTGTTTACAGGTATTATGAAAAACCAATAATGCGATTCAGAGATAAATTTTAACTTAACAAATAAAAATTACTCATTGTTAATATATGAATTTAGTTGTACAGTA
>DNRP01000090.1:4740-7184 GCA_003499955.1 Cyanobacteria bacterium UBA9971
TTTTAAGCAGTTTTTATTTCGTATAAAGCGTTTACCATTGCAGGATCCCATTTTGTTCCAGCTTCCTGCTTTAGAATATCGAGAATTTCTTTTTGAGAAAGCTTTTTTCTGTAAGCTCTTTGGATATTCATAGCCTGATAAGCATCAGCCACAGCTATAATACGTGCTCCAAGAGGAATACTCATTCCGGAAAGACCTTCCGGTGTGCCTGTTCCGTCCCATCTTTCCTTGTGATAGTGAACATAAGGAATAACTTCCGAGAGGAAATTTATTTTCATCAGTAAATTTACGCCAAGATTAGGGTGGTTTTGAAGTTTGTTCCATGTTTCCTGTGAAGGCTTTTCTTTGCTGGAAAATATTTCTTCCGGCATACTTATCTGACCGATATTATGCAATAAACCCGCATAGTATATTAAATCCAAAGTTTTTTCATTTAATTCGATATGCTCGGCGATTTCTCTTGCAAGTTCCGCAACGTTTTTAGAATGTGCATGAGATTGACTTTTAACATCTACCGCGCGGGCGAGAGCTTCGACAAATTGCTGCTGTTCATCACCGAGATCGCCAATACTTGCAGTCAAGTCGGTTCTTAATTGCCTTAATTCAACAGATGTTGCCTCTTCGTCTTTTAAAGCAGCAGCCGTTTGTTCCGTTAATTTTTGTAATCTCATTGATGTTACAAATAAACTTGCTGTTATTTCAAGAAGATGAATATATTCAGGGGAAATATCCTTTGCTTCTTTGTTTTCAACGCAAATAGCACCGACATTACCCCAGTTATTAGCCATAGGAACTGCTAGTAAGGTTGCAACATCTTCTTTATAATTTTTAAGATAAATTGTTTCACAGGTTAAGAAAGATTGGACGATAGGGTTATTTTCTTCATTTAAGAAATAATTTTTGTTGTTATTTTCTTTGCAGGAAAATCCCATAGTAATAAGTTTACTTTTTTCTTTAGAATTTTTTGTAAAATCCGGAGTTAAATAAATACGGCAATCATCCGCATCAAGCATTTGCGCTACCGTTTTTGCAATAGAGCTATAGATTATGCATTCATCTTCGCTGTTAAACCCTAATAATGTAAGGGTATTGTCGAGAGAATAAATCGAAATCAATTCACTTAGCTGTTTTTTAAGTCTATCAATTTTGTCTTTAACAGAAGTGTCGATTTTTTTCAGCAAATCTTGTGAAATTAAATGTTCTGTTAGAAAATCGCCCATGTTTAAGGCAAAAATAGCCTCTATAGGGTCATTATCTATTGTAATTCTTTGACTCTGGCTCAATACAATAACTCCTTGAAACCTTTTTAACTTGATTATCGCTCTTGGCTGATAATCGTTCGTCTTTTACTTAATAACCTATTCACCTTCTGATTTTAGTGTGTTTTTTAAACATGATTAAGATTTGGATACTTTTAATAATTTTTTCCTTATTACTTATATCGGACGATTTGAAAAAAACTTTGATAAAATTTTTAAAATATTTACAATTTTATTTTTTTGTTGCTGAACACTTGAATTTATTGCAAACAGGTTTGAAATTATCAAAATTTGTTATAGTGTATTGATTACATTCCAGATCTAAAATTATTTTACTTTGCCAATCATTATACTGTTTTTGATATTTTTTGTTTATTGATATTGCTTCTCCGCAGAGACCTACTGTTAAAGTGCAGTTTGAATCAGCTTTGCAGGAATACCAGATATTTTTATTATGAGACGATTGTGCATAGGATGTTTTTATTGTAGCTGATAATAATACAGCTACAATAAAAAAATAAAAAATTCTCATTATTTAATACTCCTGAAGTTCTTTAGTTTTCGGAATGTTTTGCAAGNNCCGTCAGGATTTGAATTTCTTGTGATAGCCTGTTCGGGGCAAATTTCCTTGCAAAATTCGCAATCTCTGCAATAACCGCAACTCATACAGCGGTCTGTTTCTTTTTCCGGCTCCATTTCCATAACTTTTTGAGAATTTATAGAATTATAATATTCTTTTTTTACTCTATCCCGCGGAATCATAGGAGCTTTTTCAAATTTATCGAGAGGTTGTCCTGAAAGCATTTTGTCGATATTGATTGCGGCTTTTCTTCCGTCTGCAAGCGCGTTAGTAAATAAACCAAGCTTGACAGCATCTCCGGGAACGAAGATTTTCGGGTTATTTACGGTTTGCATGTATTCATTAACTTTTACAAGCCCTCTTTCATCAAGATAATCTCTTTCTATGAAAGAAAAATCAGGTCTGTCGCCGACAGATATTATTACTGTATCAGCTTCAAGAACTCGCCCGTCTTTTAATTGAACGCCTTTTTCAGTGATTTTTTCCGTAAAACAGGGGTAAATTATTTTTGCGCCAAGCGCTTCAACGTGCTTGATTTCTTTATCAAAAGCGGCGGGCTTTTGGATGTCTATTGCGGTAACTTCTTTTGCTCCGACATGATAAGC
>DNRP01000177.1:0-846 GCA_003499955.1 Cyanobacteria bacterium UBA9971
TCGTCTATGTCAGGATCAATAAAACCTGATATAAAGCCAGAAGTCATTTGTGCTCCTAAAGTTATAGCAAATATAACACCATCTGCTAAGCCTGTTGCAGCTCCCAGTGGAATAGAAACCGCAGGACCGGCGACCATAATCGGTGCTCTTTGCAAAAATCGCCTTACAAAAGTTTTATAATTGTGATCAACAATTCTGAGTTTTATAGGATCATTTTCAAGGCATATATTACAGCCCGATGACATTTTTATATTTGTAACCAAAATATCAATATAAGCATCTGATCTGAATATAAGATTATTTCTTTTTTTAACGACTTTCCCTTCAAGCAAACTGCCGCATGGAATTATTGCCTGATTTCCGCAGTCTATGTTATCAAGTATTTTCAATGATACTTTGTCACAGGGCTGTGCTGTGTCACTTTTTAAATCCGACATTGTCCTTGTCAAAACAAGATTTTCCTTGATAAGTCTTTTAGACCAATCCTTATCAGCTTTTGTACAATTATATTTTCCCTGAGCAAAGGCATTTCCTGAAAAAATTTGAGTCAAAAATGCAACTATCGAAAAAATCAGAACAAATTTACTTAATTTCATGCGTCAAAACACCTCATTTTAGTATAAGAAATATTTTGACAACAAAGTTCTTAAATTTCTTTCACCTTACTAAACAAAAAAAAGAATAAAATTATTAAAATTATTTAACTAACTGTTTATCTGATAGATTAATTTGCAATAATTGCCTTATATTCTGCAAACAAATTTTCTATTTCATGCATAAGCCTTAAAGTTTCATTCTCAAAGATATTTTCAGCTTCTTTATAACTTCCTTTTCTTAATTGTTCAA
>DNRP01000177.1:950-6774 GCA_003499955.1 Cyanobacteria bacterium UBA9971
ACAAGAAGTTTTTGCTGTTTTTCAAAAAAGTTGTCAACCTTTTTATCAATATCATTAAGCTGGAACGTAACTGTTTCTACAGAACCGCTTATATTTTCCATTGCAGCGTTCATTTCTTGTGTTCTGGCGGCTGTATTTTGGAAACTGTCGGTTATTTTTCCTATTATTTCCGTCATATCATGAATTTCTTCTACTACCAGTTCAAAATTTTCATTTAGTATGTTAAACGAATTTTCGCTTTCCTGAAGATTGCCTAAAGTGCTTTTTGATGATTCTCTCGCAATTTTTACAATATTTTGAATGTTTTGAATTTCTGAACTTACATTTTTAGTAGCAGTTGCTGTTTCTTCCGCAAGTTTTTTTACTTCATTTGCGACTACGGAAAAACCTTTTCCATGCTCGCCAGCCCGCGCTGCTTCTATTGATGCGTTAAGAGCAAGCAAATTTGTCTGAGAGGCTATAGTCTGAATTGATTCAATAATATTTCCAATAGAGCTGGAAAATGTTAAAAGTTCATCCATATTTTTTTCAAGCAAGAAAGAAGACTCTTTAAGTAAAACAAAATTTTTATTAACTTTTTCTGATTGATTTTTGCTTTTTAAAACATTATTTGAAACATCTATCGCTTTTGATGATAAATCATTGCACTTTTCACTGTCTTTTGCCGTTGCTTCCGACATCTCTGAAAGTGCTGCATTTAATTCTTCGGCTGTGCTTAAAATATTTTCCTGATTTGCGCTTGATTCATTTATTGAATCTTTAATTTTTTTGCACTCATCAATAGAAGTTTGCGATTGACTTTTTAGAAAAACACCTTTATCAAGAATATTAAAAATCTTTTCTGTAAGAGAATTTATACTTTCATGACCAAGAAACAAAGCTGCTTTGATCTTTTTTACAAGAGGATTTGTTTCTTGCAAACTTAAATTAAAGTTTTTTTGTTTAGAAATTATTTTATCCAGCTCTTCCAGAAGTAAGTCAAAATAATTATTTTTTTTTCGTTCTAATATTATTAAAAAAGGTAGAAATCCAATCAGAATTATTATAGAAAAATAAAAAGGAACCTTGAAATAAAGTGTAATTGCGTTTAAAATTTGCAAAATAACAAAAAAAGATAAAACTCCTGTAATTCTCATACAACTAATTCTCCAATAATTAATTAAATTGTTAATATTATTTAAAATTATATTAACAATTTAATTATATTGTTCTTTTTATTAAAAAATTAAATTTTTAATAAAAAATTCATATTTTAATAGGATAATATAATGTACCAATTTTTTAGGAAAAATGAATAACAAAATTTATGATAGAAACGAATTAATCTGGGGAAAAGAAGTTCAAAATCTTCTTTTTCAAAAGCATGTCGCTATTTTTGGGCTTGGCGGAGTAGGCAGCTATGCAGCAGAAGCTCTTGCAAGATCCGGTATAGGCAAAATTACTGTTGTCGATTTTGATGAAGTGACAGAAACAAATATTAACAGGCAGCTTCTTGCGTTTAATTCCAATATTGGCGAGAAAAAAACGTTTCTTATGGAAGACAGGATTAAAAATATCAATCCCACTATTCAAGTAATAGCTATAAATGATTTTTGCACGAAAGATTTAACGGAAAAAATATTTTTCGGGCAGGTTGACTATGTAATTGACGCGATTGACACATTAAAAACAAAAGTTGACCTTTTAGAAAGCTGTGTTAAAAAAAATATTCCCGTGATAAGTTCTCTTGGTGCAGGAAACAGGCTTGATCCGACTCAACTTTATAAGGCGGATATTTCTGAGGTTAATCCAAGACGCTGTGATTTTGTAAGGTACGTTGTTAGCAAGCTTAAAGCAAGAGGGATAACTCAAGGTTTAACTGTAGTTTTAAGTGCAGAAAAGCCCATTTCTGTTGAAAAAAAACTTTCTTGTATTGAGATAAAAACTAAAACAGGCGAAAATATTGAGCTTAAGAAAATTTCTCCCGGAAGTTCGCCATTCGTTGCTCCTGTTGCAGGGTATATTATGGCTTCTCATGTTGTACGGAGCTTTATTTCAAAATAATAAAATGCCTCCTTAAAGGAGGCAAAAGATGTTTGAGTTTTTGCGAAAAATATTAGCCTGAATTAAATTTTATATAATATTTTCTCTGATAGCTTTTACGGCAGCCTGTACTCTATCATCAACGCAAAGTTTCTGCAAAATGCTGCATACATGAGCTTTAGCTGTATGAACACTTACAATAAGGTCTTTGGCAATTTCTGTGTTGCTTTTTCCTTGTACAAGAAGCCTTAAAACTTCCATTTCTCTTTCTGTAAGCTGGGCTCTTGCATCAGAAATTTCTGAAGGATTAAGAACTTTTGTAGATTGCGGTTTTGGGAAAAGATTCAATGCTACTTTAGCAATGGCAGGATCTAACCATGCCGCGCCCTGACTAACGTTTTTAAGCACATTTACAAGTGTGTTTGGCTCTATATCTTTAAGACAATATGCGTTTGCCCCTGAACCAAGCGAAGCAAGTACTTCTTCATCCCTATCATGAGAAGTAAGGATAACAACTTTTATTTTTTCATCAAAAGCTTTTACCTGTTGCGTCGCCTCAATTCCGTTGATTCCCGGTAGTCCCAAATCCATAAGGACTACATCGGGTCTTAATTCTTTAATTAAAGCAAGCCCTTTTTCACCGTCTTCAGCTTCTCCTATTACCTGAATCCCTTCAAATTCATTTAATGAAGACCGTAATCCGACGCGAGTTAGTTTATAATCTTCTACAATTACAATTCTTACAGATGTTGTTTCAATAGATAGCATAAATTCTTCCTTTTCTGATACTGACTTAATCTGACAATTACTTTTTTATCTTTTCTGAACATTTATTTGTATTTATATTTCAAGTGTAATCCTAGCATAAAATATAAATTTAATACGCTATTTTTAGAAAAATACCCCAATCGGGTAGTAGTTGGAAATTAAAAGTATAGTTTTTATATTTTATATTGAGACAAAAAATCACCGGCAGTATAAAGGGAACCAGCCATTATACCTATATTTTTGTTTGTTATTAATTCAAAATAAATATTTATAGATTCTTTAATGTTTTCAGTTGTATATATTTTACATGGCATGTGTTTTTGAATTAATTTAGCTTTTAAAATTTCAGGAGAAACAGCCGCACCTGAATTTGACTGCGTAAGTATTACAATATCGCCATGCCTGAATAAAATTTCCATAACTTCTTCATAATTTTTTGTACTTATAGAAGAATAAATCCAAATTCTTTCTTTATCAGAATAATACAAATCAAGACTTTCACTGAGTAATCGGGCGGCATTCGGGTTATGCGCGCCATCCAGTATTAAGTTCATTTCTTTTATGTATTGAAATCTGGCAGGCCATGAAACGTTTTGAAGTCCTTTTTTCACAGCTTCTTCAGGAATTTCAATTCCCTGCTCCCTGAGAAGGTCTATTGCTTTCAGGACAAGTGAAAGATTTTTTTTCTGCCATACCCCCTGAAGGTTTAGTTCGTAGGGGGTGTCGGCATCTTCAACTAATATTAAAGCGCTTCCAACTTTTAAAGCTTTTTCTTTTATAACTTCAATCCCCTTATTGTCTTTCGAGGCAATTACAGGGACATTCGGCTTTATAATTCCCGCTTTTTCAAAGGCTATTTTTTCTATAGTTTCGCCCAGTCTGTCAACATGGTCTGAATCAATTGTGGTTATTATTGACAATAAAGGTTTTTTTATAACATTAGTCGCGTCAAGTCTTCCGCCAAGACCTGTTTCTATGACGGCAAAGTCCACTTTCTCCCGCTCGAATAAAATAAAAGCAAGAACGGTCAGGATTTCAAATTCGGTTGCATGAATATTGTTTTGCTCTGCGGTTTGTATGATATTAAAAATAAAATCCGCAAAATCTTCTTTTGAGATGTCTTTGCCGTTAATTTTAACTCGTTCTGTATAATCCACAAGATGCGGGCTTGTATAAAGTCCTGTTTTATATCCGGCATGAGTTAAAACAGAAGCAAGCATTGCGCATGTTGAGCCTTTTCCGTTAGTTCCCGCCACATGAATGCATTTTATTTTATCCTGCGGGTTATCATAAAGATCAAGCAGATTTTTTACCCTATCCAGCCCGAGATTTATATAAAATTTTCCCTGTGAAGTCAGGGCAACTATAGCTTTTTCGTATGAAACAGTTTTGTTTGTCATTTTTACTTTGCTAATGATTTTAAAAGCTCTTGTATCGATTGGGTTTGTTGTTCTATTTCTTTGATACGCTCTTTTGTAAGCTCAACTACTTCCTTAGGCGCGCTTTCAAGAAATTTCGGACTGCTAAGCCTTGAGTCAAGACCTTTTTTTTCCTGCGCAAGTGTTTCGAGTTTTTTAGTCTGTCTTTGAATTTCCTTATCCAGATCAATAAGCCCTGCCAACGGAACAACTATAAGAGAAGTTCCCATCATTGTCGTAGCTGATTGCGAAGGAATCTCTGCCGGTATTCCAAGTTTAACAGAAAGTCTTTCAACTCTTGCAAAAATTTCTATATAAGACCTGACCACCTCAAATGTTTCTTGTGCGGTGGCGTCTTCAGAATAAATTTTTGCCTGTATAGTTGCGCTTACAGGTATATTAAAAGCCTGCCTGATATTTCTGAGAGATTTTATTGTTTCAATTGCTGTATTAAGCTTTGATTCAGCTATTTCATCTTTTAAGCCCATATCATGCTTTGGAAAATCTGTAAGCATTATGGATTGCAGAGCGGGAGTGAAAAAAGCCGAAGCGGAGCTTTGCTTCGCTGGAAGCTTTTGTAACTCGTTCTCTTGCGCATTATTTTTATATATCTTACCTGGTATAAGCTGCCAAATTTCTTCCGTAATATGTGGCATCACGGGATGTAAAAGCCTTAATGTCCTTTCAAGCACATATCTTAAAACTCTTTGGGTATTTGATTTTGTATCTGGTTTATTAAGCTGGGTTTTTGCTATTTCTACATACCAATCGCAGTATGAATTCCAGAAAAATTCATATAATAACTGTGCTGTTTCGCCAAACCTGTATGATTCCAGATTTTTATTTACTTCTAACACAGCTTCATTATACTTATGGAGAATCCATCTATCCGCAATCGTTAGCGCGCTCATATCAATTTCGGAATCATCAACCCCTTCGAGGTTCATAAGAACGAACTTAGAGGCGTTCCAGATTTTGTTCGCAAAGTTTCTTCCATATTCAAAACGCTCGTCAGAAACTTTAATATCCTGTCCGCCATAGGTTACAAGACTTGTTAATGTAAATCTGAGCGCGTCAGAGCCGTATCTGTCAATTATTTCAACGGGATCAATCGTGTTGCCCTTTGATTTGCTCATTTTCTGACCTTTTTCATCGCGAATCAACCCGTGAATATAAACCGTCTTAAATGGCGATTTATCGGTGAATTCATAGCCCATAACGACCATTCTTGCCACCCAGAAAAAGATTATATCAAATCCCGTCACAAGAACGCTTGTAGGGTAGAATTTTTTGAAGTCGGGACTTTCTAAATCAGGCCAGCCCATTGTTGAAAACGGCCATAAACCTGATGAAAACCATGTATCAAGAACATCTGTTTCCTGCGTTAAGTTTGAACTTCCGCATTTTGGGCATTTATCAGGTTTTTCAGTTGCCACAATCATTTCTTTGCAATCATCGCAATAGTAAGCGGGAATCTGATGTCCCCACCATAATTGTCTGCTAATACACCAATCTCGGACGTTTTCCATCCAATCAAGGTAAATTTTTGTCCATCTTTCGGGGATAAAACCAAGTTCACCTGTTTCTAAGGCTTTAATAGGTCTTTCTGAAAGCTC
>DNRP01000033.1:0-535 GCA_003499955.1 Cyanobacteria bacterium UBA9971
TTGACGGAAGGATGCTTCAAAACTTCCCTGACAGTGCCGCCATCTCCGCCACCAACTACAAGAACTCTTTCAGGGTTAGGATGAGCGAGCATGGGAATATGAGAAATCATTTCGTGGTAGAAAAATTCGTCTTTTTCCGTTGTCATCACAAGCCCGTCAAGCAAAAGCATTTTTCCGTAAGCTTCTGTTTCTATAACTTCAACTTTTTGAAAACCAGACTGTTCGCAATGCAAAGTACCCTTAATTTTAAAGGTTAACCCAAGATTGTTATTATATTTTTCCGTATACCATATATCTGTCAATTTTTATATTATCCTATGTCATTGCGAGAAGGCTCGAAGAGCCGACGTGGCAATCTAAAGCCATATTACGCGTAATAGTACCTCGAAATAACAAGGTATTACATCTGCGCTTTAATTTGAAAAGGTGTTTCAATTATTTTATCGTCTTCAACGTTTAGCATGCCGCGTTTTAATTCGCTGTATGAGGAGGAAGCCGCATGAAATTTCTGTTTCAAATATTCATAAGCCACTAA
>DNRP01000033.1:694-15931 GCA_003499955.1 Cyanobacteria bacterium UBA9971
AACTAAACTAACCAGACTGCCTATTTTATTAATATGAAAAATATCATAGATGATGCAGATAATCAAGAAACTTTATCATATTGGAAAAACAATACAGAGGGCGTTTCCCCTTAATATTATTTTGTATTCGACCTTCATAAAATATTAATTAATATTAAGTAAACAAATTAGGAGTTTTAGAGAATCAATTTTATAGCCTGCCGTGTTAATTTGAATTAGGTCAATCCTCAAATAAATTTGGGATTTTTATAATATGAAAGCACTGAAAAATTTAAACAAAAGATTTCCTTGCAAATGCAAGATAGTTAGTCTGGATTTATTGTCAATTTTTCTTAAATATAAAGACAAAAAAAATGATATATTCCCTTTATTAAGCGATATAAAAAACAAATTCGGCTGTATTACAGAAGAAGACCTTGTTTGTATTACGGAACATCTTGATATTCCAGAAAATAAAATCAGAAAAATAATAGAATTACATAACGAATTTGAAATTGTGCCTGTAAAGCAGCATGTAATAAGAGTTTGTGGGGGAATGGTCTGTCAACTTTGCGGTTCTGACAAAATACTCGAAACCGCATGCGATGAGTTGGAAATTATTCCGGGCAGTACTACAGAAGACAGCAAATTCAAACTGGAAGTGGTTGAATGCGTGGGTTTATGCGAAATTTCTCCCATTATAGCAATTGATAATACTTTTTATGGAAAGATTGATGAATCAGATGCTCAGGCGCTTATTGCTCATGAAAAACAGAAAGTTAATCAGAATCCTTAATAATGCCTGTAAAAACTGCCAAAATCTTATCTTTTCCAATGCCTGTTTTCGATGAAAATTCTATAACCTCTGTGTTTAGAGTTTTTGAGATGTTTTGAATAGCCCTGAAGGCTTCGTTTTTCGAAAGAGTATCAGTTTTTGTTGCCAGCGTAATAATATAAATCTTGTGAAAATCAAGCCATTCCCTCATTTGATAGTCATTATTCTGCACGTCATGCCTTGCGTCTATGAATTGAATTACCGCTTTTAAAGGTTCTCTGTCTTTAAGATATTCTTCAAGAATTTTGCTCCATTTTTGTTGCTCTGTTTTTGAAATTTTTGCATAGCCGTATCCCGGTAAATCGGCTATGATTAACTCTTCGTTTATGTTAAAGAAATTTATTAATCTTGTTTTTCCGGGAGTGTTACTGGTTTTTGCCAGTTTTTTTCTGTTTGTTAAAGTATTTATGAAAGAAGATTTGCCTACGTTTGAACGACCTATCAGGGCAATTTCCGGCAGGTTAAAATCAGGGCAGTTTTTAAGACATGTTGAGCTGGTTATAAACGTCGCTTGAGTTATTCTTTTCATTTTTTATGCCATTAATCTTCTTTCTCGAATTATGTCTTTTCCATGTATTTGACAACAGATCATAAGTTTTTTTGTCATTGATAACAGTTATTTGAACAGAATCATCTTTTTTAAAATCTATATTAAAAAGGTTATTTCTGTGTGCAGAAAAAATATTTTCTGTTTCAATCATTACGATTTCAAGAAATTTATCCTTAAGTATGCTTAAGGCTTCCATGTTGAAAATCTCGAATGTTTTTAAAATATCTAAATTTTTTTTCTTTTTCAATTTTCGCCGGTTCTCATTTATAGAATAAAAAGAATTTTATCAGATAAATTGAAAATTTGAAAATTTGTTAACTTTGTAAAAAATGAAATGTTAACAAATTTTAAGATTATTAATAATTTTGAATTTCAAAAAATAAAAAAGGTTTATATATATTAGCGGGGTCTTTAATTAATTATTAAAATTTTATGTGTTATGGAATTTCTTGCAAATTTGCAAAGAAATAAAATGAGGAGGAGATCTTATGAGCATTGGCGCAACGTCGGCAATGATGTACACAAAGTTTGACGCTGAAATGAACGCATTATTTGCTCTTTCTAATAAGAGCACAACAGCACAAGATAGTATTTTTGGTACTAATAACGGACTTCCTAATTTATTAGCGGCTAATGACAGTATTTTTGGCACAGGACAAACCAATCAACAGGCTGGTGCTGTCGGTGATTTGTTTGGATTTCAATCATTTGGTAATAATGGAGCTCCCGGATTAAATCTCACAGCTCTTACCGGTTTATCAAGCCAAAAAGAAGAAGCGCTTATAGCAAATGCATCTGCAGGGGCTGTTAATGCAATTTTGAATTTAAAAATTCCGCCTCTGCCGGAACAAACAAAAACAGAATAGTTAAAATAAATTGCCAAAATCTTTATAAATAGTATGTCTAGTGATGAAATAGCAAGACCGGTTACTCCGGTCTTTTTGTTTTTTGCAATTTTGCCTAACTCATTCATTTTTAGTGGTTTATGTTAATATATTTATCAAGGACTGTGGTTAAATCCGAAACTGCTTGCCTGGCAAGGAGATACGGGATTTAACAAGGCAGCTTTTGAATTTAGGAGGTTCTCTATATTTATGAGCAAATATATGAATGTAAAAATTAAAATTTTATCGTCAATTTTATTCGCTTTTTTAGCTATAAATAAAGCGGCTTATTGTCAAATACCGGATATTGATTTTCCGATGAATCCCAATGCAAATGTTTATAAGCAGTATACAGATGAAAGCGACGTTTATTATAAAAATGGACTGGATTTTTTAAATTCTAATCAATATACAAAAGCTATTGATGCGTTTGAGAAAGCTTTAAGTCTTACTCCTGATAGAGTTGATACCAGAATTAATCTCGCGGCATCTTATATAAATAGAGGAACCTATTTTTATAGTCAATTGAAAGATTTTAATAAATCAGCGAATGACTACAGAAATGCTATTTATATTTTGAAATATGACAATAATATTCCAAATTCTGACTTGGCGGCTGAAAATCTTGGCATAGCAAAAGCAGACCTCGATAATCTGCTTAAAGCCGAACAAATAAGCACCGCTAAGTCTTCGAGATTAAAAATGGCAAGAGAACTAAGAGGGCAAGGAAAATTCAGGGAAGCATCAGTTGAATTTTATGAATCACTGGAGGGAAATCAAACAGATTTTCCTGTTTATATTGCTATTGGCGATGTGTCTTCTATTCTTCAAAATGAAAAAAATGCCGTAAAGTATTACAGGAAGGCTGTTGCTTATAATGCAAATAATACGGATCTTCATTTAAAGCTTGCAAGAGCATTGAACAACTCCGGTGATAATGAAAATGCCATAAAAGAATATGATATAGCACTTAAAACAGCAAAAAAAGAAGATAAAATAGAAGTTTTGCAAGATATGGAAGATTTATGGGTGAAAAAACTTCAGGAAAATCCTCAAGATGCTTCCGCTCATATGAATCTTGGAGTTATTCTCCAGAAAAAAGGTGATTTTGAGGGGGCTTTAAAGGAATATCAATTTGCCGAAGCCATAAATCCAAATGATATAACAACAAGATTAAATATTGGAACGTTATTTCAGGCGAAAAAAGAATATACTACAGCTATAAATGCTTATGATACTATTCTTCAAGTTAATCCCGAGAATTTATTGGCGCATTATTATAAAGGAACGGCTTTAAGAGATATGGGACAGCTTGATGATGCCGTTAAAGAATTTCAATTTGTCTTAAGCAGGGATTCAGGAAATGATAACGCTAAAGAAGCTCTTTTTGACACTATAAAAAAATTCCCTAATGATCAGGATGTGTCGGCTATATTTAAAACTTTTGCCGATAATAATCCTACAGATGCTTTTGCTCAATACAAATACGGATTTCATTTGCACTCTTTAAAAAGACTAGATGAGGCTCTTGAATATTATAAAAAGACAATTGCCCTAGATCCAAAGTTTACGGATGCATATTTAAATATAGCAGTCATATATAAAGAGCAAAATCAGCCTTCTAATGCTGTTTCTGCACTTCAAGGCGGGCTTAAAGTAGCACCTAAAAACCAAAAGCTGAAAGATTTGCTGGCTTCTCTTACTTCTGAAACTGTAACGACAAGATATCAGAATGCCCTTAAAAAGCATAACCAGAAAAAATATGACGAAGCTATAAAAGAATATTTAAGTATAATTCAGATAAGTGAGCCGGATGCTGACCTTTATGTCAATCTTGGAGCGGCTTATCAGGCATCTAAAAGGTTGAATGAGGCTGCTAATGCGTATATAAAAGCTACACAAATTGATAAAACAAACTCAACAGCTTTTTATTATCTGGGAACAGTTTATTCTGCGCAGAGAAAAAATCAGGATGCATCTAAGGCTTATCAAAAAGCTCTTGTTCTGGATCCTGCAAACGATGATATTAGACAGGCATTAAATTCTTCTAATCAAGCAATTAAAGACGGTGCATTGCAAAAGGGTATTAATGAATACAACAAAGGTAAATACAGTGAGGCTCTACTAACCTTTAACACACTTTCTATGAAAGACAAAAATAATGGAAATATTTATTATTACCGCGGAATGGTTTATGATGCCCTTAAAAAATATCAATTAGCCATTGCAGATTATAAATTGGCTGTAAAATACAAGCCTGACATGTCTTATGCATATTATGCCATTGCTGTTGATTATGATACACTTAAAAATTATCCTGAAGCCAAGAAATGGTACAATTTTTTTGTTGGCACTTCCAGAGATAAAACCGATCAATACGTAAAATATGCAAAAGACAGAATTAAACAGATTTAATATTTTAAAATTTATAAAATGAAAATTAAAAAAAAAGTTATTTATAAAAGATTTATAACAAGTAGAAAAAATCAAAAAAACTTTTCTGCGGAATATGTAATCAAATTAAAAGCTATTTTCAAGAAAAAACATAAAATTTTTTCCCGGTTAAATAAGCGTAATTTAAGTTTAATATTTATTTGTACTGTATCTGGTCTTCTGGCTTTATTTTATATAGCTTTTCTTTTTAATTTTGCTTATAAATATTTTACTTTTGAATATTCAAATAATTTTGATAACCCTCAAAAAGAAATAAACGTTTTAAAAGCCCCTGAACAGTCAATTTTGAATGTTTTTTGTTATGTGCATGCGCTTCATTCCGGCTGTAAAGATATACACCTAACAGGTGTCAATAATAAAAATTATATTCTTTATCCAATGGCAAATTATAAAATTGCAGGCATTGTTATAGCTAAAAATACGGCTCTTTCTGATAAAACTTCTGATATTAGCCCTATTGATGTCGGTTTAGCCTGGGGAAAAATGGCATTGCCGGAATATAATAAATACAGGAATTTTCATTCTGCTGGAAGAATTATGTATTGGGATTCCGGTATGGAAACAATTCCACTTTCTAAAGAAGAATATAAGGATAATTATTCCCATAATCATCTTATTCCTGCAAACATAAATATACAAAATGCATTAATGTCACTGAAACTTAATGAAAAAGTATATCTGGAAGGTTCTCTGGTTTTTGTTCATTCAAAAGGAATGGTTGATTGGAATTCAAGTCTTTCTCGTACTGATAAGGGTTTTGTCGGTATTTCAGGAGGATCTTGCGAAATTTTCCACGTCACAAAAGTAAGAATAGGAAATAAATATTATGAATAATACTTCATATATTGAAGAATCAGCAGGTAACCTAAAAATAGGTAATCTTCAGCTAAAAAGCAAGGTCATAGCTGCGCCTATGGCTGGAATTACAGATACTGTTCTTAGGCAAATGATAAGAATGTTTTCCAAAGATTGTTTGTTGATGTCGGAAATGCTTAGTTCGGAAGCACTTAAATTTAACAAAGAGCAAAAAATTCTCCTGCACGACAAAATTGAAAATCCTTTGTCTTTTCAAATTTCCGGGCATAAACCTGAATTAATGGCGGAAGGAGCAAGGAAACTCGAGCCTTTTGCGCAAATTATCGATATAAATATGGGATGCCCCGCTCCTAAAATTGTTAAAAATGGTGATGGCGTAAAGCTTATGACAGATATAAAACTGGCTTCAGAAATTATTAAAGCAGTCAGAAATGCCGTGAGTATTCCTGTTACAGTAAAATGTCGATTAGGATGGGATTTTAATTCTAAAAATTATATAGAATTTGCAAAGATGATTGAAGACTGCGGAGCTGACGGGATAATTGTTCACGGGCGGACAAAATCACAGATGTATTCCGGAAAAGCTAACTGGGAAGAGATAGGAGAAGTCAAACAGGCGGTAAAAATTCCTGTTATAGGCAACGGTGATATTGATTCACCTCAAAAAGCCAAAGAATGCCTTGAAATTTCAGGTTGCGACGGCATAGCTGTCGGTCGAGGAATTATGGGGGATCCGGGATTAATCGGAAGAATCGAAAAGTTTATTTTAACAGGAGAATTACAGCCCGAACCTGATATAAAAGAAAAACTTGAAATCGCCCTGCTTCACTGCAAAAAAGAAGTTGAACACATGAGAAATGAGCTAAATGGCATCAAGTTTATGCGGAAATTTTTTGCGTGTTATGTTACAGGGATAAGGGATGCTACAACTTACAGAGCCGATTTAGTCAGATGCACAAAACTTTCCGAGGTTGAAGCGATTTTTGAAAAAATCAGAAATAATTTAGAATAAATTATTTCATTCCCAGTAAATAAAAGTATTTTCTAACATATGCGACAGATTCAGGGAAAAATGTACCCATAAACTTTGATTTTTTCTTGTTAGATATTTCAACACCGTTACCTGTAGTTAAATATGCTCCACTTTCAGCAAAAATTTCACCTAATCCATATGGATCTAAATTTTCTGGTGTGCTGTTTTGAGTGAGATATTTTACATTTTTAGAAGTATAATCATCATATTGATTATATATTTTAATGGATTGCGTTTTTCTTTCAGATAATTTGTTTAAATCTTTTCTAACAGCATCTTTAAACCCATCCAATTGAGAAATATCTACATTTAACAACCTAGCAGCTTTATGTGTTAATTCATGTCCAACAGCTCCTTTAGTTGCTCCTTTTGATAATTCGGGTTTTTCGCAAAATAATAAAAATTCAACAACTGTGCCATCATTACGTGTTGCAACTATAGAAGAAGCAGTTAAACATTGGTCATGTGTCATTTGAGTTCCGGGGCATAATTCGGTTTTTACCTGATTTTGTAAATAAGGACTATCCGGAAAAGCATCAGAAGCTTTAGGTGCAAGTCTTGTATTAGGATTGAATTTTTTCTTAATCTTATTAAAAATTGTTTTTGGATATTCAGTTAATCCTTCTGTTATTTCTTTTTCAAAAGTCTGGGTAACACCGTATGTTTTAAACGCAGGAATTTTTCTGCCTGTAAAAGAGGGCTTATACGGTTTTGTGTAATTTGTTAAAGTAATTGCGCTCATTTTTAATTCCATAAATCTTTTAACTACATCTATAAAACATGTGAAGCTAAAAAATTGTCTGAATTTTGAACAAAAGTAAAAATTAATCGTCCGGATAATTAAAAACTAAAAACTTAACATTTTGTTTAACCTAATTGTTTTACAACATTGTTTAAGATATAAATTTTATAAACGAAGAAAATGGGTAAGATGTTTCAACAAAAATTTGTTTTCGGCATGAATCTTCAATTATCTAATAAATATAGATTCCGAAAACTGAAATTATGCCAAGAGTGAGGACACAAGATAAAAAATGTACATATCGGGATATGGAATTTTAATAGCATTTATATTATTTTCTTTCGCGTTTGCGGCGGCTGCTTTGATTATGTCGTTTCTGGTTCAGCCAAAAGCTCCGGGAATAAATAAAGAAAAGACTTATGAATGCGGAATGAAGCCTTTCGGTGATTCGAGAATTCAGTTTGATTTAAAATATTATCTTTACGCTTTGTTGTTTTTAATATTTGATATCGAAGCTGTTTTTCTTTTTCCATGGGCTGTGAGTTATAATAAATTAGGTCTGTTTGCACTTGTAGAAGCTTTGATTTTTATAGGAATATTGGTGGTTGGGCTTGTGTACGCCTGGAAAAAAGATGCTTTAAAATGGCAATAATATAGGAATAAACAATGCAGATAATTATAACAGCGGTAGATTTTATATATAACTGGGGAAGGTCTAATTCTCTTTGGCCTTTGACTTATGCGCCTGCATGTTGCGGAATTGAAATGATTTCAGCCAGTGCGGCTACTTTTGATATAGCAAGATTCGGCTCGGAAGTCTTTAGAGCTACACCGCGTCAGGCTGATTTAATGATTACTGCGGGAACTATTACACACAAAATGGCACCTGCTTTAATTCGTCTTTACGAGCAAATGCCCGAACCTAAATATGTAATCGCCATGGGTGCTTGCACAATAACAGGCGGAATGTTTGAAAATGACTCTTATTCTGTGGTTAGAGGAGTAGATAGACTGGTTCCTGTTGACGTGTATTTGCCTGGATGTCCTCCAAGGCCGGAAGCGCTTCTTGATGCAATAATAAAACTTCAAAAACAAATAAAAACAGAGACTATATTGGATAGACAAAAATATTTGGAAGCACATAAGCCTAGGGTTATGCTTTCTGATGATGAAAATTGTGAAGTTGTACTGCCTAATCCAGAGTTTGAAATTATTCATTGGGGTGTTCAAAAAATGGGATATAGTAATTGTCATTGCGAGGAAGCACGAAGTGCTGACGTGGCAATCTAATACCTTATAATAAATAACGGAGAAAATCGTGACTGAAACAGTTAATAATATAATAATTGACGAAAAATTCGAGGTAAAACACCTTGATAAAACTTCTGATGATATCGAAGTAATTGATGTATCAAAAAATAAGCTGATTGAGCTTGCTACATACCTTAAAATGCATATAAATACACAATTCAATATGCTGCTCTCCGTTAGCGGAGTTGATAAGGCTGATTGTTTTGAAGTCGTTTACCATTTATATTCAACTGTTTTCAATAAAAAACTGATTTTAAAAGTCAGACTGGATAAAGAAAATCCTGCTGTAGAAAGCTTAAACGGATTATATTCCGCGGCTGACTGGCATGAAAGAGAAACTTATGATTTATTAGGAATAAATTTTAATAACCATCCGAATTTAGAAAGAATTTTGCTCCCGAAAGACTGGATTGGTCATCCTTTAAGAAAAGATTATGTTAATAATGATAAAAGATTAAGTTGGAACGAAAGATAATGGCATTAGAAAGCACTTTAAATAAAGAAATGATCATAAATGTCGGACCTCAACACCCCAGCACTCATGGGGTTTTAAGGCTTGTAATGACTCTTGAGGGCGAAATAATTAAAGATACAAAACCTGTAATCGGGTATTTGCACAGAGGACTGGAAAAACTTGCCGAAAGCAGGAATTATTTCCAGTATTTGCCGATGGTTGACAGAGTAGACTATTTATCAAGTTTCTTTTGCTCTGCGGCATTTTGTTATGCCGTAGAATCAATAGCCGGACTTAAAGTTCCTAAAAGAGCCGAATATATCAGGCTTATCACAATGGAATTTAACAGAATCACTTCTCATTTAATGTGGCTTACAGCTTTTTTATTGGATTTAGGAGCTACAACTCCTATGTTTTATGCGTTTAGAGAAAGAGAAGATATCGTCAAACTCTTTGAAGAACTCACCGGACAGCGAATGATGTACAATTTTTATACATTTGGCGGGGTAAAAAAAGACTTGCCAGAGGGTTGGATGACAAAAGCCGTTGATTTATGCAAATCAATGCCAAAAATGTTTGATGAATACGAAGCAATCATCACTAAAAATCCTATATTTATGGAAAGAACAAAAGGTGTTGGAGTTTTAACTCAAAAAATGGCTGCCGATTATGCAATTACAGGAGCAAATATCAGGGGATCAGGGATTGATTTTGATTTAAGAAAAACAAATCCTTATTCTGTTTATGATGAAATTGATTTCAAGACGCATCTTGCTGAAAATGGCGACAGTTACGACAGATACATGGTAAGAATCGCTGAAATGCGCGAATCTGTCAAAATTATTGAGCAAGCCTTAAAACAAATTCCGGGTGGAACGCCGGAAAGATTAAAAGTTAAAAGCGTAAACTGCGGCTGCAAAAAAGAAGACTGTGAATTTTGCGGTTTTGACGTGCAGCTTGTGGGAAAAAAATTAAATGCGGCAGTGTTTAAACCTCCTGTAGGTGAAGTAATCTCGATGATTGAAGCGCCAAGAGGGGTTATAACTTGCTATGTGGTAAGCGATGGAACAAACAAGCCTTACAGAGTAAAATGGAGAACACCTTCATTCTCTTCGGTTCAGTTGTTGCCGGAACTGATAAAAGGCAAGAATTATTCTGATTTAATGCCGATTTTTGGAAGTCTTGACGTTGTGCTTCCAGAAGTTGACCGATAACTCCCTGTCATTGCGAAGGGTACCCGCTTTTTTGATTAAATATCAAAAAAGGAGGGGGCAACTTTAGCCTCGACGTGGCAATCTAAAACAAAAAGGATAGATAATGCACGATATTTACATAGAAATATTTAATAAACTGGGAATACCAACGGTTTTGGCAGAAATTACATGGCCTGTGATTCCGTTTATTTTTGTGGCTATTTTATTGATTTTAGTTGTAATATTCCTTGTTTTGATGGAAAGAAAAGTTCTCGCGTGGCTTACCGTAAGAAAAGGACCAAACAGAGTCGGACCTTTCGGTTTTTTCCAAACCATTGCGGATGCTATTAAGCTTCTTTGCAAAGAAGATATTATGTCTAAAGACACAAATAAGATTCTTTTCACTCTTGCGCCAATGATAGTGTTTGCTCCGATAATGATTATATATGGATTGATGCCGTTTACCGAAAAATTTGTTGCTATTAACCTTGCGGCGGGATTGTTTCTGGTTTTTGCTCTTTCTTCAATCACTACTGTAGGCATAGTTCTTGCCGGTTGGGCAAGCAATAACAAGTATTCGCTGCTTGGGGGAATGCGCTCGGCGGCTCAGGCTATAAGCTATGAGATTCCTCTTGTGATTGCCGTGTTAAGTATAGCAGTTCTTGCGGGAACACTGAACCTTTCTGATATTGTAATAGCGCAGGCCGGAGGGTTTTCTGACGGAGCGTTTTTTAGCTGGAATGTCTTTAGCTGGAACATAATACCTGCTTTTATAGGCTTTGTGGTGTTTTTTATATGTTCAATCGCTGAAGTTAACAGAATTCCTTTTGATTTGCCGGAAGCTGAAAGTGAACTGGTAAGCGGTTACAACACAGAATATTCCGGCATGAAGTTCGCTCTATTCTTTCTAGCAGAATATGCGGCGATGTTTATAATGAGTGTTTTAATAGTTACGCTGTTTTTAGGCGGGTATTTATCGCCATTTAGCGATTACCTGTCAGTAACTTTATTCCAAAACATCATACATAACCAGAATATTCTCTATATTTTTATGCATATTGAACAGGGGTTCTGGCTTATAGCAAAAACATATTTTGTAATCTTTATTATTATATGGATTAGGGCTACTTTGCCAAGGTTAAGAGCTGACCAGTTAATGTCTTTCGCATGGAAATTCCTTTTACCTCTTTCTCTGGTTAATTTGACGATTGTCGCTGTGTTTAAATACTTTTCAACACTAATGAACGGATAATAATTATGAAAAAAATAGTTAATAAAACTGTAAGCGGAATAATTGAAATAGCAAGAGGTATGTTTACCATACTTAAACATGCGTTCAGACCTGCTATTACATTGGAATATCCTGAAAAAAAACCTATACTTTCTTCAAGAATAAGAGGTAAACTTGCGCTTACTACTAATCAAGAAGGAAATTTGAATTGTGTAGGCTGTATGTCCTGTACAAAAGTTTGCCCATGCGGCGATTTAATTCAGATTGAATCCTCTAAAGATGAAAATAATAAACCGGTAGTTAATAAATTCACGATTGATATAGGAAGATGTATATTCTGCGGTAATTGTACACAGGCTTGTCCTAAAGATGCGCTTATAATGACAGATGAATACGAACTTGCGGATTATTCCAGAGAATCTCTGGTGTTTGACAAAGATAAATTGATGCTTTCTCCTGAAGAATCAGCAAATTGGAGAGATAAAAAAGAACGGGACAGTTGATTAATAAAAACGGTGTTGAGGTTTTAAGTTGTTATGGACATAATTTATAATTTATTTTTCTATGCTATAGCTTTTGTGCTTGTAATTGCAGCTCTGAGCGTTGTGTTTTTGCCAAGAATCGTGTACTCCGCAGTATCAATGATTCTGGCTTTCATTTCAGTAGCAGGGATTTTTGTATTATTAAACGCGGATTTTGTTGCTATATCTCAAATAATGATTTATGCGGTCGGCATAACAATTATTATGATTTTTGCAATTATGCTTACCGGAAGGGTTTCCGAGAAAAAACTCTGGATTGCTTTCGCGCCGAGGACATTGTTTGCTTTTGCCATAGCAGGAGTCTTTTTTGTTACGATTTTATTCACTGTAACAAACGGATTCAAGTCTTTAGCAAGGGAAAGCAGCATATTTTCAACTACATTGCCTTCTATAGAAACAATAGAAACTTTGCAAACGCAAGGAACCACAGGAATTATCGGCAAAGCGCTGTTTACAAAATATGTTTTACCGTTTGAAATTTTGTCTTTATTATTGCTGGCTGCAATTCTAGGGGCAGTAGTTATGGCAAAAAAAGACAGAGATAATCTTATCAACCCTACAACACGACTAATCGAGGAAGATTAATATGAACATAGAAGTTATTTTAAAGATTTTTAATGTGGGATTAACTCATTATTTAATATTAGGGGCTATTTTATTCTGCATAGGCATACTGGGATTGATTATTTCAAGAAATATTATCCGTGTGCTTATGTCCATAGAGATTTTACTATGCGCGATAAATATAAATTTTGTCGCGTTTGCAAATTATAATGATATCAATAATTTACAGGGGCAAGTTTTTGCAATATTTATAATGGCTGTTGCTGCTGCGGAAGCCGCCTTAGGGCTTGCCATTCTTCTTTCGCTCTATAGAAATAAACCTACAGTTGATACGGAAGAAATGAAAGAACTTAAAGGATAAAAATAGAAAAATTTTTAGGAGTGTTAAAATATAATGGAGTTTTTTGTCGAAAATGCCGGTTTAATCGCATTATTACCCTTATGGGTTTTTCTGATTATTATATTTGGTCAAAATTTATTTGTTTATGAAAACAAAAAATTTACATTGTGGCTTACTATTTCAAGTACTTTTATTGGACTTATTTGCTCAAGTTTTATATTAGCGTGGACTTTTGACAATACCACTCCTTATGTTCAGAATTTTAACTGGCTGGAAGCGGGTAATATCAAATTATCTGTCGGAATTATTGTAGACAGACTTGCTGCAATGATGCTTATGGTTGTTACAAGCGTAAGTTTGCTTATTCAAATATATTCCCACGAATACATGAACAAAGATGAAGGATACCACAGGTTTTTCGCTTATCTAAACCTGTTTAATTTTTCGATGCTCGGATTAGTTTTAAGCTCAAATCTTTTCCAAACCTATATTTTCTGGGAACTCGTAGGGGTATCCAGTTATTTGCTTATCGGTTTCTGGTTCAAAAGACCTTCAGCAGCGGCTGCTGCGACTAAAGCTTTTATTATGAACAGAATTGGCGATTGCGGATTACTTATCGGGATTTTAATGTTTTTGTATTTCTCAATCGGTTGGTGGGCTAGTAATAGCGATATTTTTCTGAGTTTTACAGCTATGCCTGATGCGGCAAAATATGTTTTTGATTCTACAAATCCGTTCTTGTATACGGTTATTGCTCTTTTAATATTTCTCGGCCCGGTGGCAAAAAGTGCGCAGTTTCCGCTGCATACCTGGCTTCCTGATGCAATGGAAGGTCCAACTCCGATTAGCGCTTTAATCCACGCTGCTACAATGGTTGCAGCGGGTGTTTATTTGATAGCAAGAGTGTATCCTATTTTTGAACTTTCGCATGACGCTATGACTGTTATTGCTTGGACGGGTGCAATTACCGCATTAATGGCTGCTACAATTGCTATAACACAGCAGGATATTAAAAAAGCCTTAGCATATTCAACTTGCAGCCAACTCGGATTTATGGTAATGGCAATGGGTGCAGGAGCTTATACTGCCGGACTTTTCCATCTTATGACTCACGCGTATTTTAAAGCTATGTTGTTTCTCTGTTCGGGCGCTGTAATTCATGGACTGAACGACCAGCAGGACATGAAATACATGGGCGGCTTGAGAAAACACATGCCGGCTGTCGCATATACTTATTTGATTGGATGTTTGGCAATTTCAGGAATTTTTCTGAGCGGATTCTGGTCAAAAGAAGAAATTTTTACAGGGCTTCTTGAGCATAATCAGATAGTTTTACTTGTAATTGCAATGGCTGTTGCCGGTATGACTGCTTTTTATATGTTCAGAACTTATTTCCTTACTTTTGAAGGCGAATATAGAGGGCATGAACATCCTCACAATGCTTCAAAGACAATCACTTTACCGTTGATAATTCTTGCAATTCCTTCTGCGATAATTGGTTTTGCGCTTTGCGGAAAGTTCGGATTGCCGTCATTTGACGCTTTTATGAGAGTAACAGAAGAAACAGTTTCTCATAACGAAAGTTTATTAATCCCTGCGGTATCTTTAATAGTTTCATTGTTGGGTGTCGGGCTTGCAATGGTCTTATATGTAGAAAAATACAGGAACATGCTTAAAATAAATCTGGACAACTTTATACAGAAAATCAAACCTGTTTATGATTTTTCCGCAAACCTCTGGTACATCAATAAAACTTATTATAAGTTTATTGATTATGTTGTTTTGCCTGTTTCTGAATTTATGTCAGCATTTGATAAGTTTATTGTCGATGGAATCGTAAATCTGGCGGCACTCTGGGTGCATTTTTGCGGTTGGATACTCAGACTGTTCCAGACTGGAAATGTTCAAACATACGCTACAATTCTCTTTGGGGGGTTGATATTTTTAACATTCGTATTTACTATTTACTGGTTGTTATAAGAAAGGTTAGTGATGTCTTTAATATTACTGGTTTTACTGCCAATTATAGGCGCAATAATTATATTTGGTCCGTGGTTTCCACAGAATGAAGTAAAAATAAGAAGATTTGCCAAAGGTTGGGCAGGGCTGGTTTTTATATATTCATTGTTTTTTATAGCGTTTTTTAATCCGTCACAGACGGGATTTCAATTTGAAAATATATTAAAACTTCCAGGCGGTAAAGATTGGATCGCTCCATTAGGAATAGATTTTGCGTTCGGAGTTGACGGAATATCTATTACGTTGCTTGTTTTAACAACTTTTTTGGTTCTAATTTCCCTTATCGCAAG
>DNRP01000178.1:0-1484 GCA_003499955.1 Cyanobacteria bacterium UBA9971
AAATTATATTATTATTTTAGGAATAATAGAGCTATTAACATTCTTTGTTATTATATATTTTATTATTAGGGCAAATATAATTGTAAATCTGCTTCAGCAGGAAGTTAAAGAGTTACATTTGTGTGTGCCGGTGATTTTAAGAGATATAAGGCTTGACTTGTGCAGCTTTAACGCGGAATTATCCGAACATATTTGCACTGAGCCTATGTCTTCTCAAAAATTTGGCTTTATAATCGGACAAATATTCACGGAAATAATTTTATTCAGGCTTAAAACATTCAAGTTCGGCAAAAAATTCCTTATTTTGTCAATAATCTTGAAGGCTTTTAATATTAATAAATTGTTAAAACCATTATTTTTATTCAAAACTATAAGATAATTAAATACGTGTTTAATAGATTTTTAAAAATCGGAGGACGCAAATGTCAAGAAGATCAGAAAGTGCCTTAGCTTTTGGAATAGGAACACTCGTAGGAGTTCTGGCAGGAGTTGCCGCAGCAGTTTTATTTTCTCCAAAATCAGGCGAGGAAATGAGAAAAGATTTAAAAGTTGCTGCCAGAAAAATCGTTAAAGAAAATGCGCCTAATATTGTTTATACCAATAAAATAAATTCAGCTGCGTTTGTACGGCTTCAATATACAATTGAATCCCAGTTTAATAAAGCTATTGACGCAATAAAAGCAGGAAGAATGGCTGCTGCAAAAAGAAGAGAAGAATTAGAATCCGCTTATAAGTATTAGGAGATAAAAATTGGAAAGTTTAACACAATCTATTCAGCAACCACTTGAGTTTTTAATTTATACATCTGTAGTTTTAATTATTATAACAGGTGTGTTTTTGATAAAACTTCTTATTGATCTTTCAGGTCTGGCAATTTCGATGCAAAATTTCGTTAAAGCAACTCAAGAAGAGCTTGAACCCACAATTAAAGAACTGAAAACTACGCTAGTTAATATTAATCAACTTTCTTCAAATGTAACTGATCAGTTAAATAATATGAATATTGGAGTCAAGAAAGGAGCTAAAGCTGTTTTAGAAGCCGGTGCCGTTATAGGCAGCCGCGCAAAAGATGTTGGAAAAATCTTGGGTAAAGTTATTGGAAAAAACCTTCTTTCGGGTTTTTATTTATTGATGAATTCAAAAAAGTAAAAATTTTTTAAAGTTTTATAGTTTTTAAAGGAGATTAAATTATGTGTATCGGAAGATTTTTAGGTGGTTTTGTGGTCGGAGCTGCTATGGGAGGCGTTCTTGGATTGCTTCTTGCCCCACGTTCCGGCGAAGAAACCAGAGAACTGCTTCTTGATAAAACAGAAGAAGCTTACAAAACCTCGGAAGATTCTCTTAAAGAAATTCAGACAAAAGCAAATGATGTAATGGATAATATCCAGAGAAAAGGCGATGAGTTGTTTAACAAAGTTCAAGACTTAATCAAACAGCAACGCGGCGAAGCGTAAGAGCTTTCATTAAATTACAAAAAGCCTCCA
>DNRP01000178.1:1555-4376 GCA_003499955.1 Cyanobacteria bacterium UBA9971
GCTATTTTTTGATCATATAAAGAAGGAAGTAAATCTTTATCTTTAACTGTAAGGTTTTTAAAAGCTTTTTCGCAGCATGCAAAAGCTTCTTTAACTTTACCTAAAACATCGAGAGTATTTGCTTTTGAGCCGTGCGCTTCTGCGGAAAACGGATCAATGTTTAAAGCTTTTTCAAAACATTCCAGAGCTTCGTCATCCCTATCTATGCAAAAGAAAATGTTTCCTTTTAAGATTAAAGCTTTAACATGTTCCGGCTCAATTTCAAGCACTCTGGTTAATTGTTCAAGTGTTGTTTCGTAATCTCTAAAATAAATAAAGTTATCACTTGCTTCGCGGACTAATTTTTCTGCTTCTATATTAAAAATTTTCTTAATCGGTTTTTGATTTATATTTTTATGATTGCTTAATAAGTTCATCATTTAATTAAATTCCCTAACCTCCAAAACGACTTAATATAATAATACTAAAAACCTTTTTATATCAAAATAATTAATAAAAAAAATGACTCATGATAAAGCAGACAATTACTTTAATTCGGACATGACCCATTTCTTAATCATGCTTGCTGTTTTGGTTTTAAACCTGTCAGCATGCTTAAAATCAGATTTCATGCATGAAAAAACTTTTTTAAATTCAACTTAACGCTTTGTAATATAGCTATGTTAAGCACTATACAAAAACATGCATAATTCTCATGGGGCATGAGTTTTGGGAATATTGGTCATGGAGGTGTTGAGTATAAAAATTTAAACTTTGTTAATTTTTTGTTAAATTTTTTGAATTTATATTCAAAACTAAGTTAAAATATTGCCGGAAAAATGTTTATGAGGTTTTGCAGTATGAAAATTATTAATTTTGATTCTAATTTTAAAAAAGCAGTTGCAAAAAATCTTGTTATGTTTTTGGTTTGTGTAGCGGTTTCTACAGCTTTAAGTTTTTTCTTAATTTCTTATATGTTTAAGAATTCGGTAAATAAAGAAGCTTCCAGCCAAATTTCGACGGTTTCAGCAATTTCCGCAAATGTTAGCAAAAATATATTTGACGGTTCTAATAAAATTGCTGATATTGCAGAAGAGGTTTCTCCCTCTGTGGTGCATATCAATACAGAAATTGTGCAAACAATAGATAATTCCAATATAGAATTTTTCTTTAATAATGATCAATTTTTTAAACGTTTTTTTGGATTTTCACCGTTTGAAGAAGAAATGCCGCGGCAGCCTTTGCAAAAAAAATCTTCGGGCATGGGTTCGGGATTTATAATTTCAGATGACGGATATATTTTGACTAATTTTCATGTTGTTAAAAATGCTTTTAAAATAATCGTTAAAACAAAAGATAACAAGGAATGCATTGCAAAATTAGTCGGCAAAGATACATATAGCGATCTTGCTGTTATAAAAATCAACGAAAAAGATTTAAAGCCTGCGTTGCTCGGTGACAGTTCAACAATAAGACCGGGAGAATGGGCTATAGCTGTAGGGAGTCCGCAAGGGCTTGATCATACGGTAACACTGGGTATCGTAAGTGCTTTAAGTCGCCAAATACCGGAACTTTCTAATGTAAGTTTTATTCAAACCGATGCAGCAATTAATCCCGGAAATTCCGGCGGACCTTTACTTAATATTAAAGGCGAAGTTATTGGAATTAATACTGCTATTATGGGAACTGCACAAAATATAGGTTTTGCCATTCCTGTCAATGTTGCAAAAACTATCGTAGATCAACTAAAATCAGGGCAAACAATAGGTCATCCGTGGATTGGAATAGCAATGTCGCCGGTTACAAAAGAAATTGCAGAAGCTCTGGGTGTTTCTGCAAAAACTCAGGGAATTGTTATAAGTAAGGTTCTGCCAAACAGTCCCGCTGAAGATGCAGGTCTTACAGAGGGTGATATTATCCAAAGAATCGACGGAAAAAGATTTATAGACTCGAAAGAACTTCAAACTTATATAAAAAGTAAAAAAATCGGCGAAAATATAAATGTTCAAGTTTTAAGGGACGGAAATATTGTTGGTAAAAAAGTCAAAATAGGCAATTGGCAGGAAAATTAAATTTAAACATTTGCCGGTTCTTTATATAAATCCTCGGGTTTGGTAATTATCAAGCCGTGAGGGACTATAGAATCTTTGTCAAGCTTAATATTAGCCTTAATAATAACATTATTTGCAAGTATACAACCGTCAAGAATTACGTTTTCTTCTATAACAATATTATCCCATAAGATTGAATCTTTAATTTGCGCGCCGGATTTGATGATGCAATTATTTCCAATAATATTATTGCCTTTTAAAATTACTCCGTCTTCAACGATAGTATCTTCTCCAACCATAATTTTATTTTCAATAACAACATTGTTGCCTATTTTAGAAGTTTTGGCGAGCCATCCTTCTTTGGATTCAGGATAAGGCATTTGCAAGTCAGCCATGCCGTTTAATATTTCAAATGATGACGATTTGTATTGACTCAAAGTACCTATGTCATTCCAGTAATCGTTGATTTTAAATCCGCAAAAGATTTCATTGTTTTCCATAATAGCCGGAAAAACATTTTTGGCGAAGTCATAGAAAGTGTTTTCAGGAATATAGTTAAAAATATCGGTTTCAAAAATATAAATCCCTGTGTTTACAAGGTTGCTTTTAGCTTCTTCTTGCTTGGGTTTTTCCTGAAACTCAAGGATATTGGAATTTTTGTCTATAACAACAACTCCGAAATTCTCAACTTCTTCCATAGGAACTTCTTTAAGTGCCATAGAGGCAAGAGCGCCGGATTCTTTATGTTTTTTGTATAATTCTTCAATATTTACGTTAGTTAAAGCATCTCC
>DNRP01000130.1:0-19067 GCA_003499955.1 Cyanobacteria bacterium UBA9971
AGGTTTAATTTATAGCTCAGTAGAAGAATTTGAAGAAAAACTAGTCAAATTGATTGAAGATGTTAATTTTAGGCGTGAACTTGCAAATAATGCGTATAATTATGTCTCTAAAAATCGACTTTTATCTATGCATTTTCAGGAAAGAGCAGACTGGTATCAGGAAATGCTTGGTAATTTACCCAAATTAAACGAAGAATTAAGGTCTCGTGCGCCTGAATTATTTAAAATATCAAAATAAAGAGAGAGCTGGCTTCAAACTAGATCTCTCTCCGTATTTTGGTGTATTTTTAAGATTATGAATGCCAGGAATTATTCATATACAGGCTCATAAGCTCTGAATTGTTTCTGACATCTTCTACACTTGTTAAAGAAATGCTATGAGCCGTCGCATAAGTTATCATATTTTGAATAATTGTATTTGCTTCAGTATTTGTAATGTAAGTGCCATCATCAAGCTGAATTCTTTCAATCTGGTTATATGTACTGCTACTCCAGCTATTGACAGTTACTTTATCATTTCCTGCTGAATCACCATAATCAAGTGAGAAATAGCCCGAAGCATCTGTAAAGAATGCAACATTGTTTTTGTTTACATTATTTCCAAGCGTAATCAATTCTGTGCCTGCTGAATCAGTTATGGAATCAACATTATCACCGATGTTAAACAGGTAAACATCATTGCCTGAAGAATCGGAAATAGTATCATTTCCAGTTCCACCAATTAAGGTATCATTTCCAGCGTTTCCATATAGAATATTATTGCCGACACCACCATCAATAATATTGTTTCCAGAATTACCAGTGATGTAATTATCAAGGTCATTTCCTGTTCCATTAAGATTATTAGTTCCCATTAAAATCAGATTTTCTACATTTACTCCTAATGTGTAACTATCATAAATTTGAACAGTATCTATACCTTCGTTGGTATTTTCAACAACTGTGTCATCTGAACCAATGATGTAAAGGTCAAACATAATAAAACCGAATACAGAAATTAAGGATGATATAGTTGAAATGATAGATTGTGAGAAGTGGAAAGTTTTTGCATTTAATTATGCTGATGAGATTGCACCTTCTTACATGTCTGAAAAAGAAATCGTTATTGATGATGACAGATTTTATAATTGGTATTGATTTGGTTTTCTGTCTTAATTTCTGGTCATATTATAGTATTGCTGCGGTAATAATTTTCATCAGAGGATTTGCAAGAAAAACAGCAGCCCTCTTTTCTAAGAAATTTGAAATTGTTTAATAAAATCACTAAAAGATTTTTCATTTTTTATGGATGAATTGCTAACAAATGTTGGCTGAGAGGTTTTATGGATATTCGCATTAGGAATATTCATATTGCGTCCATTTTCTTTTAATTGTTTTTCCCTTGCCTTATTTGTCATTAAGTTGTTAAGGATAGGCATACCTATTCCCAATGCAAACATTGACCATACAAGTCCTCCTAGTATTGCAGAGGTATGAATTGCCATATTTTTTGTTCCTACAGAAGAAGGAAGTGTTTTATTCATTGCACGCATTTCACTATGAGTTTTTTGTGAGACGTTACTTAGCCAATTAGAAGCGGTTTTAAATGCTGATTTTATTGGGTTTTTACTTTTATCAACCAATGAACCTGTTATATTAACAAAAGAGCCACCTTTTTTATCAGCAAGGTGTGCAATTCCTTTGGAAACAAAACCTCCTAATACAAGCCAGTTAAGGAAACCGCAAGAATCTCTTAGAGTAGTGTTTTTTACTTCCTGCTCATCTCTTGAAGAAATTACCCTCGATATAAGACTTGTACCATAAATCAGCTTTATGAGGTTCATATGGGCACTTTTGCCTTTTAATTCAATTGTGTCCATAAAGTTTTTAAGCCCGTCTTTTTGGAAAAAGCCTCTTTTTTTGTTGAAAGCGCCCATTGTGGTCAGCATAATTGATCCTATTATTGCGACACCAATTCCTTTTGCTGCCCAAAGTCCTGTTTTGTTTTTCTTTTCTTGATTATTAAGTTGATCATTTTTTCCGAAATCCTGATAGGCAGAATATCCTGTACTTCCGGTTCTTAATTTTGTAATAGTATTATTAATGGCAGGCAGCGCAATAATACCCGCAATGGATAACCCTGTTGCCCAAAGAGTCTTCTTTTTAGAAAAATTAACAATATCATCCACAGTACTTTCAAGCTTATCCGGTAATGTTTTAGTGAATATTTTTTTACCGACAGAAATAACATCCTCAACTAAAGTATGTATATCTGTAGAAAAATCATGTCCTGACTTTATTTTTATTGTAAGAATGCTGTCTGCGCCCGTTTTTTGTGTATATTTTTCCGTAAATTTCTTAATTAGCTTTGAAACAAGTTTTGTATCTTTTTTCTCATCTTTATTTCTAAGAATTATACGTGCAATTCTCCCGGAAAGTATTTCACTGTCTTTTTCCTTAAGTTTAACAAAAGCATTGTTTTCTATATTTCCAACAACACCGTCTGTATTTTTAAGAATTTTATTAACATATTGTTTAACAATTTTAAACTTCTCTTTTTTAGATAAATTTTCCGGATGGAAATTTTTCCCGCCTGCTGTTTTCCAGGCTTCATGAAGACTTATAATAATATCTTTTCCTGCGTTTACTCCATTATATCCTTTTTTATTCATCATTATAGCTGCAATAATTCCCGGACCAAAAGGATTGAATACAACAGGCGCAATTTCTCTAAAAAGAGTTTCAGTTCCATAAACAGGATTTTGGTTATAATCAATTGCTGTTCTCGGTGCTATCATCGTTGTTGCATCCAAAAAAGCCACTTCTGCCACAGGATTTTGCTTTAAGTATTCCAGTCCTCCCGTAAGAGCTTTTGAAGAAAGCGCATTAACAAGAGTTCCATTTATAAAACCGAAAGAAACCGGTTTTTTGATTTTTTCATATAAAACATAATTTTTTTGTGATATTGAAATCATTAAAAATATTAACCTTAGCTTTCCCTATTCTGCAGGATCTCTTTTAATTTGTTTATTTTTTCCGTTTGCATCTATAAATTTATTAGTGTTATAAAATTTCAGTTTGATAAAGTGTAATTTTTACAATTCTTCTGTAATTTAAAATTAGCTTATACAAATGAAGTTTGTCAATTATAAAAATTGCGCAAAATAAGTCGCATATTCAAAAAATTCGAATTTGGTTTGTAAAATATTTTTTCAAAAAACAACATTTGTTAAAAATTTTTTTCAAAAAACATCGAAATTAATTAAAATTTTTTCCAAAAATTATATTATTTTTTAACAATATTGAAATAATTTGCTTTAATTTTGCAATATTAAAAAAAATTAAATACTATGCAATATATTAAATTATATTAATTTTATTTACTTTTTGTTACGCCAATAGGCTAATAAAAATATTGAAGGTTAATTTACGTTTTAAAAAAAAATCAACCTAAATTCCAAATTCGTCATAAATTGTATTAACTTTTATTAAATTTATTTACTTTTTGTTATGCCGGTAGAATAATAAAAAAGTGTCAAGAATCAGTTATTAGGTAGACAAAAATGATTAATTTTTCTTTAAATTTAAAAACACGTATACACTTTGGCAGAGGCGCTGTTTCAAACTTAAAATCCGAATTACAGCCTTACAAAAAAATATTACTTGTAACGGGTTCGGGAAGTGTCAAAAAATACGGCATTTATGATGCAGTTATGACTGAATTATCATCAGCAGATAAGGAAGTATTTGAAATTTCAGGTGTAAAACCAAATCCGTCAATCGATTCGGTTTATGCCGGAATAAAAATATGCAAGGAAAAAAACATAGACTTTATTCTTGCGTTGGGCGGAGGCTCTGTAATTGATGCTGCAAAGGCAATTGCCGCAGGAGTGGTTTATGACGGCGATGTTTGGGATTTATACCTCGACGGTTCAAAACTCATAGATGCTTTAAAAACAGGAGCAATTCTCACAATAGCAGCTACAGGTTCTGAATCAAACGGAAATTCTGTTATAACCAATGAAAAAACAACTGAAAAACTTCCTCTTCGCAATAATATACTAAGACCGGAATTTGCAATCCTTGATCCTTCATATACGTTTACGCTTCCGCCCATCCAAACAGCGGCAGGCGTTTCTGATATTATGGCACACGTTTTTGAGCAGTATTTTTCACCGACAAAAGACGCTTTTCTTGCAGACCGTCTTTGCGAAGCCACTCTTAAAACCTGCATAAAATACGGCCCTATTTTAATGAAAGAGCCGGAAAATTATGAGGCAAGGGCAGAAATAATGTGGGCTTCCAATATTGCGTTGAACGGAATTCTTACCTGCGGAAAAATTACAGACTGGGCAACGCATATGATTGACCATGAACTTTCCGCTTATTACGATTTAAATCATGGAATTGGACTTGCAATACTTTTTCCAAACTGGATGAATCAAGTTGCAGATGAATCAAGACTATGGAAATTTAAGGATTTTGCGATTAATGTCTGGGATTTACCTGTTTCAATGAGTGACAGGGAACTTGCAGATGCTTCCATTCAAAAGACAAGGGAATATTTTAACGGTCTCAATCTCCCTTCAAAACTCAGTGAAGTTGGCATTGACGATAAGTATTTTGAGATAATGGCAGAAAATATAATAAGAAGGAAAACGAATGGCAATTTCAAGATTCTCGACAAAGAAGACGTCGTGGAAATTTACAGGCTTTCTTTATAAAACGGCTAACTATTAACAGATAATCAGTTAATTTACATATAAAAGAGGAAATTCATGGCAGAGATTGTATTACGTATAGTAGGAAATCCGGGTGACGGTGTTATAAGTTCCGGTGATATCTTTACTTTGGCTTCAGCCAGAAGCGGAAGATATGTCAGCACATATAGAGCATTCCCAACAGAAGTACGTGGAGTTGACCAGAGTTTATTTCAGCTCAGAATAAGTTCAAAAAAAATCCTTACGCCTTCTGATAATGAAGATATTTTAATAGCTTTTAACGAAAAAACCTTACGAGAAAACATTACAAGTCTTAAACAGGGAGGAATTCTTCTTTTTGATTCCTCGGAAACCGATAATATTTTTGAAGAATACAGTAAC
Source organism: Cyanobacteria bacterium UBA9971 (assembly GCA_003499955.1). Taxonomy (GTDB): domain Bacteria; phylum Cyanobacteriota; class Vampirovibrionia; order Gastranaerophilales; family UBA9971; genus UBA9971. The sequence goes on from DNRP01000130.1 coordinate 5,082, forward strand.
ATCACCAAATATTTTGTTCCTATTTCAAAACTGGCTTTGGAATTTGGCTCTATAAAAACCAAAAACATGGTCGCTCTCGGTATTTTATCAGGATTAATTCCGAATTTGGAAATTAAAGACATTCTAAAAGACGATATAAAAAGACGCTACGAAACAAAGGGCGAAGAAATAATTAAACTAAACTTTAAAGCTCTTGATGCGGCATATGATTATGCAAGAAAAAATCTTGACAAATCTACAATTTTAGAAACTCTAAATATAGAGAAATCAGGCAAAAAACTCATTATGAGCGGCTGTGAAGCAATGGCTTACGGGGCGTTAGTTGCAGGATGCAGGTTTTATTCGGGATATCCTATTACCCCTGCTACAGAAATTATGGAATTTCTTGCAAAAGAAATGCCTCGTCTTGGCGGAAGCGTAATTCAATGTGAAGATGAAATAGCAGCAATTACTGCTGCCATAGGTGCATCATTTTCAGGAGTTAAGTCTATGACAGCCACAAGTGGTCCAGGTCTTTCCCTTATGTCAGAAGCTTTGGGGCTTGCTTCGATGGCAGAAATTCCTGTTGTCATAGTTGATGTACAAAGAGGCGGTCCCAGCACAGGTCTTCCTACAAAAACGGAACAATCGGACTTAAATCTGGCAATTTACGGCACTCATGGAGATACACCAAAAATTGTTCTTGCACCAATTAACGTTGAAGACAGTTTCTATCAAACAATAAAAGCGTTTAACTATGCTGAAAAATATCAGATTCCGGTACTTATCCTTTCAGATGTTTCTCTTGGAGAAAGAAGAGAATGCATAGATATGATAAATCTTGATGAAATAGAAGTTATAGACAGATTAAAGCCTGTTAAAACAGATGAAAATAAATATTATTCAAGATACAAAATAACAGAATCAGGTATATCGCCCATGGCAACACCTGGAGAGAGAGGTGTAACATATATTGCAACGGGACTTGAACATTCTGAAAACTCTGCCCCTTCAAGTAAACCTGAAGTTCATGCGGCGATGACGGAAAAAAGATTTAAAAAGCTTGATACCGCTGTGCATGATTTTCTTGCAGCTAAAAAATATGGCGATGATGATGCACGATTCGGAATTATCAGCTGGGGAAGCACGTCAGGAGCAGTTCTAGAAGCCATTGACCAGGCTGATAAGCTCGGCTATAAAATACAGGCGCTTTATCCGAGAACTGTTTATCCTTTCCCTTCCGACTGGATAAATGATTTTCTCCGTAACAAAGATATTGTGCTTATTGTAGAAAGAAATTACAGTGCGCAATTTGCTAATACTATTGTTTACAGGTGTACATGTCTTAATAAAAACCTGCAAATACATAATTTAATGAAATATAACGGGGAACCGTTTACTACAAACGAAATTTTATCTAAAATTGACCAAATTATTAAAGGTCAGTACCTGAAATTTACGACTCATCAACCCGGACTAAAAATTTAACATAAGGAGATATAAAATTGGCTACAAAAACGCCTGATCAATATAGAAGCCCCGTAAATCCTACTTGGTGTAAAGACTGTGGAGATTATAAAGTTTTGGATGCTTTAACTTCAGCACTTGCAGAAGTCGGTGTTGAATCGCATGATATAGTAACAACCGCAGGGGTAGGATGCGCAAGTCGACTGCCGTTTTATTTGAATACATACGGATTTCATACGGTGCATGGCAGAGCTTTGCCTGCGGCAATAGGAATTAAAGTCGCAAACAGAGAAAGAACAGTTATTTCTGTTGGTGGCGACGGTGATGCATTTAGCATTGGTGGGAATCATTTTATCCATACTTCAAGAAAAAATCCTGATATTACATACGTAGTAATGGATAACGAAATTTACGGACTCACAAAAGGGCAAAATTCTCCGACTTCTCACGAGGACTTATTAACTAAAATTAATCCTTACCAAGTAGTTGAAGACAGGATTAATCCTGTCTTGATGGCGCTTTCTTTTAATACGTCTTTTATTGCCCGTGCGTTTTGTGATGAAACCGAACAATTAAAAAATATTATCGCTAGAGCAATAAGACACAAAGGCTTTTCTTTCGTGCATGTACTTTCTCCCTGCACTCAGTACAACGAAAAAGTTACCTATGATTCTTTGAAGAAAAGGATTGTAGCCCTTCCCGAAAATCATGACCGACAGGACAGGCTTTTGGGAATGAAATATGCTTTTACTCAAGAGCCGCTTTATACAGGGATTTTTTACGAAAGAGAAAGACCGACTTTGCTTGACAAACTTGACCATATAAAAGAGATGTCTATGGCTGAAATAGGAAATCCGAAAAATTACAATCTTCAGGATATTATGAAACAATTTGAATAATCATTTTAGATTTTAAAAGAAAAAATACCCGGAATAACTAACAATCCAAACCCGTATTAATCCTGAAAGGGCTTCAGGATAATATTTGTGAAATGATTTAGGTTTATTAAAAATATTAACTTGAGAAGTTGACAACAGTTCATGATTGTTTGAAAATAAATCTAAATGTATGTGATTTATATTAAAAATAAAGAAATTCCAAGGAGAAATAAGTGCCTACAATTAATCAGTTAGTTCGTAAAGAACGCGCAAAACAAATCGAAAAAACAAAATCACCGGCTTTAGCCAGTTGTCCTCAAAGAAGAGGCGTTTGTACAAGGGTTTATACAACAACCCCTAAAAAACCAAACTCAGCTCTCAGAAAAGTAGCCAGAATAAGATTAACAAATGGATTTGAAGTAACTTCATACATTCCCGGAGTTGGTCACAACTTACAAGAACACTCTGTAGTTTTAATACGCGGCGGCAGAATTAAAGATTTACCGGGCGTTAGATATCATACTATCCGCGGAACACTTGATGCCGCTGGTGTTAAAGGTAGAATGCAAAGCAGAAGCAAATACGGTGCAAAAAGACCTAAAAAATAATTTATGCCTAATTTGAATAAATTTAACATTACAAGACAAGTACAAAATGAGGTTAATAATTAAATGTCACGCAGAAATAAACCACAAAAGAGAACGCCATTGCCTGATCCTATTTTTAATAGCGAGGATGTGGCAAGATTCATAAACAGATTAATGAGAAGAGGCAAAAAAAGTATTGCTGAAAGAATTTTTTATAATTCTTTAGAAATCATTAAAGAAAAAATTAAAGATGAACCGATTGAAGTTTTCCAAAAAGCTTTAAAAAATGTTACTCCGTTAATTGAAGTTAAAGCAAGAAGAATCGGTGGTTCTACTTATCAAGTTCCTCTTGAAGTAAGACCTGACAGAGGGCTTGCACTTGGCTCAACCTGGTTAATTGACACAGCCAAATCCAAAACCGGCAAACCTATGGAAGAAAAACTCGCGCAAGAAATTATCTCCGCTTATAACGGCGAAGGAGCTGCTGTTAAAAAACGTGAAGATACTCATAAAATGGCTGAAGCTAACAAAGCTTTCGCTCATTACAGATACTAAACCAGTTTTAAATTAGGGATTGCCATTGCAAGGATAGCATGTCATGAGGAACGAAGTGACGTGAGGATGGCAATCTAATTTTATTCTTATTGTAAAAAACACACAGAACAAATTGAGTTTAATTCGGTCTTTAAATATAAGAACTCATATATTTAAAGAAAAAATTGAATTTAATTGATAATTATAAAAATTGAATAAATGAGTTTTTGAATTTTTTAAGAGGTAGACAGATCATGAGCAGGAATATCCCACTGGATAAATTTAGGAATATCGGTATTGCAGCACACATTGATGCCGGTAAAACAACTACAACAGAAAGAATACTTTTTTATACGGGCAGCAGCCATAAAATTGGCGAAGTGCATGACGGCACTTCCGTAACTGACTTTATGGAACAGGAAAGAGAACGCGGCATTACAATCCAATCAGCTGCTGTAACAAGTTTCTGGAAAGGTTATCAAGTCAATATTATTGATACCCCCGGTCACGTTGACTTTACCGTTGAAGTAGAGCGTTCTTTGCGTGTTCTTGACGGTATGGTTATGGTGTTTTGCGCTGTAGGCGGTGTTCAGTCACAGTCAGAAACAGTATGGCGACAAGCAAACAGATATCAGGTTCCAAGAATTATATTCGTCAATAAAATGGACAGAACCGGCGCAAACTACTACAGAGTAGTTGAACAAATCCGCGACAGGCTTCATGGAAATGCCGTTCCTATCCAACTTCCTATCGGCGCGGAAGAAAACTTAACAGGCATCGTTGATCTTGTTCATGAAAAAGCTTACATTTACAAAGATGATTTAGGAAAAGAAGTTGAAGAAACGGAAATTCCTGAAGATATGAAAGAAATTGCCGCTAAATACAGAGAACAGCTTATCGAATCTGTATCAGAGCATGATGACGAATTAATGATGAAATTTCTTGAAGGTGAAACTCCTACATTAGAAGAAGTTAAATCAGCTTTAAGAAAAGCAACCATCGCAAACAAAATTTTACCTGTAACATGCGGTTCCGCTTTCAAAAATAAAGGCGTTCAAATATTGCTGGATGCAGTAATTGATTATATGCCTTCACCTATTGATATTCCTCCTATTAAAGGACTTCTTCCTAATGGAAGTGAAACTGAAAGACCTGCTTCAGACGACGCTCCTTTTTCAGCTTTAGCTTTCAAAATCATGACAGACCCTTATGTCGGAAGATTATCTTTTATCAGAGTATATAGTGGTGTTCTTAAAGCTGGAAGCTATGTATTAAACACATCTACAGGTAAAAAAGAACGTATTAGCCGTTTAGTGCAAATGCAAGCTGATACAAGAAATGAAATTGACGAAGTAAGAGCCGGTGATTTGGCTGCTGCTGTCGGACTTAAATCCACAACAACAGGCGATACACTATGCGATGAAACCAACCCGATTATTTTGGAATCAATGGAATTCCCCGAGCCGGTAATTTCTATCGCTATTGAGCCTAAAACAAAGGCTGATCAGGATAAATTATCGATGGCTCTTAATAAACTGGCTGAAGAAGATCCTACTTTCAAAGTTAGAATAGATCAGGAAACCGGTCAGACAATTATTTCCGGCATGGGCGAACTGCACCTTGAAATCATTGTTGATAGACTCTTAAGAGAGTTCAAAGTGGGTGCTAATGTTGGGAAACCACAGGTTGCGTATAGAGAAACCATTACCAAACACGTCGAAGTTGAAGGCAAATTCATCCGTCAATCAGGTGGTCGCGGTCAATACGGACATGTATGGATTAAACTTGATCCGCTTGAACCGGGCAGCGGTTTCATATTCGAGAACAAAACCGTTGGCGGTTCAGTTCCTAAAGAATATATCGGCGCAGTTCAAAAAGGTATCGAAGAAAGTATGACAGGCGGTGTAATCGCCGGCTACGAAGTAATCGACTTTAAAGCTACCATTTTTGACGGCAGTTATCACGAAGTTGACTCTTCCGAAATGGCGTTTAAAGCTGCGGGAAGCATAGCTTTCAAAACAGGTGTTAAACAAGCGGGCGGTGTCATACTTGAGCCTATAATGAAAGTTGAAATAGAAGTTCCTGAAGACTTTTTAGGTGACGTAATCGGAGATCTTTCCTCAAGAAGAGGACGTATCGAAGGTATGGAAGCCATTGAAGGCACAGGTATCCAAAAAGTTAACGCAGGTGTTCCACTTTCAGAGATGTTTGGTTATGCGACCGACATCAGGAGCAAAACACAGGGGCGCGGAACTTTTACAATGGAATTTTCCAAGTATGAGCAGGTTCCAAACAACATTGCCGAAGAAATCATCGGAAAAACCGCTGTATAAAAAAGTTGTCATTGCGAGCGACCAAAGGGAGCGTGGCAATCTATTCATAATAAAAATCCTCGAAAAATCGAGGATTTTTAAGTTTTGTAAATAAAAAGAAAAATTTTAGCAACTTTTATTTTTAGGGGTCTTGTATAAATAGAAGTTAATAATTTAAAAATAAAAATACAAGGAGAAAAAAGTTGCAGGTAGGAAATAATCTAGGATTTTCAGGAAATTATCAGTTTAAGTTCACAAACAGCACAGAGGCAGCTCTATTTAATCATACTTTGACAAAGAATAAAATGTTTAACGATAGCGATGAGATTCATAAAAAACAAAAAACTCTGAAAGATACAGATTATACTAATAATCGCAGTAGTTCAATATCAGGTGATGTAGTAATTGTTCAAACCGCTTATCCTCAATTTTCTAAACAAGATTATGGTATTTTAAAAGGGGCTGCAAGCGAATTGGGCAATTTTACCGGCTTAGAAATGAATCATGATATTAGCAAAAAATACCAACAAAGTGCGGAAGATGGTAAACTTTCAGAGAGTTTAAGAAAGAAGATTAACAATATTTTTAGTGAAAATGCAGCTAAAATTGATTTAACAGTATAAAAATAAGACTACATGTCTAATTTAAAATAATATCCAAGCCATAAATAATAAGTGGTTATGGATATTATTTTTTTTGACCTAAACCTTAGTAAATTTTCCGTAAAGCCGTACTATTCGCTTTCTGAAAAAAGCTATTTGCCCGTTAATGAAAGAGATATAGAAACCCTATTTTCTATGGGAAACGGCTATATAGGCGCGAGAAACTCCCTCGAAGAGTTTTATCCGCAAAGCACTCCGGGTACTTTCCTCGCCGGTTTTTATGAAAAAGATATTTATAACGATTTTAATATTTTGGTAAAAATTCCTGACTGGACAAGTATAAAGATTTTTGTAGAAGATGAACAGCTTGATTTAACAAAGAATGAAACACTTTTTCATCGCAGATATATTGATTTTAACAACGGTTGCGTTGTTAGGGAATGGCAATGCGCTGATAATTTGGGAAGAATTACCGGCATTAAAATAATAAAATTTATATCAGTTTCAAATAAACATGAATTGGGCAAATGTGTTTTAATCAAACCTGAAAATTATACGGGAAATTTAAAGGTTTTATCGGGAATAGATTGCAATACGGCTGATTTTAATTATTTAATAAACCAGAATTTAAGCATTGGTAGTCATGCTTCGGTTCAAATGAAATCAAAATTCAGTGATAAAGAGTTTATGATGCTTCAAAAAAGTGTTTTTTCTTGTATTGATAATATTTTATCACCCACCCCCTACCCCCTCTCTCAAGAGAGGGGGCAAATGGTCGGGGAGGGGGCTTCGCCCCCTCCCCTTGACACCCCAAAATTTAAATTTGAACTTTCCTCGAGTATAGAGTTCAATTATCAGACGATAAATAATTTTGGAGGAAGTTTTGAGGAATGGAAATGGCTCGCGGAAGCGGGGAAAATCTATAACATAAAAAGTTTAACTACTATTTACAACAATATGGACACGCCTAATCCCAAAGAAGCTGCTCAGGAAAATTTTTTGGAACTCGGAAATAATTTTTTTGAATCCGGCGCGCAAAAACATGTTGAAAAATGGTTGTCACGCTGGAATGAATCAGTCGTAAAAATTACCGGCAGCGAATGTGACCAAAAATACATTGATTTTGCCTTGTATCATTTGATTATTTCCGGTGAATTCAGTGGGGACAGGTATTCTATTCCTGCGAGAAATCTTTCGGGAGAAGCCTACAAAGGACACGTTTTCTGGGATACGGAAATGTTTCTTTTACCGTTTTTTACTTATACAAAGCCTGAAATTGCCAGAAAATTGCTTTTGTACAGATATAATACCCTTGACGGAGCAAGACAACACGCAAGAGAGGAAGGATTTAAAGGAGCATCTTTTGCGTGGGAATCAACTGATACCGGTCGGGAGATGACTCCATCCCATGTAATATTGCCTAATGGCAATGTTATTTATATTTTATCAGGTCAATATGAAAACCATATTTCTTCAGACATTGCTTATGCTGTCTGGAAATACTGGCAAGCAACAGAAGATATGGAATTTTTAGTAAATTACGGTGCGGAAATTCTGTTTGAAACGGCAAGATTCTGTGAAAGCTTAATTAGTCTTGAAGATGACGGTATTTATCATATCTTGACAGTTATAGGTCCTGATGAATACCACGAAAAAATTAATGATAACGCCTATACAAATTATTTAGTGCGACATAACCTTGAAATAGCCCTCCAGTCCTTTGAATTTATGGAAAATAATTACAGCGAAGAGCTTTTATTGCTCAAGAAAAAAATATCATTGAAAAATTCCGAGGTGAAAAATTGGAAAAACTATGCTGGAAAAATTTATTCGGGGTTTGATGAAAAAACAGGCTTGTTTGAACAGTTTAAAGGGTTTTATGAGCTGGAATATGTTGATTTGAGGCGGTTTGAGCCGAGAACTGCGCCTATGGACATAATTTTTGGTTCTGAAAAAACTAAAAAATCACAGGTTATAAAACAAGCCGATGTTTTGATGTTTTTATATCTTTTTGGAGAAAATTTTTCTGAAGATATAGTCCGTAAAAATTATGAATTTTATGAGTCGAAAACAGGGCATGGAAGTTCTTTAAGTCCGAGTATTCACAGTATAATAGCTGCCCGCATCGGAAAAATCGACGAGGCATACAAATATTTTATAAAAAACGCCAAAATCGACCTCAATGACGAATTCGGAAACTCTGCTGGAGGAATCCATATAGCTTCTCTTGGCGGGGTATGGATGTCTGTAGTTATGGGATTTGCAGGGATGTATCCGGTTGATAAAGGCTTAATATTTAATCCAAAATTGCCGGAAGAATGGGAAAGCATTGAATTTTCTATCAAATGGAAGGGACAGGATTTGAAAGTTAATTTGAACAAAGAAGAAATAAATTTCACGCTTTCAGGAGACAAAAATATTTTTGTAGGCCTTGGAAACAACAACTGGAAAGAACTTGAATCAAACAAAAATTATATCGGTACTCGAATTCAAGAAATTTGGAATTGGAAGGATTAAAGTCATGAAAAAGATTTTATTGCCTCTTGATGGCTCAGAAGCTTCATTAAAAGCGTTTATGCCCGCGAAAAGCCTTGCGGAATTATTGGAAACAACTCTCTGCATACTTCATATATCAGAAGAAAAGCTTAATCAGGACGCTTTTTTGAAAAAACTTGGCATAAAAAAAGAGGATTTGAAATGTTATATAATAAGCCATAAAGCAGGCGATCCTGCCAAAATAATTTTGGAAGAAAGCGAGCAGTGCGATTATATAGTAATGGGTACTCACGGAGAAACTTGCGACACTACTCAAAAAGCAGGGTCTGTGGCTATAAAAGTCGTTGAAAATACATACAAACCTGTTTTATTAATCAAGCCTGACGTAGAACTAAGCTGCCAAAACGATAAATGGATTCCTCAAAAGGTGTTGATTCCGCTAAATGGAGCGCCTAATTCCGCTCAGGCGTTACTTCCGGCAATGAATATTCTTGTAAAAACAACTGCCGAAATTGATTTATTGCATATATCTTCTCATAAAGCAGAACCGCCAAAAGAAGAAGGGGTTTTTACAGCGCCTTATTATGAAGATTATCCTCAACATGAGTGGAATTCGTGGTCAAAAGAGTTTATGAGGAGATTTTGTCCTATTTTACATAATCATAATCATATAAATCTTAAGCTATCTCTTTCTCATGGCAATCCTGCCGAAGAAATTTTGAATTTTGCCAGAGAAAATAAAAATGATTTTATAGCAATCGCCTGGCATGGGACTTTTTCGCATTTGAGGGCTTCTACATTAAAAAGGGTTTTATCGGAATGTACTTGTCCTATAATGTTAATTAAGATAATGACTTGAAATTTTTGTTAAGGTTAACGCTTTATAATAAATCATATGCCGCTTCTAAAATCTGTAAACTGTATCTGTCCGCTGCAATCCAACTTAAAATTGTATCCTGAGAAATTCCAAGGGCTTTTGATAATCTTTCCAAAACAGATTTGGGCATGGTTCTTTTGCCGGTGATTATTTGATTTAAGCCGCTTTGACCGTATTTTATTTCTTTGCTTAAAACAGTTCTGGAAATTCCTTTTTCCTGTAAAATAGCATCGATATTAATTGTCAGAATTAATTTTCTTTTATACGGAAAATTTTTTTTAGATTGAACAGCAAGTTTTAAAACTTCCTTCGAGTATTTGTCGGCGAGAATCCAACTTTCAAATTCTTCTCTTGAAACCTCAAGAAATGGAAGTACTTTATTAATTGCATTTTCAGTAAAAGGTCTTTTCCCTTTAATCATTGAAATAAGAGAAGATTCATATTCATTAATTAATTTGGCAATTTTACAATAAGATAAATTTCCCTTTTTTAAAATGCAATCTATTTTATTTTTTAATATATTCATACATGCCACCACGAGTATTCTTATCCCCTAGCAAATTTTGTACTTGACTTACGATTTTTTATCGTTTATAGTGAATAAGCATTAAGATGTAAAATGATGTAAATTTGTTCTGGTTGGTAAGCCATAAAAAAAATACCCTAGTTTTTGGTTAGGGTTAGTTTTGTATGCTTTTAAATTCAATAATAGCACATTATTTAAAGGTGGAATTGTATAAAGAAATAGTTGGTTTGAAATGAATTATCAGAATAAAAACCAGACTTTTTAATGGATGAGCAAAAAGTGAGGGCTAAGAGTTTATGAAATATTGCAGATGCAAGGGAATAAGTTCAATACCTCCATTTCAAAAAGGCTTCACCCTTATGGAAATGATGATTTCCATGGTAGTAATAGCTATACTTATGGCGGCTTCTATGCCGATGCTAACACAATTTTCCACGGCGAAAACAGGTATAGATAAAAATGTAATGAAATGTATTGCCAATAATACTGTGAGTAATGGCGATGGTACAAATTGGTATACGGATGCCACAGGTAATACAACAATACCAACAACCGAACCTTGCAGGGCGGCGGTTTCAGACATTCAATACAATAGAGGCAGGGCTTTCAACACTTCAGACTGGTACGCGAAAAATGGAACCGCAACGCAACAGACAATGGCTAAAAAAATTCTAAGAGTCGCCTGCGATCAGGGCGGTGAAAAAGCTTGCGATTATTTTATAAATTATTGTTGGGCAAACGCAAGTGGAAGTGTTCCATATTGTGACGACACATCAAGTTTTACCGACTTAACATATTATCTTCATTTAAATAGAACTACTTATGTAAACAAGGGAGCCACCTATATTATTGGTCAACTTACAAGTTTGCTTCCCAAAATGATAACAAACCTTTTGAATGAAACTGTTTATGATGCGACGACCGACCCAAATTCCAGTAATAATCTTGCGTTTGAGTTAGCCAAGCCATGGGTTTATATACTGGCTTGTAATGCCGGAATTTCGACAGGTTGCACTTATGCTTACAATCATAATTACAATAAAAGTTGTTATCAGATAAGATCAGTATGGGCTACTGCACCGACACAAAATTATAATCTTGCTTATAATTCATCAGGTAATACTGATTCAATATACTGCGATATGAGCAGTTTTCCCAGTGCTGCTATTACCGGCTGTAATTCAATTACTTCGAATCTTCTGGGGAATGCTCCGAATGATGATTGTTCCAGAGGGTGGGCAAACAGTTATAACAGAACTTGTAATCTGGTTGCATTATTCTGGTCACAGGGACCTGCAGGAACTTATAATCTTACATGGGACGGTGCACCTCCTGCTGCCTTAGTACCAACGTCTTGTCCTATTGCCACTCCTGCCTGTGTTACTCAGGGGCAAGGTTCTGTATGCGCAGACGGAACAGTTTATGCAGGAGATTACAGCGGGCATCATTACTATACAACTCCTCTTGATCAAGGTATGTATAATTGGAGTTCCGGACCTTCAGATGCTTTTACAAATGTAAATAATAATAGTGACGGACTTAACAATACCAGTTTACTTAATGCTCTTACAAACCCTCCTGACTCATATGCCCCGTATAAAGCTGCACAAGCTTGTAAAGCTTTAAATGATGGGAATACTTATGGATATACCGATTGGTATTTGCCAGCCAGAAATGAATTGGGTGTACTATATGCAAACCGTGAAGTAATAGGCAATTTTGGTCTGGGAAACTACTGGTCATCTACAGAAAATGACGGAAACACAGCAATCGCTTGGTCTTTTAGTTATGTAAATGCTACCACCGATTATAAATGGAATTCCTTAAAACTTAGATGTGTAAGAAAAAATAGTATTATTGACGCTTCTTGCCCTAATATAGGTGATACATGCGCTGACGGAACAAAATACGCAGGACCTTCTTCCACCTATTATCTGTTTACAACTCCTCTTGATCAAGGTCAGTTTACCTGGAATAATGGAACTTCAAAATGGACATATACAAATGCAAACAGCTCTACTTATGGATGGAATAATTATACTATTATTAATACTCTTACAAATCCTCCTGATGAATGTGTTCCCTATAATGCTATAGCTGCATGTAAATATTTGAATAGCATATCTCAAAATGGCTATACTGACTGGTATTTGCCGGCTTCTGGAGAATTAGCTTTATTATACACAAATCAAGTTGCTATAGGAAATTTTAGTAACGGTTATTACTGGTCGTCTACTGAATCTTCAAATAATAATGTGTTATATCAATCAATGACGAGCTCTTGGCAAAACCCGACATTAAAGTCTAATGCTTTGCATGTAAGATGTGTAAGAAGAGATCCTTAATAAATATGGAGATTAAATATGAATATAAATATTAATAGAAAAAGCATTTTAGTGCTGACTGTGTCAATATTGCTATGCCAAGCAGCGGGTATAATTGGTAAATTCATCGTTAGTCCCGAATCTTTAATCTGGTATGAGTACCTTTTTAAGCCTGCATTAACTCCGACTGACTGGCTTTTTCAAGGAGTTTGGGTAATTTTATACTTGTTAATGGGAGTTTCTTTATATCTTGTCTTACAAAAAGATAGTCCTGTCAGTAAAAAGTTTGCGCTGATAATATTTGGCAGTCAACTTTTACTCAATATTTTATTGGTGCCTGTGTTTTTTGGCTTAAAATCAACAATAGGCGGGCTTATAATTTCCATATTGCTATGGATGTCTCTATGTCTGATGCTATACAAATTTTATAAAATAACCATACCCGCAGCACTTTTAATAATTCCGTCAGTTTTATGGTCAGCTTACCTTGTCGGTTTAAATTTGACTTTCTGGATGTTAAATAGTACACATTGGGTGTTCTGGTCTTTTAAACAAAACTTGCATTAACTGATTTTTCAATTATTGAGCAAGCATTTCATCAAGTTTACCCGAGTCATTTAATGCTTTTAAATCTGTATATCCGCCCACATGAACGCCGTTTATGAAAATCTGCGGCACTGTTGTTCTTCCGCCGGTTATTCCTGAAAGTTTTTCTCTCATTTCATCTTCATTAGCGGTAATATCAATATCTTCAAAATCCACGCCTTTATCTCTCAAAAGGGCTTTGGCTTTTTTGCAGTAAGGGCAGTAATCTACAGTGTATGTTAAAACTTTTGCCATTTTATACTCCCGAAGTTTCCAAGTTTTTAATTCGGCTGCTTATCATTTTTCTAAATACCGAAAGATAACCTTCTGTCATCCTTTCAGCGGAAAAATTATCTTCAACATGTTTTCTGCAAGCCCATCTGTCTATATTCTCAACTTCTTTAACGCGTTTTATAAGTGATTCGATATCTTCTTCAACAAAGCCGGTAACTTTATGGCTTATAACTTCCGGGATAGAACCCTGATTAAGCGCGAGAACAGGAGTTCCGCATGCCATGGATTCCGCCATTACCAATCCGAATGGCTCCGGCCATGTTACAGGATGTACTGTCATAAAAGCGTTTTTGAGCAGTTCTACTTTGTCATCGTGACCAAGTTCGCCGATATAAACAATTTGTTTGCCATCTATCAAGTGTTTGATATCTTTTTCATAATACGCCCTGTCATTCACATCGATTTTACCGGCAATAATAAGTTTATTACCTGTTTCTTTTGCAAGTCTTATGGCATGATGAACGCCTTTTTCTTCAGAAAGTCTTCCTAAAAAAGCAATATAAGGATTATTACTGTCAGGTTCTT
>DNRP01000130.1:19141-29283 GCA_003499955.1 Cyanobacteria bacterium UBA9971
CCAAGATGGTTATGAACAATATCAAAAGAATCTTTCATTTCAATTAATTTTGCCATTGCCATATTTTCATAACATGAAACGTTTAAAATTCCAGCTTCCCTCATAGGTTTTTCAATTATGGCTTCAAGATTTGCGGAAGTTTTTGAATCGCCGGAGGCGAATAAAGTAACCTCATGCCCTCTTCTGGAAAGTTCTTCACATAATACGTATACAACCAGTTCTGTTCCACCATATTTTTTAGGGGGAACTGTTTCCCATAAAGGGGCAAATTGCGCGATTCTCATTAAAAAACCTCCTGGATTTTGACTAATAAACTAACAAACTAAAATTAGCATCAGCATTTAAACGCAACAATTAGCCACCGGTAGAAATCGACCGATTACATGCATTAGGTTTATTGGTATAAAAATTTTTTAAGAAGAAATATTTTTAAAATTTATTTTCTCTCGATTATTTCTATGGGAAATCCGTCAGGATCATTCAAAAAAGCTATTTTAGTACCTTTTTTAATTTCAAAAGGAGGGTAAACGTATTCCAGTCCGTGAAGTTTCATTGTTTCAGAAAATTTATCCATATCATCCGTATCAAAAGCCAGATGTCCGAAGTAATTTCCGTGGTTATATCCAGCTTCAGGAAGTTTATGGTTATATGTAAGTTCTATCGTGCAGCATTCTTGTTCGTCAGAAACAAAATAAAGTGTCGCATCTTCCAGTTCCATTGTTTTGAGTAATTTCAAGCCTAAAACTTCTTTATAAAATTTTAGAGAATTATCAATATTTTTTACTCTTATCATTGTATGGGAAAATTTCATTTTAACAGCTCCTAATTAATAAATTTTTAAATTTGTAATTTATTAATTATAGCGTAAAAAGCAATTAGCTGGCTGCCTGATTTTATTTTATAAGGCTCTCAAGATGCGACTTTTCTTCAGCAGATAATTTTGCTTTTCCGTTAGCTGCATTCTCTAATTTAAATTTGGCATATTTTACAACTTCTTCTGTTTCTGCAATACAAAGACTGTTGCGAGTATTTTTAGCGCGTCCTAACGATAAATCCGCCAATATAAGAGCATCATGAGGTATTTTTATAATTTTATCGTGGTCTTTAAAACTGCACATCCCCGCACTTATTGTAAGTCCGTCATTTTTTTCTACAATTTCATATCCTGAATTTTTTAATTCTTTAAGTTTTTTAGCTTCTTCAGCTAAAAGAGGTCTTTCATCTTTAAGTTTTTCCAGTTTTTTTATTTCGCGTGAAAAATAAGTTGCTAAATTTTCTGCATGAGCCTTAAGTTCTTTATCTTTATTTACGACAGAGCGCGATTCTTCAACAATTCTCATTGCTTCGTCTTTTGAAGTTCCCTTAACAATAAGAGTAAATTCTTCTCCTCCATAGCGTGCAAATAATAATTCTTTATCTTGAGTATTATATTTATCCACTACCTGGGAAATAACAGCAGTAGAGCGTTTTAAAACAGTATCTCCTCCGTCATGGTCAAGAGCCGTATTAACATTTTTAAATTTGTCTATGTCAATCATAAAAAAATGAAGTTCCGTGCCGTTTTTTTCAGCTTTAATAACAGCATCTTGCAAATATTTATCTAAATATCTCCTGTTAAATAATCCGGTTAAACTGTCTTTAAATGCTATTTGATTTAAATATTTATTAACTTTATGCATTTTTAGGGCAGTACCAATACCGACTATTCCTGTTGTAAAAGCTGCAATATCAATTCCGAATCTCCCCAAAAAAGATTTTTTTTCTTCTTTATTTAAGTTTTTGTTGGCAATCTCAAGTTTATCCTGCGGTGATTCAGGAATCATCGCACTTTTAATTATATTGTTACTGCTAAAAGCAGGTTTGTAAACCTTAACCGAGCTTATAGCTTCTGGCATAAATCCTTATCCTTTTTGCTTATATATAAATAAAAACAATTAAGGAAGCTGAATTGCTAAATAATAGTTCGAGTTATAATAAAAAATATTAAAAACAAAAGGAAATACAAATGATTAAAAACACAATAAAATTTACAAAAATGAACGGGCTTGGAAATGATTTTATAATCGTTGACGGAAAAGATGTTTCCGAGAAAAACTTACAATACGGCGAACTCGCAAAAAAAATGTGCGACAGAAACTTTGGAATTGGCGCAGATGGATTAATAATTGTAAATCCAACTGATGTCAAAGCTGATACTGACATAAGCTGGAGAATTTTTAATTCCGACGGCTCTGAACCTCAGATGTGCGGAAACGGAATTCGTTGCTTCGCCAAATATGTTTATGAAAAAGTCATAATAAACAAGAAAAAATTTACCGTGTGGACACTTGCAGGAACAATTACTCCTGAAATTCTTGACAACGGCGAAGTAAGAGTTGATATGGGCAAACCTATTCTTGAGGCTAAAAAAGTTCCTGTATTAGTTGAAGATTTGGATTGTGTTATAAATTATCCTCTTGAAATTAAAGGAAAAGAATTTAATATTACGGCTGTAAGCATGGGAAATCCGCACTGTGTAATCTTTACAGAAGACGATACTTTTTCGCTTGCACGCGAATTTGGTTCAAAAATCGAAGTACACCATATGTTTCCTGAAAAAACAAATGTTGAATTTGTTAAAGTCCTTTCAAAAAATAATATTAAAATTGATGTTTGGGAAAGAGGCTGCGGAATAACTTTAGCCTGCGGAACAGGCGCATGTGCGTCAACTGTCGCCGCTATTCTTAATGATTTGACGGATGATACGATTAAGGCAGACTTGCCCGGTGGAAGTCTTACTATCGAATGGAACAAAGAAACTCCTGATGCAAGCGTTTTTATGACAGGAAAAAGCAAATTTGTTTTTGAAGGTGAGTATTATTTATAAATTATCTATTCACAAAAAAAATTTGTTCATGATAATATTAAAACTTGAGTAATCTTAAGTAAAAAAATGGAGGTATAAACGGCTTTGCGTAAATACGAATTGCTTTGTATCCTGAAAACAGGATTTGATATAGAATCTTCTGATCAAACAATTGCAAGCATAGAAAATGCAATTAAAGGTTTTAACGGCAGTATTTTAATCACCAATAAAATTGGTCGTAAAAAACTTGCTTATGATATTGCTAAAAACAGAGACGCATTTTATGTCGTTTTCGATATTGAAATCGGCGCTGAAAAAATTATCGAATTAAAAAGATATTTAAAATTAAACGAAACAGTATTAAGAAGTTTTGTGCTGATAAAAAAAGAAAAACCTGCTAAGACAGCTTCTCGTTCTGCAATGTCTGCAAATTAAACTTTTGCCCCAATTTGAATTTTTATTAATTTAAATAAAATTGGGAACATAAATAAAAAATGGAGAAAAATTATGAGCAGCCTTAGCAAAATTGTTGTAACAGGAAAAGTTGTCAGAAATCCCGAAAAAAGATTTACAGGCACTAATTTGCCTATAACCTCTTTTACAATTAATATCGGCGCTGAAAATGAAGAAAAACTGGTAAGAGTTTTCGCAATTGGAAAACTTGGCGAAACAACAGCGAATTCAGTCAAAAAAGATCAAAGCGTTGTTGTTGAAGGTAAGTTACAAACTGCCGCGGTAAAAACAGAGTCAGGCGTTGAGAAAAAAATAGTGGAAATTAACGCGCAGGGGCTGGAAATTATCGGAGCTTCTCTTCAAGAAGGCTCTTCTGAAGAAACAGAATCTGTTGCAAACGACCTTGGTTTTTTAGAAGACACAAGCTCTGACGAATTAATCGGAGAAGATGAAATCCCTTTTTAAGAAATTGTCATTCTGAGGGTTTTAACCCGAAGAATCTATCCAAATAACAATTGTAAGCTATAATTCCAAAAGGGACAGATCCTTCGCTTTGCTCAGGATGACAAAATAAAAATTAATAATTAGAAAAACGTACCTCACACATAAATAAGGAAATATAAAGAATGAACCCAAGAGACAGAAGAAAATTTAAACCATGCAGTTTTTGCGCAGACAAAATCGATGATCTTGATTACAAAGACACAATCAGGCTAAAAAGATACTTAACCGAAAGAGGAAAAATAATTCCAAGAAGAATTACAGGAAATTGCTCTTTCCACCAGAGAATCCTTGCACAGGCTGTTAAAAAAGCAAGAGAAAATGCTTTAATTTCATATATTTTTGAAGGTTAGTTGAATTGGTATAGAAAAAATAGTATACTCAATTTAAATTTGTTTTCGGGCATAAGTCGAAGTTTTTATAAAAATAGCTGTTGTTATCTCGGAAACAGGATTCTAAGCCAAGAACAGAAACCTGTATAAAAAATAAATTATGAACAATCCTTATAACAATCAGGATTTTGATCCTGAAAAAACAACAAAAGATTGTCAAAAAAAGATTCAGCAAAATCCTAATGACACTGAATCTTATTTTATGTTAGGAAACATCCTGTCTATTGAAAAAAAATACGAAGAATCTATAAATATATATAAAAAACTCCTTGGGATAGAACCTGAAAACACAGATGCAATGGTTAGTCTCGGGAGTATTTTATTTTTAAGCGGACAAGCGGCTGAAGCCGAGAATTATCTTAAAAAAGCTGAAGAAATTGATCCTGNNAAAAATATGACGAAGCTATTGATAATTATAAAAAAGCAATCAAAATCAATCCTGACAATGCAGAATACCATATAAATCTTGCCAGTGTTTATCAGGAAATTTCCGAATTAGAAACCTCTATAAAAGAATATCTTACAGCTTTGAATCTGGATAAAACCGATTATAAATCACTTATCTGCATTGCTAATAACTATTCCGAGTTAAAAAAATTTGAAGAAGCTTTTATATATTATGAAAAAGCAATGAAGATCGCTCCTAATTATCATAAAATTTACTTATGTTATGGAATTTCCAAGTCTGAATCGGGCAATGTAAAAGAAGCGATTAATTATTACAAAGAGGCGATAATTCTTAATACTGATGATGTAAAGACTTATATTATTCTTGCAAATACTCTGGCTGAAGAAAATCGCTATGATGAAGCCGTTGAATATTATAAAAAAGCTATTAAAATAGATGATAAAAGCACTATGGCGCATCTTGCATTGGGAAATACCCTAACATTAAAAGGCAATCTTGAAGATGCCGTTAATCATTACAGAATTGCGAGCAAATTAGAGCCTGAAAATAACGAAATTAACCTTTTATATGCCGAAGCAATTGAAGAATACACAACAAACGCGATTAAACAACTAAATGACGAGGATGAAAAATGAGAGGATATAGAGATTTTAAGCCTAAAAAGAAATATATAGATATGCCTGACAGAGTACTAAGTACTTTAGTGTATGCTCCATTCTGGGGTTGGTTGATAAGCTTAGGCTGGCTAATAGTTAGTCATATAAAAGGAAAATCTTTATCTTCTTTTGCAAGATTCAACATTTTTCAGTCAATTTTTATTTCAATATTGATATTTATTTTCGATAAATTAATTGGCATTATTTACAATACTATTGGGATTATTCCTTTCATCGGTAATATTATTCAAGATATTATTTATTATCCAATATTATATCCCCTAATAATGGGGTTTCCTTTATATCAACTTGCTTTAATTATCCTTTACGGTTACCTTATGTTCTATGCTTTTACCGGAAGATTTGGGAGAGTTCCTTGGGTTTCTGACATGGTTAAACAAATGGTATAAAATATAAAAAACTTGAGCAAAACTCTATAAATCTGCTAAAATAGTCTTGTTATTAATCACTTAAATGAAAGGTTATTACTATGGCAAGAATTGTAAGACCTGTATGGGCGATAAGATGCAGTTCATCTTCCTGCAAAACCCTTTTTGAAGTTGTTACGATTGAAGAAGGCAAACAACAGGAAGTCATATGCCCCGGTTGCGGTGAGCATTATGTGTATCCGCCACCAAAAGATCAGGTAAATGCTCAATAGGGAAAATTTTTTATTTGATATCTAATAAAGATTCTTCAAAAAGATACACCCAATATAGCCAGCATCTAAAAGAGTTATTTAACTGCAAAGTTTATAAAGTAACTCTGGATGCCGGCTTTAGTTGTCCGAACAGGGACGGGACTATATCTTCAGGCGGATGTATTTTTTGCGAAGACGGGGGATCTTTTTCTCAAGCGCATTCCGGTCAGCTTTCAATAAATGAACAGTTAGATATCAGTATAAAAAAATTAAAAGACAGGTTTGGCGCTGAAAAATTTATTTCTTATTTTCAGGCTTACAGCAATACTTATGCGTCTGTTGAAAAATTAAAATCTTTATATGATGAAGCTGTTTCACATCCCGAAGTGGTCGGGCTTTCTATAGGAACACGTCCCGACTGCGTGAATGAAGAAAAAATCAGACTTATAAGCTCTTATGCAGAAAGAAATATTAGTAATAATTTTTTATCACACACCCCCTGCCCCCTCCCTCAAGGGAGGGGGGGAATAATCGGTGAGGGGGCGAAGCCCCCTCACCTCGACACCCTGAAAAAATATGAAGTCTGGGTTGAATATGGCTTGCAGTCCATTCATAACAAGACTTTAAAGCTTATAAACAGAGGGCATTCCGCCGAAGATTTCATAAAAGCTTACGAACTTACCCGAAAAGTTGGGAAAGACATAAAAATTTGCGTTCATGTAATTTTAGGGCTTCCGGGAGAAACACGGAAAGAAATGCTTGAAACTGCAAAAGTTCTTGCGGATTTAGGCATAGATGGAATAAAAATTCACTTATTATGCGCTTTAAAAGATACCGAACTTGAAAAAATGTATAACAGAGGTGAATTTAATCCAATTTCTGCGGAAGATTATGTTGATACTGTGTGCGATTATCTGGAAATTTTACCGCAAGAAACTATAATCCATAGACTTGCGGGCAACGGGTTAAAAAAAATTCTTGTGGCTCCAAAGTGGTTGCCTGAAAAATTTAAGGTTTTAAATCTTATCGACAGGGAACTTCAAAGACGCGGAACTTTTCAGGGTTCAGGATTTGTCAGTCAATAAATTTTTATTTTTACGCTATGATTTTATTTATTAACATTACAATTGCTAAAAAACAAGGGCGAGCGAGTCGCCGAAGGCGACGAAAAGCGAGCCAAAAATAACCCTCTAGCCCCTTCCCTTGAGGGAAGGGGTTGGGGATGGGTGATAAAATTTTTCTATTATTCTTTAAAATGCTGGAGGAAATAATTATTATGCACATACAACTTTATCTGGATATGCTCATCAAATGGGCTTTAACAAGCGGATTAAAAATAATTTTTGTTGTTATTTTGATGATTTTGGCTTTAAAACTTGTAGACAACTTTACAGAAAAGCTGATAAAAAACTTTGTAAGCTCAAATTACGATTCAGAGCTTGAAAAAAGAGTTCATACATTGCGCACAATGACTAAATCAATTCTTGATGTTTTAATTTTAGCGGTAGGTTCAATGATAATTCTTGAAAAATTGGGAATTAATATAGGTCCTATGCTTGCAGCAGCCGGAGTAGTCGGATTGGCAGTAGGCTTTGGTTCACAAAGACTGGTGGAAGATCTTATAAGCGGATTTATTATACTTATTGGTGATCAAATCCGGGTCGGCGATGTTATAAAAATCGGTGATAAAAGCGGTTTGGTCGAAAAAGTCGATTTAAAAATGGTCGTATTAAGAGATGTTGAAGGCAGTGTTCATTTTATAAGAAACGGAAAAATAGATATAATAACCAACATGACAAAGGATTATTCTTATTCCGTCTTTGATACAGGCGTTTCTGCAAAAGAAAATATTGATAATGTTATTGAAATCATCAAAGGCATTGGCGAAGATTTACAAAATAATTCCCAACATAAACACGATATATTGGAGCCTATTGAAATTTTGGGGCTGGACAAGTTTAACGATGCCGCAATAATCATAAAATCAAGGATTAAAACAAAGCCTATAAAACAATGGGTTGTGGGAAGAGAATTTAATCTCAGATTAAAAAGAAAATTCGATGAATTAAATATACAAATCCAGTAATTTTAATCTTTGGTTCGGTGATATTTTTTGATTTTTAGCTGTATTAGTATTAAGATTATCCTGACAGGCAAGTTTTTGGTAAATTTAAATAATAAACAAAAAATTTCACGTTTTTTTTAAAGCGTAATCGAAATAAAAGAGATTATGAGAAGAGTGCAGGAAGAGTTTACAGATGACAGATAAAAACCACATTTCAAAATTAAGAAATATAGCAATAATCGCGCACGTTGACCACGGAAAAACAACGCTGGTTGACTGTATGTTAAGACAAAGCGGCGTTTTTCGCGAGAATGAAGTCGTTCAGGAAAGAGTTATGGACTCAAATGATCTCGAAAGAGAAAGAGGGATAACTATTCTTTCCAAAAATTTATGTATTAACTATGGCGACTACATAATAAATGTTGTGGACACCCCCGGACACGCGGATTTTGGCGGAGAAGTAGAACGTGTACTCAGCATGGTAGACGGGGCTTTACTTATTGTTGACGCTGCGGAAGGCCCTATGCCTCAAACACGTTTTGTGCTTTCAAAAGCTCTCGAATTAGGGCTGAAAATGATTGTGGTAATAAATAAAATTGACAGGCAGGGCGCCGATCCTCATTTGGCTCTTGATAAAGTATTTGAACTTTTCCTTGAGCTTACGGACAAAGAAGAGCATCACGACTTCCCCGTGGTTTATACCAACGCAATTTCAGGAGTTGCAAAAAATGAAATCGACGAAGAAAGTAACAGCTTTAAGCCTTTGTTTGATGCTGTAATCAACAATATAAAACCGCCAACAGGCAAGATTAACAGTAACTTACAGTTTCATGTGACCACTCTTGATTACAGCGAATATCTGGGAAGAATTGCTATAGGCAGAATAGTCAACGGCAAAATAGAAAATAACCAGCAGGCAAGCTTAATAACAAGAGATGGCAATATTGTAAGAGGCAGAATATCTAAAATCATAGGATTTGAAGGTCTTGACAGGACATATCTGGATACTGCATACGCCGGAGATATTATTGGCATAGCAGGATTTCCTGATATTCAAATAGGCGAAACTATTTCATCCATTGAAGAGCCTGTAGCTTTGCCATTGATTAATGTTGATGAGCCTACTTTAAAAATGAATTTCTCGGTTAATGACTCGCCATTTGCCGGACAGGAAGGGAAATTCGTTACTTCCCGCCAACTGAGAAAAAGACTTTATCAGGAACTGGAAAAAAACGTCAGCTTGAGAGTTGAAGATACAGACAGTACAGAGTGTTTT
This sequence comes from Cyanobacteria bacterium UBA9971, assembly GCA_003499955.1. GTDB lineage: Bacteria > Cyanobacteriota > Vampirovibrionia > Gastranaerophilales > UBA9971 > UBA9971. The sequence goes on from DNRP01000130.1 coordinate 28,379, forward strand.
AAAGTCAGCGGGCGTGGAGAGCTTCACCTTGGAATACTTATTGAAACAATGAGGCGCGAAGGCTATGAGTTTCAGGTAAGCAAGCCTGAAGTTATTTTTAAAACAATTAATGGCGAAGAGCAAGAACCTTTTGAAAATCTATTAATCGATGTTCCTGACGAATTTACAGGAAGTTGTATAGAAAAATTGGCATGGCGTAAAGCTGAAATGCTTGATATGATTTCTAACGGAATACGTACGAATATGAATTTTATTATTCCGGCAAGAGGTTTAATAGGTTTCAGAAACGAATTTATCAGGATGACCCGCGGTGAAGGGATTATGTATCACAATTTTGATTCATATAAACCGCTTGTTGGCGATATTCAAAAACAAAGAAACGGTTCCCTTATTGCTTTTGAGAACGGTGAGGCAATTCCTTATGCTTTACAACAGTTCGAGGACAGAGGACTTTTCTTCGTAACCCCAAAAACAAAGGTTTATAGGGGAATGGTTGTGGGCGAACACAACAGACCGCAAGATATTATGGTTAACGTCTGCAAAACAAAAAGACTTACCAATATGCGCAGCGCGACGGCTGATGTAATGGTGACCCTTTCCACTCCAAGGATCATGTCGCTTGAAGATTGTCTTGAATACATCGGGGAAGACGAGTTACTTGAAATTACTCCTGAAAATATCCGTATTCGTAAAGCAAATTGGGTGAAATTAAGATAATATAAAGTATAATTAGGAATCCTCTATTTCGTGAATCTTATATATTTTTAATTACTAATATTTACTTTAACTATAAATAAACCGGAATTATCTCTGAACAAATTATCATTAATTCCTAATTGTAACTGTGCAGCTCCTTCCGGCACAACTAAATTAACCGGTCCATTTCCGATGAAAAACGGAGAACC
>DNRP01000127.1 GCA_003499955.1 Cyanobacteria bacterium UBA9971
ACTTTTTAAAACACTGGGCGGAATTGACGCCATGCCAATTTGTTTGAAAACTCAAAATACAGAAGAATTAATAAATCTCATAAGCAAAATAAGCCCTATTTTAGGCGGGATAAACCTTGAAGATATTTCCGCGCCGAGATGTTTTGAAATTGAAAAAGCTCTCATTGAAAAGCTTGATATCCCTGTATTTCATGACGACCAGCATGGAACAGCGGTTGTGGTTCTTGCAGGATTTATAAACGCTCTTAAACTAACAGGTAAAAAAGTTGAAGAAGTTAAAGTTGCGGTAAACGGAGCAGGAGCGGGAGCAACAGCAGTTTCAAAGCTTTTATTAAATTATGGCGTTAAAAATCTTATTCTTTGCGACAGAACAGGCGCAATTTTTGACGGAAGAATCGAAGGAATGAATCCTTTTAAACGGGAAATGGCGGAAATTACCAATCCTGACAAAGAAAAAGGCATGCTTAAAGATGTCATAAAAAACGCTGATTTCTTTATCGGTCTTTCGGCGGCAAATGTTGTAAATCGCGAAATGATAAAATCAATGGCGAAAAAAGCCGTTATTTTCGCACTAGCAAATCCTGTCCCTGAAATAATGCCTGAAGACGCGCTTGAAGCGGGAGCTTTTATTGTCGCGACAGGACGATCCGACTACAAAAATCAGGTAAATAATTCTCTGGCGTTTCCGGGAATATTCAGGGGGACTCTGGATGTTCGGGCGGAAAAAATTATTGATGAGATGAAAATAAGCGCGGCTCATGCCATAGCGAATTTAATTGAGGAGCATGAACTTAATCCTGAATATATAATTCCGCATGCTCTGGATTTGAGAGTGCCTCCCACCGTCGCAAAAGCCGTTGCAGAAACAGCCATAAAAACCGGCATGGCAAGAATTAAAATATAATATTTGTCGCAAGCTCCTCGCAATGACAGTTAAGCTTTGATTGCAAATTGGTATTATATCTTTTTTTACATCAAACAGACGAAATTATTAAGAAGCCTTAAGAAATATTAAAGTTTCTTAACAATATGCCGATTATACAAATACAGCCTATGTTCTGAGAATTTTCAAGGATCGGTATAAAAGCTTATGAATTTATGTTTAACTAACCTAAGAAAAAATATTTCTCTGCTTAAACCTGTCAAATCAGGAAACAGAGATATTAACTGTCTTATTGCCCAAATTAAGCTGCTTATTTCAGAAAGTCTGGATAAAAATATTATTCTGGATCTTACAGAAATAAATTTCCTTGATTGTATTAAAGTAAGCGCAATTATTGGCACATATCATTTTCTGGATTTAAACAATAAAAAAATATACATAATAGTTGGAAATAAAGAAGTTAAAGACTCTATAAAAACACTTAGTTTTGATAATATCGAGATAATTTACAGCAGTAATAATATTGCCCTTGAAAGCATCGCGTAAATAACGCGAATTTCTAATTAATTTATAGAGTAGTTGTCATTGCGAGTGACTGAGATAAAACGAAGAAGCGTGGCAATCCAAGAAGGTTTTTGCATTTGGATTGCTTCGTCGCAAGCTCCTCGCAATGACAGTCAAGTCTTGATGGCACTTTCGTATAAATTTAAATTAAAAAATATTTTTTAACCCCAAAACCCTTGTAAATACTAAAGATTCACAGATTCTTAAAAAAATTTCTAAAATTGTTTTTATAAAAATAGCAATTTTTTAAAACTTCATGTTTTTATATATGTACAAGGGGTGAATAACAAGGGTAACAAAACAAGGGTGATAATTAAGGGGGATAAAAAGTTTTTTACATTAATTAAATTAATTCCGGGTTTAAAATAATTTTTACACTTAGGGATTAGGGGAAAAGTAAAAAAGTTTTTCAAAAACATCAAAATTTAAACATTAACCATTAAAAACAGGTTAGTTATTATTTTTATACCAAAAAACGAAGTTTAAATGCTAATTTCGGGGGAATTTTAGCATACTTAATATAAAATAAATTGGGGAAAAGAGAAGAGGTAGATTATGACAACGATTACAAGAATTAACTCAATGTACAACTCGGGGGGAGGGGCTTACTACGGATATGGTCAAGCCCAAAGACAACAATCAAACCATATTTCTATATGGGGAGAACCTTCATTATTCAGTTCAAGTTTTTCATCAAATAATTACATAGGAGCAAATAACGGAATACAAGGTCTTAATTTTGCCTCCAGAGGTGCTTCCTTTGTACCGATGGATCAAATAATGACATCTCCTTTCGGTGCAAATGTAGATCTACTAGGAAACAATAATTACGGTTTTAATCCTTTTGCATCATCTAATTTTAGTTCGACATCAATTTTCTCAAATGGAAATTCTAATATTTCTCATAGAAGATCATCAACTGTAAATAGAAATGGCATTCATGATACTCGTAGAAATTTCTTATCCTTAACGGGACAGCATTCTGATCATCATTCAGGTCATCATTCAAATAACATTTTTAGAAATGCAGATTCACATCATTCAAACAACATACATTTTAAAAGTACAAGCACAAGAACCGGTAATTTCGGCAGTCAGACAATGAGTAATCGCTCAACAAGCATACATACTCCATCTGTTGACTTCAACACCAGAGATATAAATACAGGTAACAGAAGCATCAGCAGTACAAATCTTTCAGGTCACGTAGACAGATTTAAACAAACAAAGCAGCATATTGTGACTCCGACATCTGACTTAAACAAAACACGTCAGGTTATAGATACACCGACTGAAAGAATTACAAGAACAAGAACACAAGGAACCATTTGGGTATAAAACAAAACTAAATAAAATTTAATAAAAACCCCCACACAAACTACTTCTCAAGAAAGAGTATGTGACAGTTAAGGACACATAGGGTAAATAGGGTAAGGGAAAAAATTTATTTAATCTCCTCAATACCTCACATACCTCTTTCACCTCAAAAATAGTAAAGGTCCCCCCTTTACTTTTTTTTTGCTGTTTTTTTCAACACATCTAGTCAAACAAAAATTTTTATAGTACCTTATAGAAATAAACTAATCTGGAGGAGTGCCTGAGCGGTTTAAAGGAACGGTCTTGAAAACCGTCGTGTGGGCAACTGCACCGTGAGTTCGAATCTCACCTCCTCCGATTTTTTAAAGATGCTTTTAAAGCATCTTTTTTATTTAAAATTTTTCTTCACTTGGTATAAAATAAAAATATGATAAAAAAATATTTGATAAAAATAAAAAAAGGGCAAAACCTTACAGCAGAAGAAGCCGGTGAATTAATAGATTTAATGAGCACCGGAGAAGTTTTTCCGTCTCAAATTGCTGATTTGCTTGTTTCTCTCAATACAAAAGAAATAACTTCCGAAGAGTTATATGGATTTGCGCGAAGAATGAGAGAAAAAGCGTTAACAATAAACACGCAAGGACTTGAAAATATAGTGGATTCCTGCGGAACAGGCGGAGATAAAACAAATACATTTAATATTTCAACGGCTTCCGCAATTCTGGTTTCTGCGGCGGGTCTGAATGTTGCAAAACATTCTAATTTTGGATTTACGAGCAAATGTGGAAGCAGTAACGTGCTTCAGTCGCTAGGAATAGAGCTTTTAACAAACCCTCAGGAAGTTGAAAAAAACTTAAAAGATAAGAATATAGCTTTTATACATGCCCCTTATTTCCATAAATGCACTTCCCATGTGAATGCTGTCAGGAAAGAACTCGGCATAAGAACTGTATTTAATCTTCTTGGTCCTCTGACTAATCTTGCTTTTCCGACAGGTCAGGTGATTGGTGTTCCGAGGAAAGAATTATGCCCGAAAATTGCGGAAGCTCTTAAAAATCTCGGTTGTAAAAAAGCTATGGTTGTGAATGGCTTAAATCCCGTGATGGACGAGATTAGTATTTGCGGAAAGACTTTTATTTCAAGGCTTGATGATGGCAAAATAGACAATTTTGAAATTCATCCTGAAGATTTTGGGATTAAGCAGGCTAACTTAGCGGATATACAGGGTGATACGCCTGATGTTAACGCAAAAATTATTGAAGATATATTTAACGGAAAAATTTCAGGAGCAAAGCTGGATATAATTTTGCTCAATTCCGCGGCACTTTTGTGGGTGGGGAATGCCGTAAATTCTATTGAAGAAGCAATAATAATTGCAACAGATATTATTCAAAGCGGCAGAGCGAAAAATAAACTTAATAGTTTAAGAGTAAAATATTAGTAGACTTCAAAAAATCTTGTATCAGTTCCGCCTTCGCCTATTTGAAACTTTACCGATTTTAAGCATTTTGGACATCTGCCGGTGTAGGCAGTTCCTTCTTTATTTACATAAATTCTGTTGTAGACGTTACAGCATTTAAAAAGAACGCTGATAAACTTTTTCTGCATTTTGTTTGTTCCGAAAACTTTTTTTAAATATTTGATTATATTTTATCAAAAATTTCCTTATTTAAAAAATAAAAAGGGCGAGCCCAAAATAACACTATTTCCCTTCCCTTGAGGGAGGGGGTAGGGGTGGGTGATAAAAAAATTAATTATTTTTTGCATCATTTTTAACTTTTATCAAACAAAAGTAGGAGAAATTTAAACATTGATCAATCAAATTTATGATTAATTTTTTAGGATTTTTTTTGATAAAAGACATGAACTAAAGTTGGAAACTCTTAAAACAAAAGCATTTTGGATATAAACACAATGGATAATATTATATTTTCCGCTTTCATAAATATAGACGATGTTATACGAAAGTTGGACTGATAAACTTTTACATGTACTCCTTAGAAGACGACGATACACATATCCCTATCTAGCTATGTTTTCTTGCAAAAGAACATAGCTTTTTTATTGG
>DNRP01000156.1 GCA_003499955.1 Cyanobacteria bacterium UBA9971
ATTAAAGCTTAATTTAAAAAGAGGTCTGAAAATTCAGACCTCTTTTTTGTGTTAAACTTTTTACTGAAATAAACCATAAGCTGCTAAAAATGAAAAAAAGAAGAGTTTCTAAAAAAATCAGAATCGGAAATGTTGAAATAGGAGGTAATGCTTCTATTTCAATACAATCTATGTGTACGACTGACACAAGAGATGTAAATGCAACAGTTGAACAAATTCATAAGCTTAGTGATGCAGGATGCGAGCTTATTAGAGTTGCTATACTTAATAAAGAAGCCGCGGAATCCATAAATGAAATCAAAAAACGAATAAAAATCCCTCTAATTGCCGATATACATTTTGATTACAGGCTTGCTCTCGAATCCATTAATCAGGGCATAGACGGATTAAGACTAAATCCGGGAAATATCGGCAACAAAGAGCATATTGAAAAAGTTGTTAAAGCCGCAAAAGAAAGAGAAATTCCTATCAGGATAGGGATTAATGCCGGTTCTTTGGAAAAAGAGCTATCAGTAAATCCTGATAAACTTTACAAAAATCTTGTCAAGAGCGCGCTTAAACACGTAAAAATACTGGAAAATCTTGACTTTGACCTTATAAAAATTTCTTTAAAAGCCAATGATGTTCCTACTATGATTAAAGCTTACAAAAAAATGGCTAAAAAAGTTAATTATCCGCTTCATCTAGGGGTTACAGAAGCCGGTACCATAAAAACAGGCTTAATTAAATCTTCTATAGGAATCGGTGTGCTTTTAAATCAAGGCATAGGTGATACTATAAGAGTTTCGCTTACAGACGATCCCGTTGAGGAAGTTTTTGCAGGATGGGAAATACTTAAAGCTCTTGATATACGTAAAAAAGGGCTTAATTTAATCAGTTGCCCGACTTGCGGAAGATGTGAAGTTGACATAATCAATCTTGCAAAACAAGTTGAAGAAAAATTTAGAAATATCAAAATACCACTTACGGTTGCTGTTATGGGATGCCCTGTAAATGGTCCCGGAGAAGCAAAAGCGGCAGATATAGGTGTTGCATGCGCAAAACAGGAAGCTTATATATTTAAAAAAGGCGAAATTATCAAAAAAATACCTTTTCAAGATGTTTTACAGGCTTTAGATGAAGAAATATCGTCTTTTTTAAATTTTTGAACTTTTGTCCAATTAGGCTACTACCCAATTGTTAAAAAATATTAAATTAAATTTTAAATCCTGAAAATCCTTTCAGAATGGTCTTTATGTGGATTTTTAAAACAAATTATATAAACGCAAAGGGCAATTTTTTTATTTAGGTTTCTTTATAAATTAAGACGAAATTTTTTGATGAAGGGAAAGTTAAAGAATGAAAATTAATTATTTAAATGTACAACCATATGAAGTTAAAAACAAATCTCAAAATGAAACAAATATGACACCTTTAAATATAAAACATAATAATCAGAATTTTGACTTAAAAACTCCGAGTGTTCAAAACTTGAGAGCTAATTTTCTTATAGGTTTCAGCGGAAAACATGGTAATCATGATTATGATGATATGGGTAATGATATACCTAATAAATATTTACCTGCCACTTTAAAAGACACACCTTCTATCAACTTGTATAAAAGACAAGAAAAGCCATTTAATATACCTTTTTATAACAGTAACGCAAATGATCTGGCAATAGTAATGGGAGCTGACAAAAATGCTATTGTTACTTATGATGATATAACCGCGAAACCTGAATTATTAGTTGATAAATTTAAATGTAATATTAAGAGTGGAAAATACAAAAAAGAAGGTTTTAATCCTGATAAAACAATATTTTTTAATTATGATCATTCAAAACCTGAAATTCCATTAGAAGGCATTATGGATATAGCAGCTAAAAATAAGGATTCAAAAGTATTAATATTTGCACAGGATTTTTTAGGATTTTTGAAAAATTCTATTGAAACTGAAAATGCAAAAGCAATATTTAAAAATAAACTTTTAGGTAAAAACATTCAGATAGTTGGATTAATGAATAAATCTGACTATGACACGGTGTCAAAAGTGGAATTGAAAGATATACTTTTAAAACATGATTTAAAAGATGTTGATAAAAATTTACTTAAAATGTTTGGAAAAGTAGAATTAAGTGTTCCTGCAGAAAAAGATACCAAACAAATGCTTAAAAGAGACTACAGATTAATAAGTAGTGAAGTTACCAGTAAATATCGCCCTGTAAGAATAAATATTTCTGATAATGCAATTAATGAAGTTGTGGACAGATCCTCCAGAAACATTGCGGGTGATTTTCCGGGCAAAGCAATAAAAGTGCTTGATCTTGTTATTGCCGCAAAAGTTATTGAAGGAAAACAAAAAGATGAACGTAAACCAATATTAGTTACAAGTGGTGATGTAAAAAGATTTTTTGACAAACATGACAATGTTGTAGAGCAGCTTAAAGCACAAGCTGGTCAGTTTAAACAGGTTGATATTCCTAAAGAAAAATTTACTGATGTAGGCGGCAATAAAGACGCAAAAGAAATTATTGAAGATACGGTTTTGTCTTACATTAGAAATCCTAAAGAATATTTAAAAAGTGGACGAAAAGCGCCCAAAGGTATATTAATGTATGGCACTCCCGGAACGGGAAAAACTTTACTGGCAACAGCAACAGCCGGAGAAGCAGGCGTTCCTTTCTTTAGTATTTCCGGAAGCGAATTTGTTGAAAAATATGTCGGAGTTGGAGCTGCCCGTGTAAGAGATTTATTCGGACAGGCAAGAAGCGCCGCAAAAAGTTCTGATAAGAAAACAGCAATAATATTTATAGACGAAATTGACGCTTTTGGCAAAAAACGTGCATCTGACGGAGAAAAAGGAAATTCCGAATCCGAACAAACTTTAAATCAACTTCTTAAAGAAATGGAAGGATTTGGTAATGATCTTAAATGCAAAATAATCGTTATGACTGCAACAAACCGTTTAGATATTTTAGATCCTGCTCTTACAAGTCGATTTGATAATCAGATTGAAATTGCTAATCCAGCCCGTAGCAAAAACGACAGGCTGGAAATATTAAAAATACAATCAAGAAATAAACCTTTTGAAAATGAAGAACAAAAAGAGAAAATTTTAGATGAAGCTGCTGCAATAACTGCCGGTTTAAGCGG
>DNRP01000086.1 GCA_003499955.1 Cyanobacteria bacterium UBA9971
TTTGCATAGATTTTGTAAAAACTAATTTTAAATAAGGGAGTGAAAAAATTTTTCACTCCCTTATTCTTTTAAGATAAAATATTTAAGATAAAACTATTCATAGAGTGTCATTGCGAGGAAGCCCGAAAGGCTGACGTGGCAATCTATCCAGCGCTTATAACAAATATTGTAATTTGGATAGATCCTCACGTCGCTTTGCTCCTCAGGATGACAAAGGTAATAAGGAAAATTAAAATAATGACCAATCAAGAAATAAGAGTTAGGATTGCGCCTAGTCCATCGGGAAATCTTCACGTGGGAACAGCAAGAACAGCTTTGTTTAACTATCTTTTCGCCAAAAATCAAAGCGGAAAGTTCATCTTAAGAATAGAAGACACCGACCTCGAAAGGTCAAACGAAGCATATACACAAAACATTTTCGACAGCTTAAAGGCTATGGGACTTCAATGGGATGAAGGTCCAGATGTCGGCGGGGCTTATGGTCCTTACAAGCAGTCAGAAAGACTTGATATTTATAAACAATACGCTGAAAAACTTGTTGAATCAGGGCATGCTTATTACTGCTGGTGTACTACTGATGAGCTTGAAACAGAAAAAGCCTTGCAGCAGGAAGAAAAAAAGCAAATTATATATTCAAAAAGATGCAAAAATCTTACTCCTGAACAAATCGAAAAATTTAAAGCGGAAGGCAGAAAACCTGTCATAAGATTTGAAGTTCCTGCTCGTAAACTAAAATTTAATGATTTAATCAAGGGCGATGTGGAATTTGACATGAATTTGCTCGGAGATTTTGTAATAATGAAGTCAAACGGGATTCCTACCTATAATTTTGCTGTTGTGGCTGATGATATAGATATGAAAATGAGTCATATCATCAGAGGCGAAGACCATATCTCAAATACTCCAAGACAAATTTTGATTTACGAAGCATTAGGGGCAAAAATTCCTGAATTTGCGCATGTGGGTATGATTCTTGCGCCTGACAAAACCAAGCTTTCCAAAAGACACGGGGCTACAGCGGTTAGTGAATTTATTCAGCAGGGGTATTTGCCGGAAGCTTTTGTGAATTTTCTCGCGCTTCTTGGCTGGTCATCGCCTGATGAAAAAGAAATTATGCCGCTTGATGAGATAATCCAAAAGTTTAGCCTTGAAAAAATTCATTTAAGTTCAGCTGTGTTTGAATTTGACAAGCTTAATTGGATGAACGGCATGTATATAAGAAGCATGCCTGTTTCTGAACTTGTGGAAAGACTCAAGCCTTATTTGCAGGAATTTGACCTTTCGGTATACTCGCAAGAACAGCTTGAAACTATTATAAATGCAGTGAAAGAACCGCTCGTAAAATTAAGCGAAGTGACTAATGCCGTTAGTTATTTCTTTGGTGATAGTATAAATATCGATAACGAAATCAAAGAAACCGTTTTGAATACAGAGGAGTCACAAAAAGTCCTGAGCGAGTTTTTGGGATTTTGCGAAGGGATTGATTATGGCGATATTGAAAAAATTCATGACCAGCTCGGCGAATTCAGAACAATGATGAAGCCTTTGAAGCCAAAGCAGACCATGTGGGCAATTAGAGCCGCCTTGACTGGAAGAACACACGGCGCTGACATGGGCGTAATTGTTTCACTTCTTGGCAAGGACAGGGTTATATTAAGAATAAAAGAAGCTATTTAAGGAAAAACCTTATGAAAATATATGATACACTTTCCCAAAAANNACTGTTTATGATTATCCGCATTTAGGACACGCAAGATGTTATATTACGTGGGATGTGGTGTCAAGATATTTAAGATTTAAAGGATATGACGTTACTTACGTAAGAAATATTACCGATGTTGACGACAAAATCATCAACAGAGCTCGCGAAAACAACGTAACGCCAAAAGAACTAGCAACTACGTATTATAAAGAGTTTCAAAAAGCTATGGACGCTCTAAATGTCTTACCTCCCGACATTGAACCCAAAGCAACAGAAACAATTGAAGATATGATAAAAATAATAAAAAAACTTGAAGAAAAAGGCTTTGCATACGAATCCGAAGGTGATGTGTATTTCAGGGTTACAAAATTCAAGAAATACGGCAGATTAGGCAAGCAGAGCCTTGACGATCTCCAGTCGGGAGCAAGAGTTGAAGCTTCCGGCAAGAAAGAAAATCCCCTTGATTTTGCTCTCTGGAAGGCTGTAAAGACCGAAGATGAAATTTCATGGGATAGTCCTTGGGGCAAAGGTAGACCGGGCTGGCATATAGAATGTTCTGCAATGTCCGAAAAATATCTTGGCGAACAGATTGATATTCATGCCGGCGGACAGGATTTGATTTTTCCGCATCATGAAAATGAAAAAGCCCAATCAGAAGCAGCTTTTGACAAAGATTTTGTTAATTTCTGGATGCACAACGGATTTGTAACGACAAACAAAGAAAAAATGTCTAAATCTCTCGGGAATTTCTTAACAATAAACGATTTGCTTGAAAAATACGATGCAAACACTATCAGGTTTTTTATACTTACAAATCACTACAGAATGCCTGTGGAATTTAGTGACGAGTCATTAAAAGCTGCCAGAAATGGTGTAAAAAGGCTTAGAAATGCTTATGAAGATATTAAAAATACTGTAGGTGAAGAAAAAATGGAGGAAGCCGGTAAACTGATAATTCCTATAATAGACGAGATCGTAAAAACCGGTCAGCTTCCTTTCCATGAGATAGATACAATGCAAGAACTCGAAGAAAAAATTCCTGCAGATATGATGAATTTAAAAATAAAAAATATTAAAATTTTCATAAATGCTATGGATGATGATTTTAATACTTCAAAAGCTCTTTCTGTGCTTTTTGATATTGCAAGTGTGGGACAAAAAATCAGGGTATCTGAACATCCTGAAAACTGTGCCTTTTGTGTTGCATTGTTATTAAAATTATCTTCAGTGCTTGGTTTTGATTTAACCAAATCAGAGACTTTAAATGATGACCTTTCTTCGCAACTTATGGAACTGGTTATTTCCATAAGACAAAAGTCAAGAGAAGAAAAAAACTGGGCTATGTCAGATTTTATTAGAGATGAGCTGGGCAAATTAAATATAGTTCTTAAAGACCAAAAAGATAAGCCCACTATCTGGAGTTTGCAGGACTAGATGACGGAAATTCAAATAAATGAGCTCTCTATAAGGTCTTATGCGT
>DNRP01000076.1 GCA_003499955.1 Cyanobacteria bacterium UBA9971
TCTTTAATACAGCTATTTATAAGAGCTTCTTCCTCTTCAGGAAACAGAAATCTTTCAACTTTATTATCAACACGTAAAGGCTTTACTTTCTTTGCAGTACAGGGGTTATCGTTTGTCCAGCTGTTGTCTATAGCTATATTAAACATTTTTGAGATAATAGACACATTTCTATTAATGGTAGCATTGGCAATACCCTTATTTCTTCTGTAAAGCCTGTATTTTTCAATCATAAAGGGAGTTATGTCTTTTAATTTCTTCAACAGTATATTTATCGTTATGCCAGCCTATACGGTTTATTTCTCCGTATTTAACAAACACGGCAACTAATTTATCGAAGAACATTTCTCCCTTACCTTCAGCAAGGTCATATTTCCCCTGTAAAATCTGAGCTTTTAAAATAGTTTCAGCTTTTTCAGCGTCTCTCATACTGGTGGCTTGAGGTGAACAAAAAGCTTATTGAATATAAGAGAATATTAGAAAAAATTGTTTTTAATAAAAAATTAAACGATTAGGAATTTATATGAACTTTTTGACAAATAATGAAAGCCAAAATACAGAATACAAAGAAAAATTCACCGATGGAGTTTTTAAAACCTTGTCGGCATTTGCTAATACAAATGGCGGAGTGGTTTTCGTGGGTATTGCTGATAACAAAGAAATTATTGGAATTGAATATTCACCTGAAGAAATAAAGAAAATAACGGAACAAATCGTTAATAAACTTGGTGTGCATCCTTCTATAGAATATTTTGAAACAGAAGGGAATAATATACTTAAAATTGAAGTTAAAAAATCTTCCATGCCGGTATCATACAACGGAAAGTATTATGACAGAGTTGGAAACACCACAAGAGAAATGCAGGGTGAAAAACTTAAAGCCTTCTTTATCAAAGGAACTAATTGGGACGCTTTAGCCGGAGATTATTCAATAGAAGAAATTGACGAAACTACTGTTAAAAGATTTACAAGAATGGCAGTAAATAGCGGTAGATTAAAAGCATTTGATACTACAGACTCTGTTTCTCAGGTGTTAGAAAGACTTAAACTCATTGTTGACGGCAAGATTACTAATGCTGCAATAATTTTATTCGGAAAAGACCCACAAAAGCATTTTATAAACGCTTTAACAAGAGTCGGCAGGTTTAAAACTGAAAGTACAATTATTGGAGACAGACGCATAGAAGGGAATCTGTTTAAACAGATAGACGAAGCAGAAGAGTCTATAAAGAATTTTATAAACGTCCGCTATGAAATTAAAGGAAAACTCCAAAGAGAAGATATTTGGGATTATCCACTTGAAGCAATAAGAGAAGCCTTATTAAATGCTCTTATTCACCGTGATTACTTTAAATGTAACGTTCAGACCCAGATAAAGGTTTTCGATGATTATATTTGGTACTTTAATATAGGTGGACTAGCTGATGGTATAACAATGGAACAGCTTAAAACAGCTCATCCTTCAGTAACAAGAAACCCCTTGATACTCCATGTTTTATATTTAGCTGGATTTGTTGAAGAATACGGTTCAGGTATTCAGCGAATGATTAATGCTTTTAAGGATGCAAGTCTTCCAGAACCTGAATTTAAAGAAGAATTTGGTGGTTTTGTTGTTTACTTCAGAAAAAGCACTCCAACGGGGCAACAAGTAACAAAAATTGAATTATCAGAACGACAAAATCAAGTTATTCAGTATATAAAAGACAAAGGAAGTATAACAAACAAGGAATTGCAAGAAATATCTAGCATATCCAAGCTTATAGCTTCAAGAGAACTCAGCAAATTAGTTAAAAAAGGTATTATAAAAAAAATTGGAACAACTGGTAAAGGTACAAAGTATGTATTACCTTGAAAAATACAAAGGTATACTTTAAGGTATCCAAAGGTATACTTAAATGAAAACTGTTAAAAGGCTGTGTATAAAAGCGTTTTAAGTCAAAGGTATACTTAAAGGTATATGATATTACAACCGGATGTAAAAAATAGTAAAGATTATGCAAAATTGTTACATCACTTCAGAAACAACAAAAAGGTGAATTTGCTAAGCAATTACAACACTTGTTAATTTTCTAAATATTTCTTAGAGGTTTTATTTTGACTTCATCCTAATAAAATCTAATAATAATAAAAATTGACCGTTATCAGCCGATTTTAAAGCTTGAATATATTTATGTCTCAACTCGGAAGCTTCAATAAGACTGCCTTCTCCCCAAGAAAAACGAGGTTGTCCAAGATCTTTCATTAAAATATCTGTCATTAACCTTGAATGTCGACCATTTCCGTTGGGAAAAGGATGAATCCATACTAAACGGTGATGAAACCTTGCCCCTATTTCATCAGGAGAGTAAGTTTTGTTCTGTATCCAGCATTTTGTATCTTCAAGAAGATTTCTAATGTCAGTTATTATTTGCCACGCAGGAACTCCTATATTTCTTTCCGTTGTTCTGAATCTTCCTGCCCAACTCCAAACATCACCGAACATTTTTTTATGAAGTTTTTTTATAAAATCTTCTGTTAAAATATTTTTTTGTTTTCTGCTAAAAACCCATTTTTCAGCATTTAATATCCCTGCACGTTCAATTACATTAAGCTCTTTTCTTAATGTAATCCATGTGGGAATCAACTCATTTTTTTCTTCTTCCGTTAAAGGCGTTGAAGATTCATCAACTTCAAATAAATTATCCATTATTCTTCATCCCATAATCTCGCTGTGGAGCCGCTGAGCAGCTCATTAACAAGAGTTTTAACTTCACTATATGTATTACTGCCAGAAGCTTGATTCTCGAGCCTCATAGTGTGTTCAGCAACGTTTAATAATGTCATTGCCTTTTTCTTAGCTTGTTCATGTACCATTGATTCTAATTTTTGTTTAGGTACGAGCGCATATACGAATCTACAACCTAATGCTTCTGCAACACTTTCTATAGTATTAAGTTTTAAATTTCCCAACACCTCATCTTTTTCTATCGCTACAATTCTTGGTTGAGCAATATTTAGTCTTTTTGCCAGTTGAGCTGTAGTCATCCCTAGTGCATTACGAATAGCCTTTATCCATCCTTTTTGAGGACGTACAAAAACATTTAAATTTTTAATTTCTGAAAACTTTGCATCAAGATGTTTTCTTGCCATTTTACTATTGTTGTTCATAATAATAACCCATGGATTATTTTATTCTTTATATATTATAACCTATAGATTATCGATGTCAATGAAAATTATAATACATAGGTTATATTTTTATTTAAGGGATTAATTGTAAAAAATAGTAAAGATTATGATAAAATCGTTACTTAAGTTCATGAATTATAAAAAATTATAAAAAACCGCCGACTGAATCCCGACGGGTAAGCAATTTTTCCACTTAATGTGATGTATTTATATATAAACAACAACAAGACGAAGTTTCTTGATATTCGTAGATTGTAGCGAAATAAATGACAGCAAAAGCAAGTATATAGCCACCTTGGGGTGGTAGGGGTCGCAGGTTCAAATCCTGTCGTTCCGACCAGTTATACAAAGGGTTTCAGCAATTTTAACTGAAACCCTTTTTGTATTTTTGTGTAATATTTGTGTAATTTATCTGCTAATTTCACCTGATTAATGCCCATCATTATTCGCAATTAATAGTTGTTTAATGCCTCAATTGCTTTTAATTTTCTTTCAGGCACAGGATGTGAGTATCTTTAAGTCATTCTTATATCTGTATGCCCAAGTATATCTTACTGGGTGTGCATATCTCATAGTTGTTTTAATGTCAGCATGACCAAGTATTTCCATTACTACACCTAAATCTGTACCATTGGCGACCATTCTTGTAGCTACCGTATGTCTAAGGTCATGAAACCTAAATCCAGTTATTTCTGCTTTGTCTTTTACAGATTTAAATGCTTTCTTTAAGTCTACATATGGCAATCCGGTTTCGGGATTAGCAAAAACATAATTATTGTGCCTTGACAACCGGTTTAATTCATTCGCCAATTTTTCATTAATAGGAATGTGTCTGGGTTTACCGCTTTTAGAATTAAGTATTCTTAAATATCTACGTTCTAAATTAACACAATCCCAGGTTAAATTTAGTATTTCACCCTTCCTCATACCTGTATGCAACGCCATTATAAGTTCTCTATAAAGAGTTTCAAAAGAGCCGTTTTTACAGCAGCTTATATCGCCAATCATCCAATTTACGTCAACACAGCCTAAAAGATGAAAAGTTTCTATGATATTTTTATAAACATCCCATAATTTCAGATTACTGTAGCCTTTTCTATCAATCTTACAGCCGATTATTTGGTTATGATGAGATATACAGTTTCTTAAATCGTTAATGCTTCTAAGTTTTTTGTTAATTTCTTTTATTGATACGTGTTGTAGGGAGAATTCGATTATTCAATTACCAAAGAAAATTTTACCATGTATTCAAAAAACAGAATGATGCTGATTTTATCGATGGTTATCAAATTTAAAAATATGATTGATTATGTAATTAAACTATTTTAAAGATTCAATTATAATACTGAAATTCTTAAAGCTGCATCATCAGTGGCTTCCCATACACCATTTTTATTTATATCAAAATTTTCAAGAGTTTTTAACATTTCAGCAAAATCAAGACTTCCATTATTATTTATATCAAAACTAATTTTAGCATTTTGAATTTGAGTGGTTGTATATCCTGATGCCCCTAAGAAAGCTTCTATTTCGCTTGTACTTAATGAACAATCTTTATCCAGATCGTATGTAAACATTCCTGTAGCTGCAGAGTAAATATTTGATAACATAGCTGTAGATGCATAACCACTTGAAAGATCAATTCCTGAGAAATTTTGAAGTAAACCGATAAATTCACCTGTTTCAAAACTTCCGGTTTTATTTGTGTCTGCATCTATATATGCTTGTGTTAATTTCATTGTATCTACTGTTCCGTCTGCATTTTGATATGTATTAACAAAAGTATCCGCCATATAATCAGGCATTCCTATTGTTTTAAACAGATTTCTTACTTCTGCTTGAGATAATTTTTTATCTCCATTTGCATCGTAAGAATTTACATTTGCTACTGCTGTATTCCAAAGAGCATTTACTTGTGCTTTATTATCTGCAGTTACACTAATTTGAGCTTCCGATACATTACTAAATAAATTCATATAATCTTCAAATTCAAAACTTCCGGTTTTATTTGTATCTGCATCTATATATGCTTGTGTTAACTTCATTGCATCTACTGTTCCGTCTGCATTTTGATATGTATTAACAAAAGTATCCGCCATATAATCAGGCATTCCTATTGTTTTAAACAGATTTCTTACTTCTGCTTGAGATAATTTTTTATCTCCATTTGCATCGTAAGAATTTACATTTGCTACTGCTGTATTCCAAAGAGCATTTACTTGTGCTTTATTATCTGCAGTTACACTAATTTGAGCTTCCGATACATTACTAAATAAATTCATATAATCTTCAAATTCGAATATACCTGATTTATTGCTATCAGCGTCAATAAAGCTTTTCATCATTTCAATATTGTTTAATTTACCGTCCAGATCTGTATCATAAGTACCTACAAAGCTATTTGCAGCATAATCAGGCATTCCTAATGTTTTAAAGAATGATTGTGCTTCTTCTTGAGATAAATTATTATCTTTATTTACGTCATAACCGGCAAGTACACTTGATGCTGCATTAAAATTCCCGTTAATTTGAACGGTATTTCCTGCCACTGCAGAAAGATCTATCTGTGCAAATCTTGCATATTGAACCAATTGTTCATTAAATTCTAAAGAGCCATTTGTATTGACGTCAAAATCAACATTTGCTTTTAATAATTCAAAAACATCAAGACTTCCGTCTGTATTTGAATCATAAATATTAAGAGCTTCCGCTGCAAGACTAGCTGAGAAACCTTTTGATACAAAATAATTACCTAATTCTTCAGCATTTAATTGTTGATCGCTTGTTTTGTCAAAAGCATTAATTATTGGTGTTGTGTAATTATAAAGACCTTGATATTGTTTTTGATTTGAAGTATCAGGACTAGGATCTAAAGTTACGCCTGCTAAACTACTTTGTAATGTTAACTCTTCGCTAAGTTCTAATTTACCTGATTCGTCTGTATCATTATCAATATAAGATTTCATTAATTCTAAAATATCAATTTCGCTGTCACTATTAGCATCATAAGAAGCTAAAATACCTGTAAGACCAGTTACAAGATTTTCAGAAAAACCTTTTGAAGCAAAATAATTTTTTAATTCAGCTTCTTTAAGAGCTTGATCTTGATCTGCATCAAACTGGGTTAAAATTCCTTTTAATTCAGAATAAATAGAATCATATTGATTTTCATTGCTAACTGTTGCATTTAAAGTAACGCCAGAGAGTACTTCTTCTAAATTCAATTCTTCACTTAATTCAAGTGTACCGTTTGCATTGATATCGTATGTAAGGTTCATTTTCATTAATTCGAGAAGATCAAGATTTCCGTCTTTTGCTCCAAGTGTATTTGCTGTGTCGAAAAGTGTAATAGCTTCATCAGCAATATAATCAGGAAGATTTTTATCTGCAAAGTATTTTCTTAATTCAGTTGAACTAATTAAAGAATTATTATCATTATCATTTTCTTTTACGTAGCTTTGTAATTCTTCAAACATTCTTGTATATTGTTTAATATTACTTTGGTTAAGTCCAAGATTCACTGTATTTTGAGAAAGTGCTTCATATAAAGATAATTTTTCATTAACATCAAGCTCGTTATTATTATTGATATCAAATTGTTTATAAGCTTGCATTAATTCAAGACGATTAAGGTTGCCATCACCATCTATATCAAACTGTACAATAGCTTCATCTGCTAAATAAGCAGGTAATCCCTCTGAAATAAGAAAATCTTTATATTCATCAATGCCGGCGATTTTATCGTTATTATAATCAGTTGCTGTAATTATTTCGCTA
This sequence comes from Cyanobacteria bacterium UBA9971, assembly GCA_003499955.1. Classification (GTDB taxonomy): domain Bacteria; phylum Cyanobacteriota; class Vampirovibrionia; order Gastranaerophilales; family UBA9971; genus UBA9971. The sequence goes on from DNRP01000076.1 coordinate 6,943, forward strand.
ACATTATCAAATAACTTTGTATTTTCAACGGTGTTTTTTAAATTTAATGATTCAGCCGCATTAAGTGAACCATTACTGTCTGTATCAAACTGCATAAGACCTTGCATATATTCAAAAAGATTAATTTTACCGTCTTTTGCTTGAATGATTGAACCGTTTGTATCTGTTACTTCTTGATCAAAAAGCATCATTAAATTTTCAGCATAATATTCAGGTTGTGTTGCGCCTGTTTTTGCATTTGGTGTTAATAAAGCTGCTCTGTATTCTTCTAAACCAACATCGCCATCTTTATTAAGATCAAGGGCTATAAAAGATTTACCGGCTTTAAAAAGATTTGCATACTGGGTTTGATCCATTGTTGTATCAAACTTAATATTAGAAATTGAATTTTGAAAAGAAAGTTGTTCACTAAAACTTAAAGCACCGTCAGCATCTGCATCAGAAGCTTGCATTGCGCTTACCAAATCAGCATAAGAAATACCCAGGGTTGTATCTGCTGCAAGATTCATTGCATTTAATGCTATATTTTGAGGCATTTTATTATTATTTAAATAAGTAACATACTCGGAATAATTAACATAGCCGTCTTGATTAGTTACTACACCTTTTGAATCTTTTGTTCCGTCAACTGATTTAATAAAGTTTTTTGCGCCAATTTCAATGCTTGTAAGTTTTCTTAACAGGCTTAAAAAAGGATTAAGTTCGCCGGCTACGAATTGTCCGTCTGAATCAACGGTATCAGAAGTTAATTTACCGTCTTTATTTATATCCAATTCTATTGATCTATCAAGATATTCTAAAATATCTACTTCGTCATCACCATTTTGATTATAAAAATTTATAAAATCCTGAGCATCATTAACATCATAATTACTAAATTCAAGCACTTTTTGATATTCAGCCAAATTAACTTTTCCGTTTTTGTCTGTGTCTGCTGATTTGAAAAAAGTAGAAGCGCTTGATAATAATGAATTATATTGAGTAGATGTTGTTGTAGGATCAATTTGAACAGAAGAAAGGGAATTTTGATAATTAAGACTTTCACTAAAACTTAAAGAACCATCACTGTCTGCATCAAAATTTGTATAAATGTTAGCTAATCCTGCTGCTGATAAAGTGTCATCCAAACTATAAGTATTAAAAAGATTTTCAGCAATATCTGAAGGCATGCTTTGTTTTGTTAGATATTCTGTATATTCAGCTTTGCTGATTAGACCGTCTTTAATAACAGTACCATCACTATCTTCTGTACCGTCAACCGCTGCTACTAATTTTTTTGCGCTGATTTGAAGATTTGAAAGCGGTTTTAAAACATTCGCTTGAGTTAATGCATATTTTTCTACCGCGTCTAAAAGACCGTCTTTATTTAAATCCATATCGATTGATTTTTTTTGATATTGTAAAATGTTAAAACTGGTTCCGCCTGAATTATAAAAATTTATAAAAGCTGCAGCGGTAATAGGATCATAATTATTATCATTAAGATAATTTTGAACTTCAGTTAATGTTACTTCAGTATTACCGTCTTTGTCTGCGGATTTAAAGAAATTAATGGAATTAGAGAACAATGAAATATATTTATTTTGATCTATTGTTGTATTTATTGTTGTTCCTGATAAGTCATTTTGAAGAGCAAGATTTTCACTGAAACTTAAAGTACCATCATTATCACTATCATATGATGTAAAACCATCAAACAATTCCTGTTTAGAAAAACCGGCGCTACCATCCTGTTCAAAAATAGTAACAGCTCCTGTTGCCATACCTAAAGGCATATTTTGGGTTTTTAAATAATTTTGATATTCCAGTGAAGAAATAATACCATCATTATTTTTATCGTTATTAAACATAAAATATTGTGTAAAATAATTCATCATACCCGTTATTTTCCTTTAATCCGATCTAATAATATATATTTCGGTTTTTCCCCGTAAAAGTTTAAAAAACATGGCTTTTTCAAACAAAATTGTTACAAAAAATAATATTATATATACTTTAGTATATACTTTTCCATGGGTTTATTTTCTATACCAAAACGAGTTTATTTCTAAAAGCTGTATAAATTTAAAATTTTTTTTAAAAACCTGATTATGATGGCTGCGAAAAGTAAAATTTTGCCTTTAATAAAATATTTTTCATTGATTTTTTTAATTTGATTTAATTCAAGTAACCTTTGTAAACGAGTTTTGACCATAAAATCGCTTTTATAATCCTGCGTTAAGTTTTCAATTTTTAAAGTTTTATTTTTTTTGATTTCAAGAAGAATTTTTATTCTTCGGGCTGTTTCGCTCATGTTAAAAAAATGAAAATACGCATATCCCAGAGAATTATAAACAAGAAAAGCATAAGCAAAAGCAGAAAAACTCTTGTTTAATGAATAAAATATAAAAATTATCGGAATATTCAAAATTAATTCACAAAATATGGCTGTATTTTGATTGGAAATTTTGAATTTAAAGATATTTTTGTTTAATCTGATAAAAATAATATGAAAAACCATTAAAATTAATGGCGAAAAAAGTAAAAATAATAAAGAAAAAGTTGTTTTGTTCATTTAAAAACTATCCCTGTCCAAATTCAAGTCCGTATAATTTTCTATAAATCCTGAATATATTTGCTAATATTTCCCCCTTTCGGGTTAATAATATTGAATTATCTTGTTGATAGATAAAATTTTCTTTAATCAAATCTTCTACTCTTTCATAAACAAGATTATTAAGATTAAATTTGTTTGTAATTTCTTCTTGAGAAAGACCTTTTTCTCCTGATTTATAAACAAAATAGACTATTTGCAAAGAAGGAGCATTTGCTCGCGCCGCGGGATAAGTTTGAATATATGCGCACGAAAGAGAAAAATACAGCAAAAAAGTGCTAAATATAAGATTATTATTTGTAAAATTTTTAAAAAAATTTATTAATAAAATAATTCCTGTAAATAATAAAGGCAAAAAGATAAAAAGCAGAAATAAAAAATTTATTTCATTTTTTGGTTTTTTAACCCTCCAGATAAGTATATGGAAAATTAAAAATATTATAAATATTAATATTCCAAAAATTAAAGATAAAATAAACAATGTATAAAAATTGCCCCCTTATGCTTATTATAATAAAATTATATTATAAATTATTTATACACAATACTATTAAGGCTGATTATGAAAAAATATTCCCTTTCGGTTATAATGCCTGCTTTGAATGAAGAAAAAAACATCAAAAAAGCAGTTATTAATACAATAAATGCTTTAAATAAGCATAAAATTAATGGTGAAATAATAATAATAAACGATGGAAGCACTGATAATACAGCCAATATTGTACAGGAACTTTCTAAAAATATTGATAATCTTAAAATAATTACTCATGAAAAACCTGAAGGAATTGGATGCAGTGTTTGGGATGGAATGAAATCTTCCGAAAAAGATGTTGTGGTTTATTTTCCTGCTGATAATGAAAATGATCCCGATGATGCATTAATATATTTTGATCTTATGAAAAAAGTTGACATAATTGTACCTTTTATTCACAATCTTGAGGTTAGAACAATAACAAGAAGAATTATTTCCGCAATATTTAATTTCATCATAAACATTACTTTTTTTACTAAATTTAATTATCATAACGGAACCACCTTTTACAGGCGTGTAATTCTTAATGATATTGAATTATCTAATTTGGGATTTTTTTATCAAACAGAATTACTTATTAAGCTTATAAAAAAAGGTTATTTATTTGCAGAAGTTCCTAATTTTCTTGATCGAAGGTCAGGAGGAAAATCAAAAGCACTTACATTAAAATCTTTGTTTCAAACAATTAAAAGTTATTTGAATTTAATTTANNGATGGTCATAAACTTTTATGGCACAAAGAAAGAATTGAAGCATGGAAAAGAGGCGAAAGAATTGCTCCGATAACCATAGATTGCGCTTTAACCAGAGCCTGTTCATATAAATGCATTTATTGTTACGGAACTCTTCAGGAAAACAAAGGCTATAACCTTTCCAAAGAAACAATATTCAGATTTCTTGATGATGCGGCAGAAATAGGCGTGAAGGCAGTAAGCTTTGTAAGTGACGGAGAAAGTACTCTATCGCCGCATATTTATGATGCAATTCTTAGAGGAAAATCAAATGGCTTGGATATGGCTCTCGGAACAAATGGATTTGCCTTAAAAGACGAGAAACTTGAGGAAATTTTACCTGCTTTAACTTATTTGAGATTTAATATTTCAGCCGGAATCCCTGAAAGATATTCTTATATTCACGGAGTTGACGAAAAAACTTTCCATAAAGTCGTAAATACAATTCAAAAAGCTGTAGAGGTAAAGAACAAACTTAATCTTGAAGTTACGATAGGACTTCAAATGGTTTTAATGCCCGAATTTATTGAAGATGTGATTCCTCTTGCAGAACTCGGCAAAAAACTTGGGGTAGATTATTTTGTCATAAAACATTGTTCCGACGATGAAGATAGTTCTCTAGGCGTTGATTATGACAAGTATGACGAAAATTTGTTTAGTGTTTTACAAAATGCCGAAAAACTTTCAACAGAAACTTATATGGTAAAAGCCAAATGGTCAAAAATTTTGAGTAAGGGCAAAAGAAGTTATTGTAAATGTTTTGGACCTCCTTTTATTCTTCAAATGTCCGGTTCTGGACTTGTTGCTCCATGCGGAATGCTTTTTAACGACAAATACAAAGATAAATTCCATATTGGAAACATAACCGAAACATCTTTCAAGGAACTCTGGCAAAGTGAAAGATACTGGGAAGTTATGAACCGTATAGCATCAAGTGGGTTTGATGCAAGGACTGATTGCGGAACTCTTTGTTTGCAACACAAAGTCAACGAATTTTTGTGGGAAGTCAAAAAGGGTAAGGATTTACTTAATACAGAGGTTGATTCAAAGCCCATGCATGTGAATTTTATATAAAGGGTTTAAGGGGGAAATGAAAAAAATTATAGATATTTTTATCACCCCTCCCCAACCCCTTCCCTTGAGGGAAGGGGCTAGTTGTTTGTTTTGGGCTCGCTTTCCGTCCGCTTCGCGGACTCGCTCGCCCTTGTTTTTTAAAATAAGGAAAAGATAATGTCGCAAACAGAAAGAAACAGAGTTGTTGTAACAGGAGGAGCAGGTTTTATAGGCTCTCATCTCGTTGAATTATTGTTGAAAAAAAACCATGAAGTAACTGTTATAGACAACTTTTCCACAGGAAGACCCGAAAACCTAGCCCACTTAAAAGAAAATCCTGATTTAAAATTAATTTATGCAGATATAACTGATTTTGAAAAAATAGAACCGATTTTTGAAGGCAAAGATTGGGTTTTTCACTTAGCAGCTCTTGCGGATATTGTCCCGTCTATAGAAAAACCTGTTGATTATCATAAATCAAACGTTGATGGAACTTTTAACGTCCTTCAGGCTTGTGTTAAGAATAATATCAAAAGATTTGTGTATTCGGCATCTTCTTCCTGCTATGGAATTCCTAATGTTTACCCTACTCCTGAAACAACAGAAACCGCTCCTCAGTATCCTTATGCCCTTACAAAGTATATAGGAGAGCAGTACGTAATGCATTGGGGCAAACTTTATAAACTTCCCGTAGTTTCCTTAAGGCTTTTTAACGTGTACGGAACTCGTTCAAGAACGTCAGGAACTTACGGCGCAGCATTCGGGGTGTTTCTTGCGCAGAAACTTGCCGGAAAACCTTTTACTGTCGTAGGCGATGGAACACAGACAAGAGATTTTACTTATGTAACAGATGTGGCTGATGCGTTTTATACTGCCGCAAAGTCAGATGTTTGTGACGAAATTATGAATGTAGGAAGCGGAAACACTTACAGCGTAAATAAAATTGTGAATTTATTAGGCGGAGAAAAAGTTTATATCCCTAAAAGACCGGGAGAACCCGACTGTACTTTCGCCGACATCACAAAAATCAGAAAATTATTAAACTGGGAACCAAAAGTTTCAATAGAAGAAGGGGTAAATAATCTTCTTGAGAATATTGATTACTGGAAAAAAGCCCCTGTCTGGGACGAAAATTCCATAAAAGAAGCCACAAAAAGCTGGTTTAAGTATTTATCTTGAAGAAATAAATTGCTCAAAAGTTTTAAGTATATGATTCAAGTCTTTTTCTTCAATACCAGGGTATACACCTATCCAAAACGTATTATTCATAATAAATTCCGTATTTGGCAGTATTTTATAATGCTCTTCTGTTATTTCATCTGAATATAGAATCTCGGAATCTTTTATTTTTAAAGCAAAATGATTATCTACAAAAACAGGCTGCCTTAAAATATTTCCTGAAAACAATAATCTCGTTCCGATATTGTTTTCTTCAAGAAATTGTATCAATTTTAGTCTGTCAAAACCGGCATGTTCTTTTATAGAAAGGAAAAAACCAAACCAGGAAGGCTCTGATTCAGACATAACTTGGGGCAAAATAAAATAATCTTCAAATTTTTTAAATCCTTCATAAAAAATTTTATAATTCCTGTTTCGTTTTTGAATAAAATTTTCAAGCTTATCCATTTGAGCGCAGGCAATAGAAGCCTGCCAGTCGGTTATTTTTAAGTTATATCCCAAGTGTGAATAAGTATACTTGTGGTCATATCCATAAGGAAGATTGCCAAGCTGATAGCTAAATCTTTTTTTGCAGGTATCATCCTTACCAGGCGAACACCAACAGTCTCTTCCCCAGTCCCTAAATGAAAGCAAGATTTTATAAAGCTGACTGTCATTTGTAACAACCGCTCCACCTTCTCCCATTGTAATATGATGCGCCGGATAAAAGCTAAAAGTCCCAATATGCCCGACAGTTCCTGTATATTTATTGTTAAATTTTGCTCCGAGGGCATCACAACTGTCTTCTATGAGCCATAAGTTGTATTTTTGGCAAATTTCCGAAATTTTTTCCAGATTAAACGGATTTCCAAGCGTATGAGCAATAAAAATAGCTTTTGTCTTTTCTGTAATTGATTTTTCTATTTCATCAACTTTAATATTGCAGGAACCGACTTCAATATCGACAAAAACAGGAATTAAACCGTTCTGGATAATAGGATTTATGGTTGTCGGAAATCCTGCCGCAACGCTTATGACTTCATCTCCTGTTTTTAAACGTTTTTCTCCCAGCCGATGAGAAGTTAAAGCTGTTAAAGCAAGCAAATTAGCAGATGATCCTGAATTTGTAGTCAAACAATGCTTGATATTTAAGAAACCTGACAACTTTTTCTCAAATTCATCGTTAAAACGCCCTGTTGTAAGCCACATATCAAGACTTGCATCAATCATGTTGAACAGTTCTTTTTCATCAATAACCTTACCGGACGCTGGAATATATTTAGATTTTTGCCCCTTTTTTATATTTCTGTAGTAAATACAGGCAAAAAACTTTATTAAGTTTCGCAAGGCTTTATCATACATGTTATACATTATGTAAACCCTCAATTTTACTTATCATTAGTGATAATAAAATACCAACATATTCTTCTGTCTGGCTTTTAGTAAATTCAAACATGTCTGTCTGTTGATAATAATAGTTTTTATACCAGCTTATAGTTTTTTCAAGCGACTGATTGATATCATAAACAGGCTGCCAGCCTAATTTTTCTTTTGCTTTGCTAATATCAAGCCTGAGAAAAGCCGCTTCTTTAAGATTTTTTTCCGGTATAACTTTATATTTTCCACTCCCCCATAGTTCCAGAGATTTCAAAAGTATTTCTTCCACGGTCATAATAGTATTTTCATTAGAACCAAAATTCCATCCTTCAGCAAATTCAATAGGATTTCCGTAAATATTAGCTCCAAGAAGCAAATAACCGGAAACACACTCTAAAACATGCTGCCATGGTCTTACAGCATGAGGACTTCTAATAATTATTTCTTCTTTATTATATAATGCTCTGACTATATCTGGAATAAGCCTGTCTTCTGACCAGTCCCCACCGCCTATAACATTACCCGCTCTCGCGGAAGCGAGAGTAACTTTATGTGAAATACCATAGTTTTTCGGATTTAAAAAAGAATTTCGATAAGCGGCTGTTACAATTTCAGAAGCCCCTTTGCTTGCGCTGTAAGGATCATACCCGCCCATTGGATCATTTTCTTTGAAACAGTGAGTACCTCCCGAATTCTCATAGCACTTATCACTTGTAACATTTATAACTACACCTTCAAAATTGCTTTTTCTAACCGCTTCAAGAAGATTTACAGTCCCCATGATGTTTGTTTCAAAAGTTAAATGAGGCTCTATATAAGAACGCCTTACAAGAGGCTGAGCCGCCAAATGAAAGATAAAATCAGGCTTGTGCAGGATTAAAACCTTTTCAATAGCGTCTTTATTTCTTATATCGCCGATAATACTAATTAAATGCTTTTCAAGACTTAGAATATTAAATAAATTAGGCTCTGTATCAGGCTCTAAAGAAAATCCGACAACTTCAGCGCCGAGTAGAGTTAGCAACAAACTTAGCCATGAGCCTTTAAACCCTGTATGACCGGTAACTAAAACTTTTTTGTTTTTATAAGTCTGATTAAAAAAATGGTTCATTTAAACCTCAATTTTTTATTTTTATCACCATCTATTTTAAAAAGTCAATTATCCCATATTTTCCATAAGGCATTATTACTTTGCCAGAGGTTTTCAAGTTCCTGTTTATCTCGCAAAGTGTCCATTGGTTTCCAAAAACCGCTGTGTTTATACGCTGCAAGTTGGTTATCTTTTGCAAGTTTGTTTATAGGTTGTTTTTCCCAGAGAACATCGTCTTCAATATAATCAAAAATATCGGGTTCCAGAACAAAAAACCCGCCGTTTATCCATGCATCATCACCTTTTGGTTTTTCCTGAAATTGTATTACATCATTTTTATCGTTAAGATCCAAAGCCCCAAATCTTCCCGAAGGTTGAACCGCTGTAATAGTAGCAAGTTTTTTATGTTCTTTATGGAAATTTATCAGTTCAGGAATGTTTATATCCCCTACGCCATCTCCGTAAGTAAGCATAAAAGTTTCATTCTGTATGTATTTTTGCGCTTTTTTAATTCTGCCGCCCGTTAAAGTTTCAATCCCTGTATCTACAAGAGTTATTTTCCAGGGTTCAACGTTTGCCCGATTTATTTCAAGAGAATTATTTTTTAAATCTATTGTTACATCAGAGTTATGCAAAAAATAATTTGCGAAATATTCTTTGATTACATATCCTTTGTAGCCCAATAAAACAATAAAATCGTTATAACCATAATGGGAATAAATCTTCATTATGTGCCATAATACAGGATATTCTCCTATTTCTATCATGGGTTTTGGCTTATATTGGCTTTCTTCGGTTATTCTTGTTCCAAAACCACCGGCTAAAATAACAACTTTCATATTTTATACCATTATTTAAATATTATGTTACATTATAGCCTAAACTTGTAAATATAAATAATAATCCACAAATTTTTATGTTTTAATAAATGTTAGATTATGAAGAAATTTATTACAAAACATTAATTTTATATAAAAAAACGCAATTTTGTTTAATTTCAGGTTTTTACTATATATGTAAGCATATCAGAATTTTGTTGAGTACATATGTTTGTTGCACTTAATATTAAACGAAAAAGTCAAATAAAGGAGTAAAATATGACCGCAGTCCTGACAAAAGAAGATATAGTAAACTGGAGAAGGTCTACAGAAAGAATAACTCTTGAAGATTATGCAAAAAGACTCGGTAAAGTCGTATCCGCCGAGAAAAAAGAAACTAACGATCTTCACGATATACTTAGCAAAAAAGTAGTTGAAGAAGTTGTTGAAGCACCACAAAAAGCTGAAAAACCTGATATAGAAATAAAAATTTCTTTCAAAGAAAAATTGAATAAAAGAGAAGAAGTTGTTTTCAATTATTTCTTTAAAAACAAAAAAAGAAAAGTATTTGCAAATGAAATAGCAAAGATTTTAAACCTGCCTAACGATTATGTTTATAAGTATATAAGGAATTTAAGGAAAAAAATTGCCGGAAACATACTTGTTAATGCAGAAAATGGCGGTTATATCCTTAACGTTTAATTTTATCTGATAAAACAGTCTGAAACACTGTCTTTAATGATTTTTCTGAAGTTTTCAAATTCATTATTTGAATAATTTAATTCAGCCGATGAATTTTCTGATAAATTTTCGGAAGGGATATATTTTTGTAAAAACCAGAGCCTTGCACCATTTGCAAGGCCTTTTATTTGCAAAATATCGTCTTTACTTAATTGTGTCTTTAAGATAGTTGTCCTAAATTCATATTTAATATCAGAATTTTTAATTATATTAATACTTTCCTGTATTTTTTTTGTATCAACCCTTGAATTTGTTATGTCCTGATATTTTTCAAAAGGAGCTTTTATGTCCATGGCAATATAATCAGCCAATTTAAGTTCTATAACTTCTTTTAAAACCTTGGGATTACTTCCGTTTGTATCAAGCTTTATTAAAAAACCTGAATTTTTTATTTTTTGCATAAATTCAATCAAATCAGGCTGAATAGTTGGTTCTCCACCTGTAATTACAACCGCGTCAATTTGTTTCCATCTTTTATTAAGGAAATCCCAAATTTCTTGAGGGTTTATAGCAGAAGCAGACGGATTTTCGTCCAACAATTGTTTGTTATGGCAATATGAGCAACGAAAATTACAGCCCTGAGTAAAAATTATCGCAGAAATTTTATCAGGGTAATCAAGAAGTGAAAATTTTTGAAATCCGCCAATAATCATATGTTTTCTCTCTGTCATTGCGAGGAAGGACCCACTTTTTTGATTAATTATCAAAAAAGATGGGGGTAGACTTTGTGCCGACGCGGCAATCCATTTAATGAGGCTTTTTGCTTTGAAATATCATTGGGAAGATTGCTTTGTTACTTGAATCATCGTGTTTTAAAGGCGATTTATGCCTCGCAATGACAATACTCTAATTAAATTTTCAATGATTTAGCATGACATTTTTTCAAAAAAAATACAAGGTTAAAGAAATATTAAACAAATCCAATCTCCCACACACCCATTGTTATTGAATTTTTACCCCACCCGTAAAAAATTGAGAAAGTTTTTAAAAAAATGAAGCAATTTTTTATATTCACATGATTTATATAAACAGAAAGTCGAAATTAAAAAAATATGTAATTAAATTTAATAAAATAGGAGTAAATTTTATGAATGTTAGTTTAAACACAGCAAACTACACAAATCCTTACAGACAACAGCATACAAAACAGCAAAAAGTAAGTTTTAATGGTAAAAAGGTAAATATTCCTTGGGAAGAAGCTCTTGGTAAAGCAGAGGCTAGTCTTTCCAGAGTTCTTGAACGCAGAAACGCACTTAAAAAAGAAATGGAAAATCTTAGGGAACACCATGGATTAGGTAGAGATTATGCGCAAGATGGTATTTATTTGAGAGATAATGACCTTTATGATACACAATGTGAATTAGAAAGTAGAATTAGAGAATTAAAAGCAGGAATTGAATACAATAATAAAAGTATATTTCAAAGAATTATAGACTGTTTTAAAAAATCATAAATAATTTTGTGTAAAATTTAAATTACCTCTGTTTTAAAACAGAGGTAATTTTTTCATGCTTTTGATGATTCTTCATTATATTTGTTAATTTTAAAAGTTTTTCTGAGCTTAAATTCTTCCTGCTTACTTTTATTCCACTGATTTACAGGTCTTAAATAACCTACCACGCGCGAATAAACTTCGCATTCAGAAGAACACTCGGGACAATTGACATGTTCCCCTGCTCTATATCCGTGAGAAGGGCATATACTAAAGGTCGGGGTAATTGTAAAATACGGCAAACGATAACTGTTGCAGATTTTTCTGACCAGATTTTTTACTGTTTTCGTAGATTCTATTTTTTCCCCGACAAAAATATGTAAAACAGTTCCGCCTGTGTATTTTGTTTGAATTTCATCCTGCAAATCCAGAATTTCAAATACATCATCAGAATACATCACCGGAAGCTGCGTAGAATTTGTGTAAAAAGGCTCTGCCCCATCCTGAAATTCCTTTTCATTAGCGCAAACACCCTGCGGATAAGCTTTTTTGTCAAGACTTGCAAACCTGTAAGAAACACTTTCCGCGGGTGTCGCCTCAAGGTTATAATTATTGCCTGTTTCCTGCTGATAAGACTCAAGTTCGGTTCTCATAAAGTCAAGAACTTTTAAAGTAAATTGATTTGACTTTTCAGAAGCCATGTTTTCACGGAAAAGATTCTCGCATGCTTCATTCATCCCGCAAATCCCTATCGTGGAAAAATGATTTTTCCAGTACAGCTTGTCCCGTAGTTTTATATCGCGGAGATAAAACTTTGAATATGGATAAAGGTCTTGATCTGTAAGCCTTTCAAGAATTTTTCTTTTTACTTCAAGAGAATTTTTTGCAAGCTCCATAAGATGCCCAAGTCTTTTTAAGAACTCGTTTTCATCTTTTGATAGAAGTCCCAGTCTTGCGAGATTGATTGTTACAACCCCGACAGAACCTGTAAGAGGGTTAGCACCAAACAAACCACCGCCTTTTTTCATAAGTTCCCTGTTGTCAATTCTTAACCTGCAACACATCGAGCGGGTGTCTTCCGGTTTCATATCAGAGTTTACAAAGTTAGAGAAATACGGAATACCGTATTTGGCGGTGATTTCCCATAACCCTTTAAGATTGGGGTTATCCCAGTCAAAATCTTTCGTTATGTTGTAAGTCGGAATCGGAAAAGTAAACACCCTACCCTTTGCATCACCTTCCATAAGCACTTCAAGAAAAGCCTTATTAAAGATATCGACCTCATTTTGGAACTCANNTGAAAACCAATCCTTGTCGGCACGTTTAAATTATAAACAAATTCCTGTAAAGCTTGTTTGACATCTTTATAGCTTAAATTATCATATTTTATAAAAGGCGCAAGAAGAGTATCCGCGTTTGAAAAAGCCTGCGCTCCTGCCGATTCACCCTGAAGAGTAAAAAGAAAATTAACCATCTGCCCTAAGGCAGTTCTAAAGCGTTTTGGAGGTCTGCTCTCAATTTTCCCCGGCGCACCCTTAAATCCTTCCATTAATAAGTCATTTAAGTCCCAACCAACGCAGTAAACAGAAAGCACGTTTAAATCATGGATATGAAAATCACCGTTAAGATGTGCTTCTTTTACTTCTTTGGAATAAATCTTGTTTAACCAGTATGTTTTATTGACTTCCGAGGAAATATAATTGTTTAACCCTTGCAAAGAAAAAGACATGTTGCTGTTTTCCTTGACTTTCCAGTCCAACTGGTCAAGATATTTATCAATAAGCTCAATTTTATCCTGATTAACGATTTCTCGTAATTTTATATGCTGATCTCTATAAATAGCGTATGCTTTAGCTGTTTTATGATAAGGAGAATCCATCAGGGTTTCTTCTACGATATCCTGAATTTCTTCAACAGAAGGAATTTTATTGCTGATTGTTTTATGCGCAAGGCTTATAGCTTTTACAGCAAGACTATAGGCAGTTTCTTTATCAAATTCACCTGTTGCTTTGCCGGCTTTCGAGATAGCGTTAATGATTCTTTCCCGCTCAAAATCAATAACAGCTCCATCTCTTTTTTTTATCTTATCAAACATCTGTTTTAATTGTTCTCCTAAATGTCAATATTCGCCATCATTTGTTTTATGGTATTTATAGTGCCGTTCATATTCACAGAATCAGCGGTTTTTTGCTGTAAAAAAGCGTTAATACTCGGCATCATTTGAATAGCAAGATCAAGCTGCTGATTTGAACCCGGCTGATACATACCAACGTCAATCAAATCTTTATTTTCTCTATACATGGCAAGCATCTTACGCATTTTTGCAGCGGCATCCATGTGTTCCTGATCACATATTTCAGTAAAAAGCCTGCTAACACTCCCCAAAACATCGATAGCCGGATAATGGTTCATCTCCGCAACTTTTCGCGAAAGAAATATATGCCCGTCTACAATACCTCTTACTGTATCTACCACAGGGTCGTTAATGTCATCACCTTCCATAAGCACTGTATAAAGAGCTGTAATTGAACCTTTAGGGCTTGCGCCTGATCTTTCAAGGATTTTTTGAAGCCATGAAAAGATAGAAGGCGGATAACCTTTCATAGTAGGAGGCTCTCCAATAGAAAGACCCACTTCTCTTCCCGCCATAGCGCATCTTGTAACGGTATCAGTCATTAAAAATACTTTTTTACCCTGATCCCTAAAATATTCACAAACAGCAGTAGCTGTTTGAAGAGCTTTCATCCTGATAAGAGGGGGTTGGTCGCCTGTAGAACAAACAAGAACGGATTTTTTCATACCTTCAGGACCGAGAGAATTTTCTATAAACTCTTTAACTTCCCGTCCCCGCTCTCCGATAAGCGCCATTACGTTGACATCAGCCTCGGAATTTCTGGCAATCATGCCGAGCATTGTGCTTTTACCTACGCCGCTTCCTGCAAAAAGCCCCATCCTTTGACCTGCTCCCAACGTGAGCATTCCGTCTATAGCTCTTATTCCGGTTGAAAACTTGCTTTTTATGATTGGACGGGTAAATGCATCCGGCGGAGAATTTTCTACAGAAACATATTTTGCGTTTGATGTGTCCAGAGGTCTTCCGTCAAGCGGAATCCCAAGAGGATTTATAAGCCTGCCCAACAAAAAATCGCCAACAGGAACCATAATAGGTTTTCCCGTGGAAGTAACAAGACTTCCCTGCGCAATTCCGCCACCATCATAAAGAAGCAGCATCTGAGCCGCATCTCCCTTAAATGCAACGACTTCAGCAGGTTTTTTAGACCCGTCAGCCGTTTCTATAAAACACAAATCCCCTATCTTAAGACCGGGAAGCTTTGCTTCAACAGTAAGACCGAGAAGCTTCGATACAGTTCCTTTGTATTGAAAGGTTTCCGTGATATTAATTATATCAAGAGCTTTGTCTTTTATTTGAGAGATTTTATCTTTTGAAATATGCATATTAATTCTGGTTTACCAGCCCAAGGCTCTTAATTTAAGCACTCCTCTTATAGTAATAAAAGCAAAAGTTGATAATATAATAAAAAGTATAAACCCATCTAAATAACTCATAAAAACCTCATTTCAAAATATTGTCTAATTTTTTAGTAACACTTGATAAACCTTCAAAAAATAAATAATTAAAATATGAACCGACTATTAGCAAAAATAATTTAGGTAAATTTGCAAACGAAATTAAAGGAAATGTAAGTGAAAGGACTAAACCTGCAAGCCCGCCTGTTAATACTATCATTGCTGCCCAGAGAGTTTTTTTTGTTCAATTAAACTGTCTATTAATTTTTCCTGCTTTTTATCCATAATTCAATTTTAATCCTTTTTTTACAATAAGCAATAAAATAATTAACTGTAACTCATTGATTCTTCGCCAATAATATCAACCTGTTCAACCCTAATATCAGTGATAAGTTCACTGTAGGAAAGAACAACGACAGTTGGAATATGTCTTTCAAGTAACTGATAAAGAGGAAGCCTGATTCGTGGCGAACAAAGTATTACAGGCTGTTGACCTATTGTTTGATGCGCCCTCATAAGAACAGTTGCGGCATATTCTATTAATTCCTGTACCTGCAAAGGATTTAACAGGAACATAGTTCCAAGTTCTGTTCTCTGACAGGAATCATCAAGAACTTTTTCCCATTCCTGCGAAAGTGTAACAACATGAAGCACTTTATCATTAGTTGCATTGCCAAGACATATTTGTCTTCCAAGTGCTGCACGCAGTCTTTCAGAAAGAATATCAGGCTCTTTGGAGAACCTTGCAAAGTCGCAGAGTCTTTCAAATATAAATATAATGTCTTTGATGGAAACTTTTTCGCGTAAAAGATTGACAAATATCTTACGCAGATCGCTGGTTGAGATAATAGCAGGCACAAGATCATTAATAAGAGTCGGATCTTGAGTTTTAACGAGTTCCATAAGCTTGATAACATCGGTTTTTGTCATAATTTCGTCTACATATCTGCGTAAACTGTCTTGTAAGTGCGAAACAATCGCATCTGTTGCATCAATGCCCATAATTTTTTCGCCTTCCTGAAGCTGTTCCGGCTTTATCCAGTAAACAGGCTGTTGATAAGTCGGATCAACTCCGGTTATAACATCATTAGGAACAGCCTTACCAAAGCTTTCCCATTGATCTGCGATAACCATAAGCCTTTCAGGATAAACTAACCCTGTCGCTACAGAATTATTTCTTATAGAAATCAAATATTCGTTGTCACCAATGGCCGAACTGTCCATAATTCTTATACTTGGAATAATATACCCAAATTCGTCAGTCATTCTCTGTCTCAAAGCCGCAATTTTAGCAAGAAGCTGCCCTTCTTGTTCTGGATCAGCTATGGAAAGCAATCCATTTCCGACTTGTAAGCTTAAAATATCAACACCAAGGCGTTCATACATTTTGTTAGGATTGACAAGATCCTGCATGTTCTGTTTTACAGACTCCAATTCACTATACTGGCTTTGTACATCATGTTGAATAAGAACAGTAAATGCCGTAAAGAAAAGAAATAGAGCAAGTACCGCAAAAGTAAACCAGGGAAACCCTGTAAAACTTGAAGTTAAGGCAATAAACATAAGAAACCCGCCAGAAAGCCACAAACTATTAGGTTTGTTTGAAACCTGCGCGACTATATCCCGGGCTAAACTCGAACTTGAAGCTGTAGTCCTTGTCATTGTAATACCGCAAGAGATAGCCATTAATAAAGAAGGGAGCTGAGCGCCAAGGCCGTCACCTATTGTCAGCTTAGTAAAGGTTTCTACGGCATCGGCAGGCTGCATACCCATTGTTAGAACACCTACGGCTAATCCTCCGATAATATTTATAACTGTAATAATAATACCTGCAATAGTATCCCCTTTTACAAACTTCATAGCACCGTCAAGAGCACCGTAAAGAGATGATTCTCTTTGAAGATCTTCTCTTCTTCTTACTGCTTCTTCAGGAGAAATAAGCCCCTGGTTAAAATCAGAGTCGATAGTCATTTGTTTTCCGGGCATAGCATCGAGAGCAAACCTTGCGGAAACTTCCGCTATACGTTCAGAACCTTTTGTAATTACAATAAATTGAACAATTGTAATGATAAGGAATATTACAAAACCTACAATCAAACTTCCGCCTGTTACAAACTCTCCAAAGGTTTCAATAACTTTACCGGCTTCCGCTTTTGTAAGAATCGCCCTTGTTGCCGCAATTGAAAGAACCAGCCTGAATAATGTTCCAATAAGGATAACAGATGGAAAAGCAGCCATATCAAGAGGTCTTTGCACATAAAGCGACATAGCCATAAGAACTATACCGAGTGTAATGTTTAAACTTATAAAAACATCGATGATTACAGGAGGCAGTTCAATAATGAGGATAACAATAAGCCCGAGTACAAATATACCAAGGGCAAATTCTCCGAGCATTCCTCTTTGTTCCTGCGCTTGAGACAAATTTCCTCCTGTGTCTTATTGTTATTCTCTAACTATAATCCCGCTTCAAGTGCTTTTTGTAAAATTTGAAGCTGTGTTGAGAACCTTGCATCAATTATTCCGCTTTTCGTTTCTACAATGCAACTTCCCCAGTCTACTTTTTCATCTTTAATTACGGTAATTTTAGTATTAGAATCACCGTAAGGATATAAATCAGGTATGTTTTCTTGAATTGATTGCATATCAGCAGGATTTGTCCTGACCATTATGTTTGTTTCGCCTTTGCCTAAAGACTTTATCACTTCTGATACAATATTTAAGACAATGGTGTCATCAATTTCAAGCTGTTTTTTAATTACTTTTTCGGCAACTTTTACCGCTAAAAAAGCAATATCAGGAGCAGCCTGTTCCATTGCTCTTTCTTTTGTTTGAAGAAGCACTGTAATAGCTTGATTTAATTTTTTCAATTCTTCTTTTGAAAGTTCAATTCCGTAATCAAAACCTTCTTTTGCCGCCGATTCTTTTATTGCGTTAGCTTCTTCCTGCGCTCTTGAGATAAGATTTCTGTCCTCGGTGCGTCTATAACCTCTTCTCCTGTCACCTCTTCGTCTTTCTTGCCTCTCTTTTATTAAAGGCTGCTGAAATGAGGGAACAGAAGGTTTTTTTGCAACAGGTTTAACCGTCAAATCATTATTTTGTTTAAGCTGATTTGAATTTAAAGGATCATTTGAATTATTTTTATTTTTTTTGATAATCATATCGGCATTTTAACCATTATAATCCATTTTTAATTTTACTGTTTTCGGATCAAAAATGCCATTTTGTAACAAAAGTTCATTGATAACTCAAAACTAATTTTGTGGAGCAAGCTTTGATCTAACGTAAGTATATAATATTTTGGCAATATAAGGAGAAAATTCAACTTTTAAAGCTTTTGAAGTGCTTTCAAAAAGGCAAGTTTCAACATAATCAAGAATTAAAGATCTTTCATAGCTTAATGTATTAAAAATTTCTTCATCATTAAATCTTTTTTTCAAAGCTTTTATCCCTGCGACAACTTCTGTTATTTTAGGTCTTGCAATATTTGCGACACTTTTTTTCAAATCTGTCAAGTATTGATAAACTAAAGAAGGATCTATTTTTTGCTCAAGCCCTTCTATATTTAGATAAGAATTTATTTTTTGTTGTTCTTCGGGACTAAAATTTGAAAGAATACTATCAACTTTTTCTTTTGACATTTTTTTCAATACTATTGCTACTGCGGCATATTTTATAATTTTATCTTCGTCTTCAATTGCAGAACCACCGGATTCTTTTGCCATACTGTCGACGTTAGAATAAGAGATTACCTCATTAACTTTGTCTTCAGGTATAACTCCTGCTTTTGCAAGACCGTTTATGCATGATTCATAAGCAGCTGTAACTTGTAATTCTATGGTTGCAGCAATTTTTGTTTGATCTTGTTTTTCTATAAATGATTGTATGGCAACCTGTAAAGCAGCAAAAGCTACTTGTTGAAGGATTTCAGCCCAATGTTCAGTAGGAATATCCGCTCTTATAATGTCAATATTTTTATGAAAAGTCCATTCACCAATAAATTGAACAATTGTTCTGGCTTGTTCGTCATCCAACTGCTGATTAAAACGTTCAATAAGATGATTTCCGGCAATTAAGCTAAATTCAAAGACTTTTTTGGCAACATAATTTTTTTGCTCATCTGTTAAATCAGCAGGTACATAATTTATTGCCTGTTGTGCCAGATCTTTTGCAAATTCTTGCGGATTTAAACTAGTTATAGCCAACTATGTTACTCCTCTGCCCTTATTTTTTATTAATTTGAAGTTTCTATCCAGCTTTTTAAGGTTGTTGCAAATTCTTTTTCATCAATATCTTCTTCAATATTTTCTTGTATATCCTGAATTGTACTTCTAAGATCAGGAATAGCTGCCTGTGGCTGCTGCTGTTGAGCTGTTGTTAAATTTTGATACATTTGCTGCTGTATATTTTGAAGCTGATTTGCTTTTTGATGAGCATCCTGTAAAGCTTTTTCCTGATTTATAGTTCTTTCTAAAAGATGGTCGATTTCTCTTTGTTGCTTGGAAGCAGTATCTTTAGTTCTTCCTCCTATGAACGCAAGCCCTAATATTAAGCCTCCGCCCAATAAAGCTGCTACTGTCCACCATGGATTTCCTGAATTTTCAGGCTCGGGTTTTTGAACAGGTCTTTCGTTTGCCAGATAAGGGTTTATATTATCAGCAAAGGCTATTTCAACATTTTGCGCGTTTGCTTTAGGGTTTGCTGTTCTGGCAATAAGTTCTTTAAGCTGAGGAATAGTCATCTCAGTAGGAATTGAACCCTGATTTATGGTAACCGCAATTGATATTTCTTCAAGTATTCCCGGCTTTTTAAACTCGGTGGTCTGTGTTTGACCGACTTTATAACTGTATTCTTCCGCATTTCTTGCATAATTTCTGTTTTGGCTTGATTCGGGAGAAGGAAGACCGCCCGGCAAGAAAGAACTAACCGCATTGCTCATCTTGCTTCTGTCTTGAGATCTGTCACCGAGGTCTTCAGTAAATTTTTGTTTACTTCCTACGGTGGAATCCTGCGGATTATAAGTAATTTTAGCGGTTTCAACAGGAACTTCTCTTAAATAAGTGCTTACAGTGACAACATAATTGCCTTTTCCGAGCAACCTGTCAAGCTGGGCATTTATTTTTCTCTTCATGTAAGTATCTTTTTCTTCCTGCATGTCGAGCATATTAGCGCTGGCATCTTCTACGCTTGAATAAACGTTTCCGTTTGTATCTGTAATCGAGATATTTTCAGCATTAAGATCTTCTACACTTCCCATTATAAGGTTTAAGACTGATTTTATAATATTTCTGTCAAGTTTGTCTTCTGAAGAATCAACCACAAGTTGAATTGTTGCTGTAGTAGGCTGCTGCATAGCAGTAAAAATAGTATCTTTAGGTATTGAAACAAAAACAGAAGCATCATTTATTCTGGGTAATTTTTTTATAAGCCTTGCAAGTTCACCATTAATAGCTCTTGAAAGTCTGATTCTCTTGTCTTCTCTTGAAGAAGTGAAATCGCCTTTGTCAAAAACCTCAAGACCAACGTTTTTATCCATAAGACCGCTTTTTACAATATGTATTATGGCATTATCTTTTTGGTCTTCAGTAATTTTATCTTTAGGAGAGAGAACAAGCTCAATTTTAGAACCTTTCCCACCTTTTCTTACAGTAATTCCTTCTTGTGCAAGTAAAGCCTGTATTTCAAGAGCCTTTCCTACACTATCAGTTGTCATAAGAGGAACTTCTTCTTTAATTTCAGGTGATTTTACAGCTTCTGCTTCTTTTGAACCTTTTGAAGAAGACACCATAAAAACAGCAAAAACAATTACAACTATTACAGCTACAGTTATTCCTATTAAGGCCGGTTTATTTTGAGCTAAAGACTGCGGATTCACTTTTTAACAACGCCTCTCTCTAAATACTTAATTTGTTTATTTTATTAAACAAACTCCATTACCCTCTAAATTCTTATACTATTCTACACTTGAATAGCCATAATTTTCTCATACGCTTGTATTACTTTTGTAGTCATTTGTGTCGCAATGTTTAAACCAACTTCAGCTTTTGACATAGCAATCATAACGTCATGAATATCGGCTCCGTTGCCAAGCATAGCGCTTTCAAGTACAGCATCAGGAGCTTTTACCGTAGCATCAACTTCTTTTACAAGACCTGTCATAACATCAGTAAAACTTGGAATTTCAGGAGAAGTTCCGAGTGACTGAAGCCGCATCGGGCTGCTGCCCATTACGCCTCTTGTTTCAGCTATATCAGCCTGTAAAAGTAATTTTGGAACGTATCCTCTCATATTTTTCCTCTTTCCCTTTTGCTGTCATTCTGAGGGCTTTAGCCCGAAGAATCTGTTAAATAGCGAATTTAATCAAATGGACAGATCCTTCGCTTTGCTCAGGATGACAAAATGTTACCCTAAATAATTTGCCAGAATTTTTCTGACATAGTTTTGTGTTTCTTTGTATGGAGGAACTCCGCCGTATTTATCAACGCTTCCACCGCCGGCATTGTACGCGGCAAGAGCAAGAATCAAGTTGCCTTTGTATTTATCCAACATGTTTTTTAAGTGCTTAACTCCGCCTTCAATGTTTTGCTCCGCGCTGAAAGGATTTATAACTCCAAGAGTTTTTGCAGTCCCTGGCATTAATTGCATTAAGCCCATAGCTCCCGCTTTTGAAACCGCGCTGGTGTTAAAATTAGATTCCTGTTGGATTAAAGCCATTACCAATTTGTCGTCTACTTTATATTTTTCAGAAACCTGACTTACCAATTGCTGAATTTGACCTTTTGAAAGCGAAGGAAGTTCCGCAACTTTATATTTAAGTCCTTTAGGGGGAGTTAACTTCATAAAATCAGCGAATTTGGGAAGATTTGCTTCTTGATTGCTGTTAATTGCCGGTGAAATTGCTTTTGTTTGACCGGCAAGAATTGATTCTATCTGCAAAACCCTTTCCTGCGCGGACTTAATGCTCGCGGACTGTATCATACTTTGTATTGATTTACTGAACATCCCCTTTTCCTCTTAAAAAATTATCTTCCTATCTCTACAGCTTTTTGAGCCATTGCTTTTGTAATAGAAACTACGGCAATGTTTGCTTCATAGGCTCGTGATGTAAGTAATGAATCTGCCATATCAATCATGGGATTGACGTTTGACCTTCTGTAATATCCGTTTGCGTCCGCATCAGGATGTCCCGGTGCATAAACCAATTCTCCGGGAGTCGGATCTTCAATAACTCCCGTAAGAGTTACTCCGCCGGAAATATTCGGTAAAGTTCCGATATTAAACACATTTTCTTTCATTCTATTAAGCAAACCATGAAAAGAAATATCATCCAAAGCCGCTAATGTAGGAATTTTTCTGACATAATTCGGTGTATCGAGGTTTGCTATGTTTTTTGCATGTACTTCAAGGCGTTTTCCATGGGCATTTAAAGCTGATTCGCCTATATTTAATGAATCTAATAATCCCATTAATTACCTACTTTCCTAATTGCGCAACGGTTTTTAATTCCTGAATCAAAGAATTTGCTCTTCTTGTCGCTACAGAATAAAATAAAGAATTTTTTTGCATAGCCATAAGCTCTTCTGCTATGTTCACTTTCCCTTGTCTTTCTTCCATTAACGGGCAAGGACCTATGGTTTTTGCCATTTTTGTTTCAAGAGGGCTGTTAAGCTTTCCTACATATTGCTGAAAACTAACATCCTGTCTAACATAGCCGGGAGTACTTACGTTTGCTATGTTGGAACTGATAGCCTGCTGCTTGATTGTTATTAAGTCAAGCATCATATTTGTTTTGTCGAGTTGTTTATTTAAACCGAAAGACATATATTTTCCTCTTTTTTTGTTATTTTATTTTTTTCTGTCATTCTGAGCCTTCTTTGTCATCCTGAACTTGTTTCAGGATCTATTTATTGAACAGATTCCGAAACAAGTTCGGAATGACGATTATAAATTATTGCCTCAAGTTAATAGATTGCCTGTATATTTCATCAACAACTTTTACAAGTCGTGTGCTGGCAATTAAACTGCCGTTAAGTTTCAAACTTTCATTAACATAAGAAAATACATCGACGTTTGCTTTTTCAAGCATTCCCTGTTTTATGGTTGAATGATCAGCGATTAAAGTTGCTTTTCCCGAATCTTTTGTAGGGGCTACTTTATTTCCTTCAAGTTTTTTCAATCCTTCAGGGTTGTTGAATGATACGAGAGGAATTTTTCCAAGTGTTTCAAAAGTTGTATCATTTTTTTTAAGAACTGTAACTGTTCCATCCGGTTTGATTTTAAGCTTTTCATAATTTGCGGGAATTTTAATACCGTCTGCAACAAGCCATCCATCAGATGAAACAATATAGCCTTCGGCATTTACGGCAAAAGAGCAATCTCTTGTATAAGCAACTGAACCGTCTTTATTTGTTACGGGAACAAATCCCGCGCCGTCAATACCGATATCAAGGTCTCTGGTTGTTCTTACAAGGTCGCCTTTTGAATAATCCGTTCTTAAAGTTCCATCAAGACTTCCGTCAACGTTCAAATAAGTTTCAAATCTCTGCGCTTTAAAACCGTTGGTGTTTAAATTTGCTACGTTTGATGAAATATAGCCAAAAGACTCAAACATAGCATTTGAGTTGTTTATAAGTTTTGAGATAGAGCCTTGTAGTGTAGTCATATTTTATAATCCTTTTTAAATTATTAAGATGTTCTTCCTAATTCCTGTATGGTTCTTGACAGGGAATCACTCTGTATGAGGAATAATTGCCTGTTAGCTTCAAAATTACGTCTTATAGGCACCATGTTAAAAAGTTCTTCATGCATCGCAACGTTTGATTCTTCTACATAACCCTGTTTAACATCAGGATTTTCAAGAATTGCGCTTTCACTTGTAACTATAGAAATCGTTCCGGCTTCGCGTAGCTTTAAATTTGTCTTATCAAGGTATCTAATCAATCCGTCTTTTTCTATTTTTATATCGGTAAGTTCTTTTGGAACGCCGTTTAATTTTATAGATTTTCCTTCTTTTGAAAGCACTTTATAATTTTGAAGAGTAAGAAGATTCCCGTCTTTATCCAGCTTAAATCTTCCATCTCTTGTCAATTGCATTCCGTTGGGAGTCATAACCTGAAAATATCCTTCAGTAGCTAAAGCCAGATCAAGAGGATTTTTTGTAATTTTAATTCTGCCCACCTGCTCATCTACGTTTTTAGACAAAGCATGCGAACCTATAAATTCAGCAAATGATGATACAACCGGTACTTTTTTTTGATACCCGACTTTGTTAAATCCTTGAATATTATCGTTAATAATGTTCATAAGATCTGTTTGAAGGGTCATATCTCTTAAAGAAGAGATCATTCCTCCCTCATTCATATCAATTCCGCCATAAAGTTTCATAAGCTTCCTCTCCTTTTTTTCCCTCTCTTTCTTACTAATCGGAAATAAGAGGGCAGGATTTTAATGTTTCCAAAAAATTTCATCCAAACGGATGAATTTTCATTTCGTCATTGCGAGCGAAGCGAAGCAATCCATAAAATAAGAATAGATTGCCACGTCGCATCCTACGGACGCTCCTCGCAATGACAATTTTTGTAAAAAACTCTAATCTTCTTTCGATACCATTTCCTGTCTTCTTTCAAGCAGTGAATTTTTTTCGTCTGTTTCAAGAATAATTTTTGCGATTTTTTGAGCCGTAATAACTAAAACAGGAGAAACATCTTTTGAAGGGGAAATAATAACTTCTCTTTTCTTCTCTTTCGAAGACTCCTTAGAATCCAAAATAACCATTAACTCTAACTTGGCGTTAATTTTATCCTTTCTTGTCTGCTCATTTATCCCTTTTAAAATTTTTTCAAGATATTCAGAGGTTTCTGTCAAGGTTTCCGTATTCTCAATTTCTATTTTAACTGAACAGTCTTTGTTTAGAATAATTGAAATCTTGAACCTACCTAAATTTATTGTGGTTATATAAATTACAAGTACAGTTTGTTCAGAATTATCGTCCTCTTCGCTTTCACGTTTTTCAAATCTTATTTCTATATCCTGTTTTTCAGATAAAGGCAACCAGGGAAGGTATAATAAAGTCAGATTTGTAAGTATTTCCTGAGCGGATGCATCTTTTTTAGGGATAATCTGACTTAATAAAGTTAAAATTTCTTTTATTTGTTCGGTGTTTTGAGTACCTCCGGGTGCTTGCTGAAAGAGCTTTAAAAGCTTATTCAAAGATTCCTTGGAGTTTTCTTCCAGTGTTTGCCTGATTAAATCAGTATTAAGTTTTTGATTTTGTTTTAGCAGGGTTTCTAATGTTTCAGGGGAAATATTTTTGTACATAAGAAAACTGAAAAGCTCTTCAATATCGTCAGGAAGGTTCAGAAGCCCTTTTAGCAGATTTGCCTGCTCCATTCTGTTTATGGAGTTAAATTTGATGTTTTGATTTGGGTTTAGTCCGATATTCTGATTTGCCAAATTAGTGGTTTGTTGGGTATTTTTAGCTTCGGGAGCTGTTTTTATGGTTTCGTTCATGCCTTCAGTTGCAACACCGGAAGTTTTGGTGTTTTTTACAAAATTATTAATAATTTGAAGATAGTCTATTTTCATTTAATCAATTTAACCTGTTTTCATGGAAAATTATAAGGCCTTGTTTAAAAAATTCCACTTTGATTACAAACTATTTGCACTATCTTAACAAAAGTTAATATTAAAATTTGTTAAGCTTCTAAAAACTACAACTGTAATGTATAATGTTTTTATATAAATAAAAAACTTTATTTTTAAAATTCTTAAAACACTTTAGGAGTTGTAACGATGGATCTGATCCCGATTAAACCGACAAGCAATTTAATCAGAGCAACAACCGGTACAGCAAATGATGGGGGGTCTAAATCACAGAGCGGCTATATAAATGTCAGAACAGGCGAAAAAAACGATGAATTAAAGCTTTCTGATGAAGGCAAAAGACTTATAGGCGAAGATCCTGTTGTTGATGACAAAAGTTTTTTAAATGCTGTAAAGGATTTTTTTCTTTCAATACTAAGGTTTATTAAAAAAGTTTTCAGCTTTAAACTTCCCGCTTTTAGTTTCCCTAAAAAGAAACCGGAACCTCAAATAGTTGAAACGGTTGAAAAAAGTGAAGTAAAGAATTTTCTTGGTTATACAAAGCACGTTAGTTAATAGATTTATGTAAATATGTAAAAAAATCTTAATAATTTCCGTCGGATTTTTGACCTGGCGGAAATTATTTTTATTATGTATTAAATAAGAAAATAAAAAACTGGAGAAATTTTGCTGAAATTTTTGCTTAACAGCACAAAATGCCCTCATAATAAGATTTATCCGTTTAGTGACGGGATGTTTTGTCCTGATTGCGGGCAGAAAATAAAAATTTCATGGCGGATTTTACGCTGTGAATGCTGCTCTACAAAAAGAAAAGCCCATTTTTTCATGAATAAATTAGTTCCCGAAGAAAAATTCTGTAAAAAATGCGGCAGCCGTGAATATTACATTGATACACGAGAAAAAATCGAATTTTTTGATTACGAATACGCAATCATTTTAAAAGAAGAAGTAAAAGAGGTTTCAGGAATCAAAAAAACCTTGCAGATATGGATAGAAGAAGAAAATATGCGGGAGGTTTTTCGCAAACCGAAATTATTGCCTGTTTTTAATGTTTAATGTAAAAGGAATTTTTTGTTTTTAATGGGGCTTTGCCCCTATCCCCCAGTTCATTTTCTTTCTTTTTGCGTTCAAAAAGAAAGAAAATAGAACCAAAAGAAAGAAAAACTGTATCCTAAGGGGTCGACACAGTCAAGGGGGACACCCCCTCGAACTCCCCCGTAAAAAACCCATTACAAACAAAAACACCTCTTTAAAAATCAAAAATTTTTTCATAGTAAAATATTACTATGAACACAGACGACTTAAAAAACTTAAAACAGCTTATAGAAACAATTGCAATCTTAAGATCGCCTGAAGGATGCCCATGGGATAGGGAACAAACCCATAAATCTTTAAGGGAAAACCTTTTGCAGGAAACTTATGAAGCTCTCGATGCCATTGATAAGGAAAACGATGACAATTTAAAGGAAGAGCTTGGAGATGTTTTGCTTCAAGTGGTTTTGCATGCTCAAATTGCCTCCGAAGTAAATAAATTCACCATAGAAGATGTTGCAAAAACCATTACAGAAAAATTAATAAGACGGCATCCGCATGTATTCTCCGATACAAAAGTAAAAGATGCCGATGAAGTACTGGTTAACTGGGAAAAAATCAAGAGAAAAGAAAAACCCGAGCGAAAATCAGCTCTTTCAGGCATTGCAAAAACAATGCCCGCCCTTTTAGTAGCGCAGGAATTAAGTAAAAAAGCCGTAAAAACAGGTTTTGAATGGCCTAATGAAGAGTCTTTATGGGAATGTTTCGAGTCTGAAATCAAAGAATTTAAAGATGAAGTTGCCGAAAATAATAAAGAACTTATGGAAGACGAACTTGGCGATATTTTGTTTTCTGTTGTAAATGTTGCTCGCTGGCACAAAATTGACCCTGAAATTGCCCTTATCAAAGCCAACAAAAAGTTTAAGGCAAGGTTTCAAATGATGGAAGCTTTAGCTCCAAAGGATTTGAGTGAATATAATATTGATGAGCTTGAGGATTTCTGGCGACAAGCCAAAGAAAAACTTAAAAACAGACTATAATATAAGAGGAATAAAAGTATGAAGTTTGCTTTAGTGTTTATGATTCTTGTAACTCTTAGTATTGCCTCATCACTCATTCTAAGCCAATACGAGAAAGAACATGGCGAGTTGGATATGAGAATAAAACCTTTTTTCCTGCTTACTTTGGGACTTTTATTTGGTTATATTTTGCGACTATTGTTTCTTAGTTAAAAGAGAAAAACAATGACAATGAAAGTAAAAATAATAGGCGGTGGATTAGCAGGTTCGGAAGCAGCTTTGCAGCTTGCTAAAAATAATATAAATGTCGAATTATACGAGATGCGTCCTAAAAAAACGACAGGCGCGCACCAGACAGACAAACTCGGGGAACTTGTTTGCTCAAACAGCCTCGGTTCAAACGATATAGGGGCTGCAAGCGGTCTGTTGAAAGAAGAATTGAGAATATTAGGCTCTTTTCTCATAAAATTTGCTGACGAAAGCAGCGTCCCTGCCGGAAATGCGCTTGCTGTCGACAGGGATATTTTTGCCGAAAAAATCACAAA
>DNRP01000123.1:0-11216 GCA_003499955.1 Cyanobacteria bacterium UBA9971
GAAATTAAAGATTATTTAATTCAAAAAGGTTGTAAAAATGCCCTGATGTCAGGAAGCGGACCTTCAGTGTTCGGCATTTATGAGGGGGAACTTGATTTATCGGATGCAAAACCTGATTGGGAATGTTTTAAAGTTAAGACAATTGATTTTGGAATTAAATAATTGTTTTATTTTTTAAATTTTTTATTAAATGCAAGCCACGATGTTTTAAGATTTAGATATAAGACCAGCGGTATTAAACCTATTAGAATAAAAAAAGTTATTTTTATATTTATAAAATAAAATATGCCTGCGATTAATATCAGAATAAGACTGAATTTTTTAATAAAAGAAAGGTCTGCATTCTCCTCTATAATAGGCAAAGCGTATTCCCTCTCATATTTACTTTTAAAATACACACCCACGACTATAATAACCAGCATTAAAACAAAATTGGTCATATTTAATCCTTACTCATTAACAGTTTTGGCATTAAAGCCTTTGTTTTGAAGTTCCTGCACAAGCCCGTCCGCTTTGGCAGGGTCTGAAAATGATCCTACTTGAAGCACATATCTGCCGTTTTTCTCTTTAATAAACGGCGCAACATTTAAATCCATTTCAATTAAAGTATCTGAAATAAGCCTGGCCTGCATAGGAGTAGCATAACTTCCCAGTACAACTTTTGACATAGTTATAGGTTTTGCTGTTTCGCCTGTATATTGTTGAGAAGTCTTGGGTCTTGGCGGAATATTAGCTACAGTAAGCGGCTTTACAGCTTTACTTGTTGTTTTTTGCGGTTGTGTATAATTGTCAGGAGTGTTATATTCAGGGTCATTTCCTTCGCCGGGTATTGAATCCTGCGGTTCTTGAGGATCATTTGTAGAATATAAATCTGTATTTTGACCGTCAACAGTTGTTTGATCATCTTGTGTTTGCTGGTCTTTCACGGGAATTTCCATTTTTAACTTCGGAGGCGCCGCATTTTCTTCCTGTTCAATGGAACTAAGCCGCGGGTCAATCCTTCCCTTAAAATCATTACTGTCTACAGAACCGGTTGAATGTTCGTCTGTAAGTGCAGGGATATCAACCTGAGGTGTTAAAATCGGTAATAACACGGTAAAAGCAAAAAAGAAAACGATAAAAGTCCCTAAAAATGTAAAAATTAAAGGCTTTAAATTGTTTTTATTTTGCAGATTGTCTTTGCTTTTTGATTTTTTATCAATTTGTTTGGTGTTCATATTTTAAAAAACTCCTCGAACTTTGCAGGAAGCATTTATTATTTCATCATACTCTTTACAGTAATTTAGCATAATTTGTCTGGCAATTTCTTCATGATTTTTAATATTCATATCCGATTTCAGTCCGGCGGCATGAACAGGCGCGCCATCTGAAATAATGTTTATCCCGAGGTGAATTAAAACGGAATTCAGGGACTTTCCCGCAATGGAAACTGACAGCTTCCCGTTATTATAAAACAAATCATCGCCATTTCGCAGTAGTTTGTCATTGGTGGACAAGTTTAACATAATTACTTCCCTGGCGATATTTACAAGCAGTCTTTGCCTTAAAACACCTTCTATAAGAGGAATATTAAAATGTTCTACGATAAAATGAACCATTTTTTTGCTGTAAATAGGACTGTTTGAAAGAACGTCGGAAATATCAACCATTTCGGCAAGTTTGACTTCGCATTCCCCGATAAAGCCCACAATAGCATCTCCCTGAATATTAAAATTTTTGTATATCCAGTGAGGGGCTAATTCTTTACCTGTATAACAAATTTGCTGTTCTAAAAACTTTGATTTCATTTTTTTATCTTCTTAATAATCCCTGATAAAAACATTCTACCGCAACAAAAAAATAACAAAAAGTTTTTTATAAATCTATTTTGGTATAGAAGTTATAAATTCAGCTCCAATTCTTTAAAAATCTGCTACAATTTACTTGAGTGAATTATTTGAATAAAAGTCAGCTTATGTTTGGAAGAAAAAAAGGAAATGCTTTTGGCGTAATTATTATAGTATTTTTAGCCATTGTTATAATTTCCTTAATTAATAATAATCAAAAAAATAATACTGCCTTAGTTAAATCAGAACTTAATATTCCAGCCGCTGTCGGGTATGTAAATGATTTTGCAGGCGTAATTTCTGCTGAAAAGAAAAATAATTTAAATTTTTATCTTAAAGAACTTGATAAAAAAACAGGCGCGGAAATTGCGGTTGTAACCGTTGCTTCTTTGAAAGATAACGCGATTGAGAATGTTTCGCTTGAAATAGGACGCAAATGGGGCGTAGGCAAAAAAGGAAAAGACAATGGAGTCGTAATCCTTGTTGCGACAGGCGATAAAAAAATGCGAATAGAAGTCGGCTACGGTCTTGAAGGAATAATCCCCGACGGTAAAGCCGGAAGAATCCGCGATGATTATATGATTCCATTTTTCAAGCAAGGTGATATGGAAAAGGGAATTGTTAACGGAACTATGGCTGTCGCATCGGTTATAGCAAAATCATATCGGGTTGAAATGCCTGCGGATTTTAATTCTTCAGTGGCTGATTTAGCCGCTTATTCTTCATCCGCACCTCAAACAAGTTCAGGAAAATCCTCCCCCCTTGATATTCTTATATTTTTGATATTTATAATACTTTTTATAATTTTACCTCGCAGAGGATTATTTATAGGTGGCTATACTAATTACGGCGGAGGGTTCGGCGGAAGCTCGGGCGGGTTTAGCGGCTTTGGCGGCGGAAGTTTTGGCGGCGGCGGCTCTTCAGGAAGCTGGTAAGTTAAGGAAAAAAATTATGCACAATATAACTTTAGTTAAAGATTTAAAAGATATTTACGGAGAAAACCTTGTTTCGGTAATACTTTATGGTGAAAATACAGATAGTGAACAACCAAAAAGTAAATCGGAACAAAATATTATCGCAATTTTCAATAAACTGGAAGCTTCTGACTTAAAAAATGCTATTACTGCAATAAAAAAGTGGAGAAAAACTAAAAATCCTCTCCCGATTGTTATGAGCGAAGGCGAATGGTTTAGTTCGGCAGATGTTTATCCGATAGAATATACTGAAATAAAGAATAATCACGAAATTCTATACGGAAAGAATGTTGTAGCTCCTATTGCGGTTTCAAAATACGATTTGAGGCTTCAATGCGAGTATGAAATTAAAAATCTTCTTGTCAGAATCAGACAAATTTATCTTGGTAACAGCGATAATCCACAATTTATGGTCAAAACACTGGAAGAAAATTCCGCAAAGATTATCAGGATTTTGAAATCGGCGTTAAGTCTTTTTGATATTCCTGCCCCTGATGAATATAGCGAAGTTATACAAAAAATGAAAGAAAAAACTCTTTTTGACGGGGAAATATTTGTTGAAATTCTTTCAGCAAAAGAAAACAAAAGAAAATTTGCTCCTCAAAAAATCGAAAACCTTGTCCAGAGGGCAATAAATAGTACGGATTTGCTTTATAAATTTATAAATAGTTTAGAAAATGGAGAATAAAAAAATGAAAAAAACAATTTTTATTGTATTAGGTGTAATTGGTTTATTGGCGGTAATGCTATTTTCGAGCTTTATAGGAACTTATAACAGTCTTCAAGTGCTTGATGAATCGGTTAATTCAAGTTGGAGTCAGGTGGAAAATCAGCTTCAAAGACGTGGAGATTTAATTCCTAATCTGGTAAACACAGTTAAAGGCTATGCAAAACACGAAAAAGATATTTTTATTTCTGTGGCTGAATCAAGATCAAAGCTTTCCGGTGCTATTAAATCAGGAAACATGAAGCAAATCAGTCAGGCAGAAGGCGAAATGTCAGGCGCTCTCTCAAGATTGCTTGCAATATCCGAAAATTATCCGCAGCTTAAAGCTGACAAAGTTTTTATCAATCTTCAAGACGAGCTTGCAGGGACAGAAAACAGAATTTCAGTAGCCAGAAGAGATTTTAACGAGAATGTAAAAGTTATAAATAGCCAGATAAGGGTTTTCCCGACAAATATTATTGCAGGGATTATTGGAATTGAAAAAAGAGAGTATTTTGAAGCAGAAGAAGCTAAAAAATCTTCGCCAAACGTACAATTTTAAGAAAATATTAAGTTATTACGTCATTGCGAGCGAAGCGAAGCAATCCAATTTTTTCTTTTGGATTGCTTCGTCGCAAGCTCCTCGCAATGACAGTGCAAAACTCGTTATTATTGAATAAACTCAAAAGTCTTACCATTTGCCTCTAAGGCTCTTTTAAGCCTCAAACAGGATTCGCATTTGCCGCAGTGTTTTTCTTCTTCGGTATAGCAGCTTCTCATAAGATTTAAAGGCGCTTCAATTTCAAGAGCAAGCTTTATAATCTCTGTTTTGTTTAAATTTATAAGCGGAGCAAAGACTTTTGGTTTGACAAGCGTTGAAAATTCAAACGCTTCGTTGATTTTATCGATAAATTCCTGTGTGTTATCGGGAAAAGTTGACCCTTCTTCTTTGTTTGCCCCGAAAATTATGTGGGAAAACTCTATGCTGTCTGCGAAACACGCGGCAATATTTAAAAATACACCGTTTCTGTTTGGAACCCAGACTTTTTTTGCAGAATTTAATGTTAATTCAGGATTATCCAATTCGTTAGAATCAAGCAACGGCAAATCCTGACTTGTATTAACAAGAGAAGTTTCTGTTATTTCTTGTAACCACTGGGTTTTTATAACTTTATGCTCGATGTTAAAATATTCAGCAATGATTTTTGCTGCTTCGATTTCTTTTTTTGCTGCTCTCTGCCCGTAATCAAAAGTTAATGCAAGTTGAATATTGTACTCGTCTTTGGCATAAGCAAGACTAATTAGCGAATCAAGCCCGCCGGAAAGCAAAACAATGCTTTTATTCATTCTCATCCTCTTCGTCGTCTTCATCTTCTTCAAGAATTTCGTGAATTTCTTTTCTGCAACATTCGGGAAGGTCTTTTTTTTGCAGCAGGTTTATTACAAAATCTCTTCTTTCAATGTTATAAAGAGCGTTAACAGCACTTATTGCAACATCTTCATCTTTATCATACAACATTGATTCAATTAAAGGCGTTATTATTTCGTTATCAATTTCGCAAAGAGCCTCCATAGCACTTATTCTAACCTGTGGAGATTCGTCAGTAAGCGTTTTTTTAAGAGCGCCAAGCTTTTTGTCTTGATTGAATCCTAATTTGCCAAGAGCTTCAATAGTTTTTTCTTTCAAGAAAGTAAATTTGTCTATAATTCCCTGTTTTGTTTCAATAATACTTATTAAAGGATCAACAGCTCTCTCATCGCCAAGCATGCCAAGCGCTTTTGCGGCGGATTCTCTTAAATATACGGATTTTTCTTCTTCATCCGTTACGATATTTATAAGAGGAGCAACGGCATAGACATTACCTATCCTCCCAAGTGCTTCTGCTGCTGAGAGTCTTATCTTATAATATTCGTTTTTATCATTCATTATGTACATAAGAGGAACAACAGCACTGTCATCTTTAAGATCACCAAGAATATTAGCTGTTGTGCATCGTACTTTTAAATACTTATCTTGTTCTTCAGGATTTTTATAGTCGGTTAAAATTTCTATTAAAATGTCTACAGAACTTTTATCTTTAATTTTTCCGATCATTTGAACTATATGCAGAAGAACTTTAGGATTAGTTTCTTTGCCGGCAAAGAAATTTAAGATTGTTACAGCTTCTTTGTTTGATAAATTTTTCAAATGGTTAATTTTCTTGATAGTATCGTCAGGATTGCAATCTTGACCTATCAAAAATTCTTCTAAAAGTTTTTCAAATTTTTCTTTGTTTTCTTCTAACATAATCTCAAAGAATCAGATATAACCTCTACGCTTTTATTATATTTAAAACATTAAAATAATGCTCGTTTTTGGAAAAAGTTTTTATATGCAATTACCAAATTAACTCGAGCTGTGAAATATGAGTATAAATATGTGTTAAAATTAGAATTATTTTTACAATAGTATATAAATTTATACCCAATTTGGGTTACATTAAACCAAGATTTGTTTTTGGATTTATTAAAATCAAAATTATTGAAAAGATTATGCTATGCCAAAAACAGGAATTATAAATTTTAAACGGGTACTGGTATAAAAGATTCATGAAAATAAAACGGTTTAAAATTTCGCAACAATTAATGATGGTGTTTTTTATAGGGGTACTTTTGCCTTTATGTATAACAGCTTTAATTGTTACAAACGTAAATCAGCACGCAGTAAGGGCGGAGCTGAGATATTCGGCGATAATTACTACAGATAGTGTTTATCAACGACTTGAAAAAAGTTTTGAAGGAAAAAAATTGGCGCTTTTGTATATTGCAAAAAGCATGGATTATATTATTCCAAAAGGAAAAGTTAATAGTTATTTGAATGAAATAATTGGTTTTTCTGATGAAACCGTTCAAATAGATATAATAAAAAATGATGAAAATATAACAAAATATAATGAAAAAAAGCTTTTTAACGGTACAGATACAGAAATTTTTCCTAGCGAAGCGGGAGTGAATCCCAAAATGGCTGCGGTCAGCAGGCATACAGGGATAAACTCATTCCCTGATGCAAAGAAAAATGCGATTGTAATGTATGTAAAACTTAAAGATGGAAAGTATTTAAGGAAATTTATAGATATTGAAAAACTTAAAAATGACCTTTTTAAATATTTAGTAAACGATAAAAGACCGGTTTATATAGTTGATTCAAAGAATAATATTGTTATGTCTTACAATGATGATAAAGAGCTTTTCAATAAAATTATTCCTTTTGTCCCTAAAGATTATAAAATTGGTGAACCGATTATGTTCGGAGAGTTTAAAAATCAGCCAAATGTATTTTTGAAACTTAATAAGCCTGATTGGGCAATAATAGTTGCAACACCAAAACAGCTAACTCATTATGGAATCATAGATGCAAGACTTAAAATAATTGTATCTATCCTTGTATCAGCTATATTTATAATTATTTTTGGAGTTTTATATTCATATTCACTAAATACAAACTTGACACAGCTTTTTAAGTCTATAGCAGCTATAGGAAGAGGAAATTATAGAAGAAAAGTCAGGCTTGTAAAAGATTTCTTTACTCCTTATGAAATAGTTTTTCTCATGTCAAAATTTAATGATATGGCGCAAAAAGTTGACGAAGGCTATATGGAACTGCATGAAGCTAACGAACAATTGTCAAAGCTGGATAAAATGAAATCAAATTTGATAGATACAGTCAGTCACGAGTTTAGAACTCCTTTAACCTGTATAAAAGGTTAT
Source organism: Cyanobacteria bacterium UBA9971 (assembly GCA_003499955.1). Lineage (GTDB taxonomy): Bacteria > Cyanobacteriota > Vampirovibrionia > Gastranaerophilales > UBA9971 > UBA9971. Next base: position 7,254 of record DNRP01000123.1, read on the forward strand.
ACTTCAAGACTTTTGAGAAGCGATGTTAATATTGACGAAGAAATGAAAATAAAATCGCTAAAAGTCATAAAACAGCAGACAGAAAGATTAAGCAGGATGGTAGATGATCTTCTTGTCGTTCCCGAGATTGAATCAGATTTTTTAAGAGTGTTTCCGATAGAAGTAGACTTGAAAGAAGTGTTTGAAAACGCTATTCTTTCTATGCAGCAAAAACATCACAGAGTTATAAATTTGGATATCGCGGATTGCGAGCAGAGGCTGAAAGGCGGAGGTGATGAGCCTTCGCCTGGAACGCCGTTTATGGCGAGCAACCAAGCAGCTGAAAACTTGCCGTTTATATGGGCAGATCCTGATAGAGTATTTCAAATAGTGATAAATCTTCTTGAAAATGCCATGAAATATTCTCCCGAAAATTCTGAAATAAACATAAAAGCTTTTCAGGAAGAGAATTTTATTGTTATTAAAATAAGAAATGACTGTCCTCCAATAGAAGAGCATAAACTTCAGCATCTTTTTGATAAATTCGCAAGACTTGAGGATGATCTTACGAGAACAACACGAGGAACAGGACTGGGGCTGTTTATTGTAAGAGGATTGATTCAAGCTATGGGCGGTAAAATCTCACTTTCCGCAAAAGACGGTTTTGAAGTGAACTTTACTCTTCCGGTAGCGGGTTAAATTTTAAAAATACAAACATTAAGAATTATTAAGAAATATCCAATTGTTAAGAAACATTAAATACAAAAGTTTTTAAAGGATGCAAATTTATATAAACAGTATTATAATTGTAGTAGAAGATAAAACTAAAATAGAATAAGGTTTTTGGACAAGCTCTTTGTTTGAAAGTTAATATTTCATTTCATATAAATTAACTTCAATTGAGAAACAAAATGAACAGAGCTTTTTTAAAACATTTCTTTTCTATATTAATTATCCTGTTTATATGCTCAGGATGTAAGCAAAATAGCATAATTGGAGAAAACTTTTTTGCGGAACAACCTGATCCCGTAGCAATCAAGTATAAAAGCGGAGCAATATTATTAAAAAGCAATAAACAATATAATGTTACAAATCAAAAAAGTTTTGTTAATTCGGAAAGTTCTGTCAGAGAAATACAATTTGGACCTGGAAATATAAATTTTGAAAATTAAATAATTATAATAAATAATTTATTTTTCATTTAACAATGTCATCCTGAGCAAAGCGAAGGAGCTGTCTATAGTTGTTATTTGGATAGATTTCCCCCTCCTTTTTTGATAATCAATCAAAAAAGCGGGTTCCCTAGGCTAAAGCCTTCAGAATGACATCATTACTTTCTACGCTGCCGATAAAAAAAATACTAGTTATATAAGAATAAGAGGTGTTAATTATGGATTTTAAGCAGGGTGACTTTGAAAATATACTCATGAACGCAGTCTGGGATATGGAAGATTCCGGCTATGAAAAAATTGATGTGTCAGAAGTGCAGTTAAGAATTAATTCAGAAGAACAAAGTTGGGCATATACCACCGTAAAAACTGTGCTTGATCGTTTAGTAAAGAAAGAATCTTTAGAAAGAGTTAAATTTAACAAAAAATTCTTTTATAAATCCAAAATCTCCAGAAAAGAAGCGGGTATAGTTGCTATAGAAAAACTTGCCAGACAGTATTTTAAAGGAGAAATAAGAGATCTTATTAAAGCGGCAGATAAAGTTTATGCGGGTGTATTAGTTTATAGATAATGAAAACTTCTTCTTTGCAGATACAGGATGAAAAAAAGTATGTTTCCGAACTAGTTTTTAAAGTTTTGGCAGGAGAAATCTGTGTAAGAGAGGCTTTAGAAAAATTCCCATGTAAAATGGAAGATAATTCTCTTCAATGTGCATGGCACGCGCTTGTTCATTTTGAAGCAGATGAGGATTTTCGGAAAAAAGACATTGAATATGCCCGAGAGCAGGATAATTATTTGGAATCTCTGGCTATTATGTTACAAAATGGTGAATCTTTGCCGAAAAATGTAATAGAAGAATATAATAAATACTATGATCCGGTTATTAAATCCGAAACAAAAACTATTTTAAGTAAAATTAAAAGTGTTTTCAGGTTTATTATTTAGATAAAGAATAAAAAGAGAAAAAATTAATTTGAAAAGACCAGCTCAAAATTTAATAGAATTTGTTTTTATTATTCCCCTTTTGATTGTTATTTTATTTGGAATATTGGAATTTGCTATATTTTATCGAAATGTAAGTGTAGTTGAAGATATCGCCACAGAGGCGGCTGTAGCGGCATCAAGAAAACTTGTTCTGGATACAATGACTTCTAATAACATTGCAGACACTTCAAATGCAGGTTTTAATAAAGCTGCCAAAGCAGCAAGAGACGTTGTAATGATGAAAAGAGGAAAGCTTGGTCTTTCAAATTTAACTCTTGCATATAATGATTTGGGAGCAGGTTTTGGTGCAAGACCGTATGCTCTTTATGAAATAGTCAGCACACAAACCCGACTTGTCGATGGAGTTGCTACTCCTATTATTACCCTTGTTGTTGATTATAGAGCTCCCAATGAAGATGGGATGATGGTTCAGCTTACTTATCAATATCAAACATTGCTGCTTGGGATTCAATTGCCTGTATTTGGGAGTACTCCGGTTGTTCTGATTCCAAGAGATATACCGATAAGCAGTACAAGAATTAAACAATATTTAATATATTAAAATTAGAGAAATATAACTTGAAAAAATGGTCTGAAAATTTTAATATTCCCTTGCCGGAATGCGTTAAATGCGGGACTTGCTGTATTTGTGCTTCTCCTTCGGCTTCATATCTTACACTTCTTGAAAAAGCCGCAGCGGGAGAAGATTTTGCAAGAGATTTTTTTTCAATATTTGTTCCTTATAAAACGGTTGAAGAGGCTAAAGCCCTTTATCCGACTATAATTGAAAGAAGTATAAAATCCTCGAAAATAGATGGAAGCAAAACCAAGCCGGAAGATTTGGTTTTTTACAAATGCCGGTATTATTCTAAAGAAAAACAATGTCTTATTTATGAAGACAGACCTGAATTATGCAGAGATTTTCCAGGTACTCCTTATGTAATTTTGGGAGAAGAATGCGCTTATTATAATTGGGCGAAAGAATGCAGGAAAAAATATAAAGATTTAATGCAGGAACTTGATAATTTGAAAAAATATAAAAAAGAGCTGGATAATTTGAAATACCAACAAAAAGCAATAAAATTAAATTACCAGTTAAAGCAAATTCCTGAAGAATATAAATTTATGTGGCTTTGTCCTTCTATGAGTATTGTTTCTCCAGGAAAATCCTGGCTTAAGGTTTATTGACATTAAAAAAGAGATGGTAAAATCCATCTCTTTTTTAATTCTATACGAGAATTTTTATACGAAATTAATGACGTCTTTTGCGTGCAGCTTCAGATTTGCGTCTTCTTTTAACGCTTGGTTTTTCGTATCTTTCTCTTCTTTTAATCTCGGACAAGATTCCTGCTTTTTGGATTTTTTTCTTGAATCGCTTAAGCGCGCTTTCAATGCTTTCGTCTTGACCTACTTGTATTTCTGACAATTTATTCTAACCCCCCTTCAAGTTTGAGGTTTATTTTGTTCGCAAATAGCAGATTTTACTACTATTTGTGAATGTTATCACATCATTATGTTAATTACAATATCAATTGTAAAAAAATGTTAAGTATTATTAAATAATCCGAGTCGCCAATTAGTCAAAACACATATCAATATTGGATTGTCATTCTGAGGGCTTTAGCCCGAAGAATCTGTCCAAAAAAGGATTAAAGCTTAAAACCCAAAAGGGACAGATGTTTCGCTTTGCTCAACATGACAGAGCAAAAATTAATTCGCGACTCGAGTTAAATATTAGCGCATTACAAAGCGCTAGCCCGGAGGCCAGTTGAAAGGTCTTCCGCCAAGTACATGAACATGTAAATGAAAAACAGCCTGTCCTGCCTCTTT
>DNRP01000123.1:11282-15735 GCA_003499955.1 Cyanobacteria bacterium UBA9971
TATTTCTTTGTTTGCAATTTTACAAAAAATACAGTCATTGTTTGTCATTTTTGTTATTTCACCTTTTATATAAAGTGGCCTATGTAGCACCTGTCATAACAGAGTAAGAAGCATTATTGCCATTTAAAATGTTTGTATAAGGCGGATCTAAATCATTTCCGTTAATATCTTTAAGACCAGGAAGAACTACGGTATCTGCACTAAGAATAACAGGAAGTACAGAAGTCGGGCTTATTCCAAGAATATATACATCAGAAGGAGTTGCAGTAGTAGCTGCTGTATTTGGCTTTTTATCTCCATTTACATCAACTATAACAAAACAAACTTGAACACCATTAGGAATGAAAGCAGTGGGTGTAAGAGTTTTGCAACCATTGCCTCCACCCATATGAAAAAATGAAAGCCTTGTTCCATCAGTTAACCATAAACTATTACCATCTTGACTCAATACATTTAAACGTGACGAAAAGAAAGGTGTAATAGAGGTGGAATCAATATTTGAATCCCCTGCATCTATATCATCTTCAGCTATATTAGCCTTTATTGCAGAATTTAAAACAGAAATAGTTTTTTTTAGAGCGGTTTGATATCTTTGTTTGTTTGTATTTTGTATAAGTGCAGGAATTGTTAAAGCCGCTACAACACCTATAATTGCCAAAGTTACAAGAACTTCTGCAAGTGTAAAACCTTTTCTGGAGTCATACATAAAACCTCCCATTTAATAGAAATTAAATTTCTATTAAATAATACCATAAATATTAACGTTTTTCGACAAAAAATTCGGCTTCTGCTATGGGTTTATCAAGATTATCCAGAGAAAAAATCCTTATAAAATACGTTCCATCTTGATGTAAAACAAAATAATCTGACACAACATTAGGATTTGAGCCTCTTTCCATATCTACAGCGTAAGGAATTTCCATCTGTGGAATAGGATAATTATATTTATTGTCAAGTTTTATTGTCTGAAGCCTTAAAACAGGGCTTTCAACAGGTTGTTTGCTCACCAGTGTAAAATAAATTCTTTGTCTTTCTTTAAAAACAGGACTTTCCTGCGTTGTTGCAATATTGTTTAAATTTATGGGATTAGCTCCTAAAAATATTGCGGCTTCTCTTTTATCGCAAGCGGAAAGCAATAAAATTACTGCTATTATTAAAGGTGCCAGAAGATTTTTCATTAATTACCCTGAAAAGCTTTGTCCTCTATTATAAGAGGAGGTAATTCTGTTGCGTTTGCTGGATTAATTTTGGGTTCATCCGGTATGTATTTAGTATTATCAACATTTCGGTTTTGAACAGGCATTGTTTCTTGAACCTGTACTTGATTTAACTGCTGCTCTGTTGGGAATGAGTTCAAAACCTCTCTCGCCGCCGCCTGCGCGTCGCCGTTCAGGTTTTTCGCTCCCGCTTCGCCAGGGAAAGCTTTTAAGCCTTCGGTTTCCGTGGCTTTTTCTTTGACGTTTTGTTCGACAGGTAATTTCTCTTTTAATTCTTTAATTTTATATTCGATTCCTTTAGCGTTTTCGTCGGTTGGGGAAAGCGTAAGATATTGCTGATAATTTCTCAACGCCGCCTGATAATTTTGGGATTGTTCTTCAAGAAGCCCCAGGGCGTAGTATGCGTAAGAAAAACCGGGAGTAGAAAAGATTACTTCGTTATAATATTTTCGGGCTTCTTCGGTTTTGCCCATTTCCGCAAAAGTAAGCCCCATGTTGAATTTGGCGTTGGAATTTTCAGGCTGTAAAGAAAGAGATCTCTGGTAATATTCAAGGGCTTTATCGTTATTTAGTTTATCTTTATATGAATTGCCCGCTTTTATTAGTGTTTCAACGTTTTTGGGGTCAAGTTCAAGGGCTTTATTGTACTGAACTATGGCTTTATCAAACTGATCGGTTTTATACAGGGAATCTCCAAGTCCTATATACGCCTGAGCTTCTTTTGGATCAATTTCTATCGCTTTTTGATAAGCCCCTTGAGCTTCTTCAAATTTGTTTAATTGAATCAACGCTTTTCCGTAGTCGATAAAGACAGTTTTGTTTGTATTGTCTTTTGCGATGGCTTTTTCATAATTTAAGACAGCGTCATTATACCTGCCCATTTTTTGGTAAGTATTTGCAAGCCCTGAAAGCGCGTAAAAATCAGAAGGTTTTGATTTAAGAGCTTCGTTATAATTCGCAACAGCCCCGTTATAATTTTTGTTCAGGTTTTGTTGATTGGCTTTTGCTATTAGCGCGCCTGTATAATCCTGTCTTACTCTGGTATTTTCTTTTAAAGCAAGGGATTTCTTGTACATTTCGATGGCTTTATCCATATCCTGTTTTGAATGATAAGCAAGTCCCGTATTGTAATAAAGCTCAGAGTTGTCTTTATCGGCAGCTAAAAGTTCATTATAAAGAGTTATCGCCTTGTCATAATTCTTTGTTATGTGATAACTTCTTGCAAGGTCTTCTTTTATGTCTGTATTATTAGGCTTAAGAGAAAGCGCTTTCTCGAATTTTTCTATAGCTTTATCTGTTTTGTTCATATGACTGTAAAGAAGACCTGCGTTATACAAAGCATTTACGCTGTCAGGAATGTCTTTTAAGTAATCTTCATAATACAAAACAGCTTCGGCTTCTTTTTTGAGGTCAGTTAAAAGAGCCGCGAGGTCGTATTTAAGCTGGGAAAGCTTAGGATTAATTTGCAAAGCATTTTTAAATGATTCTACAGCTTTGTCTTTTTGGTTAGTATTTATATAAGCAATCGCCAAATTTGAATGAGCGGAAGGATCTGCGGGATTTTTTTCTATACCCTGCTTTAGAATTATTATAGCTTTTTCGTAATTTTTGTTTTGGATTAAAGCCTTGCCGTAGCTTGTATATTCTTTAAATTCATCCGGCATGTTGGTCATTATAAACTCATACTGACTTATGGCATCTTTAGGCTGTTTGTTTTTCATATACATAGAAGCAAGATTTTTTCTGGAATCGGCGTGAGCAGGGTAATAATAAATAAATTTGTTGTAATAATCCACCGCACCGTTGGTATCGCCCATTAAAGACTTAACATTCGCAATGTTTAAATAGTTAAATTTATATTCGGGAAACATATCAGAAGCCTGCATATAAGATTTCATGGCTTTTTCGTACTGATTTTGTTCCTGATAAATATTGCCCATGCTTATGTATACAAATGAATCAGTCGGGTTAAGCTTGGCTGCTTCGTTATATTCAGCGATAGCATCCTGCCAGTACCCTAATTTAGAGAGTACATCAGCAAGTTTTATGTGTAAATCAGGGTCATTGTTTGCATATTCAATAGCGAGTTCAAGTTCTTTTTTAGCGCCTTGCATATCATCGGTTTTATAAAGCATTAAAGCGTTATTATAGTGAATCATAGCCTGTTGTGACATTGCAAAGCAAGAATTTGAAGTAAGAAAGGCAGCAACCGCGCATAGCGTAATAATTTTTATCTTAGCCCTATTCATAAACCGTCCCCGAACTTTTTTTCTGAATTATCGCTCTTGACAAATAAGAGTTCATATTTTTCCTTATTTATTTTTATTACAAATATTTGTTTACTATTATAATACTTAATTTACTTTTTTTTAAATATAATTTCAATTTGTCATTCTGAGGCTATAAATCAGTGCTATAAGTATCCATCCGTTGTCTTGTCATTGCGAGGAGAGGCTTTAGCCTCGACGTGGCAATCTATCCAGCTTTCGCTTAAATCATTTCAATCAGAATTAAAACTTTTTATTAGATCATTTTTTCTTTTTTTTGACCATTTTTTTATTTGCTTTTCTCTTATAATAGTCTGCTCAATATCATCATAAATTTCTTAATATACAAGCTTATTAATGTTATATCTGGATGTAAAGCCTTCTAAGAGTTTATTTTTATGCTCATAAATTCTTCTTACAAGGTTATTAGTTACACCTGTGTACAATGTAGTGTTTTCATAATTTGTCATTATATTATATAGATATAATATTGTTTATTGTTCATAGACATTATTACCTTGCTGGATAGATTGCCACGTCGGCACTTTGTGCCTCTTCGCAATGACAAACAACCAAAATATTTAAGATTTGTAAAAATTTTATCATCTTTTTATTAGATTAATCTAACTTTATGACAATGTGTTTACATTTTATAAAAAAACCATCAATATTTAAGATGATTAAGAAAAAAATAAATCTGGAGAAATTATGAAAAAAGAAAAAATAATCGATGAACTTGATAAATTAACGCTTGAAGCTGATATGTTGACAGAAGTTCTTGATGACGCGCTAAAACAACATATAGAAAAAGATGATGTTTGCGCCATTAGTTATTTGTCAGAAATAATCAGGAGAAAATTCAGAAAAATAAGAGCGTTGTTTTAAAATGCATGATTTTTTCTATATTATAATTTTTATATGAGAAGAATAATTGACGCGAATTTAAATAGGGCAACCGAAGCCCTAAGA
>DNRP01000123.1:15826-16741 GCA_003499955.1 Cyanobacteria bacterium UBA9971
CGGAATATGGTCAAGCTTATGGCATTGATATAGCGATATTTGAAAAAACAAGATACAAATCTTACACTCTGGAGAAGAATATGTTTGAAGAATTATCCAAAAAATTAAAAACGAAAAGGCTGGAAGATAAAAAAATATATTTGGTGACAGATAGGAGTAGCTTTTCATCTATTGACGAGTTCCTCGATGCAGTAGCAGCTTCGCTTAAAGGCGGAGTTCAAATAGTTCAACTGCGAGAAAAAACAGCAAGCGCAAAGGAATTTATCGAGCTTGGAAGAAAAGTAAAAGAGATTTGCGCTCTTTATGATGCTTTGTTTATAATTAACGACAGGGTTGATGTTGCGCATATAGTCGGTGCGGATGGAGTTCATCTGGGACAGGACGACATTGACATTAATTCTGCAAGGCATATGCTCGGAAAAGACGCGATAGTGGGTATTTCTACTCATTCACCGGAGCAGGCGGGAAAAGCAATGGCTTCGGGAGCTGATTATATCGGAGTCGGACCTGTTTTTGAAACACCTACCAAGCCCGGAAGAAAATCTGTCGGGCTTGAATATGTTGAGTGGGCTTCTGAAAACGTAAATATTCCGTGGTTTGCGATAGGCGGAATAAACACAGAAAACGTTTCAGAAGTTATAAACGCAGGAGCTTCAAGAATTGCAGTAGTAAGAGCAATAATTAATGCGGAAAAACCTTATGTTTCTGCAAAAACATTTGCAGAAACTTTGAATTTGAAAAAATTAAGCAGTATTTAGGAGATATAAAGATGTCTGGACATTCAAAGTGGGCAACAATTAAACACAAAAAAGCAAAAGTTGATGCGCAAAGAGGTGTAAGCTTTGCAAAAGCTTCAAGAGATATAATGGTGGCTGTAAAAGAAGGCGGAGCAGATCCTGCCGGAAATTTCAGGCT
>DNRP01000123.1:16752-23106 GCA_003499955.1 Cyanobacteria bacterium UBA9971
AGAAACCGAACCGCAGGTGATATAAGAAGTTATTTCAACAAAAACAACGGAAATCTTGCGGAAACAGGCTGTGTCGGATGGATATTCAAGGAACAGGGCATAATTTCCGTAGAAAAAGATAACATAAATCAGGATGAGCTTTTTGATGCCGCAATAAACTCCGGCGCGGAAGACTTTAATACCGACGATGAAGAGGATTTTAAGATTATTACAACGCCCGATATGATGCAATCTGTGGCGGAAGAAATTGAAAAAGCGGGATATAAAATTAAAAGCGCAGAAAAAACAAGAACACCTGAAAACACCGTTCCTGTACAGGATGAAGAAACGGCAAAATACTTATTAAGGCTTTTGGGCAGCATAGAAGACCATGACGATGTCCAAAATGTATATGCAAATTTTGAAATGGATGATATATTATTAGAAAAGTTTAGTTAATTTTAACAGGAATTTTAATAATGTCTTATGAATGGACTGATGATTTATCTACAAAAATCGAATGGATAGATAACCAACATAAAGAACTTCTTAAACAAATAGACTTTCTTGCTTTAGCTTTTGATGCCGGCAAAGGAAAGGAAGAAATAATTCATACTCTCAAATTTCTTCAAGACTATATACTTGTTCATTTTAAAGATGAAGAAGAACTTCAAATAAAATACAACTATCCTTATTATTTAGCCCATAAAAAATTACATACAGAATTTATAGAGGATTTTAATAAATTTAAATATCAGGTTGTTAATCACGGAACAAGCAGTTATTTAGCCCATGAAGTCAAACAAAAACTTAATGACTGGTTAAGAAACCATATAAACCTTGTTGATAAAAGAATGGCAGAACATTTAATGGAAAATAATGATTTGACTTCTGCTTAATTATGCAAGAACTCTTTTTTGTTCTACATAAATATAATCTTTAATAATACGATGATTTTGTTTAATAGGGTTTGTTGTTTCAAACTTGTTAATAATTCTTGTCAGCGAACCCTGCACAGGCTTTTTTTCCACAACAACAACGATGTTATTCATACATACTCCCTTTATCTCCCGAATCTATAGTTTTTTATATAAATTATAGAAACTCATTAAGCTGATTTTATTTTGCCGTAATTTGATGTTTTCTACATCAATCGGTGGATTTAAAAGGAGGTTAATTTGTATCTAAACCTTTTGGATGATATTAAAAGTTTTTACTTTTTATAACACCCACCCCCTGCCCCCTCCCTCAAGGGAGGGGCGAAAGGAAAAAGGGCTGCGCCCTTTACCTGCCTTTTAGAATAAAATATAAAAACTTTTTAAAAAATCTTTTTAACGCTTTAAGCAAGGCACATTTGGAAAAAGAACCTGTTTGTGCTACGATTATATTGAGAGAATTTATCACTATTTATCTTTTAAATATCCGGGATATGTTTGAAATTAAGGATAAATAATATTGTAAATATTCGGAGAGGAATATAATGAGCCAACAAAGAATTTTTGGAGATGGAAAAATCGTCCCGATAAACATTAGGGATGAAATGAAACGCTCATATATCGATTATGCAATGTCGGTTATAGTTGGAAGAGCGCTTCCTGATGTGCGTGACGGATTAAAGCCTGTTCATAGAAGGATTATCTTTGCTATGAACGAACTTGGTATGTACCACGATAAGCCATTTAAGAAATGCGCACGTATAGTCGGGGAAGTTCTCGGTAAGTACCACCCTCACGGAGATACGGCAGTTTACGATGCTCTTGTGCGTATGGCGCAGGATTTTTCCACAAGATATCAAACTATTGACGGTCACGGAAACTTCGGGAGCGTTGATGGTGATTCCGCAGCGGCGATGAGATATACAGAAGCCAGAATGACTAATATCACAATGTCAATGGTTAACGATATTGATTCAGAAACAGTTGATTTCGTTCCAAACTTCGATGGCAGCTTAGAAGAACCGGATATCCTTCCTGTAAGACTTCCTATGCTTCTTTTAAACGGTACAAGCGGTATTGCTGTAGGAATGGCAACAAACGTTGCTCCTCACAACCTTAATGAGATTGTAGACGGAACAATCGCTCTTATTGATAATCCAGATCTTGATATTTCCGAGTTGATGGAATATATAAAAGGTCCTGATTTTCCGACAGGTGCGACTATTCTTGGCAATGAAGGCATAAGATCAGCCTTTCAAACAGGACGCGGAAGTATCTTAATGCGTGCTGTAACTTCTTTTGAAGAAGTTGACGGTGGCAAAGGTAAGCATGACAGAACGGCTATAATTATTTCAGAACTTCCATATCAGGTAAACAAAGCCAATCTCGTTGAAAAAATCGCTGAACTTGTTAAAGAGAAAAAACTTGAAGGCATAAGCGATTTAAGAGATGAATCAGACAGAGACGGAATGCGCGTTGTAATTGAGCTTAAACGTGATGCGAAGCCTGATGTGGTTCAAAATAATTTATTTAAACACACTTCCATGCAAACTTCTTTCGGGGTGAATATGGTTGCGTTGGTTAACAAACAACCGCGACTTCTTAATATTCATCAGATACTGACTGAATTTATAGAGCACAGAGTTGAAATTGTAACCAGAAGAACCGTTTTTGACCTTAAGAAAGCAAAAGCAAGAGCGCATATTTTAGCAGGTTTGATTATTGCTCTTGGTAATCTGGATAAGGTTATCGAGCTCATTAAAACTTCTAAATCTGCAGAAGCAGCAAGAAATTCCTTAATTGAAATTTACGGACTTGATACTGATCAGGCAAATGCTATTCTTGAAATGCAGTTAAGAAGATTAACAGGCTTGGAGCAGGAAAAAATCAATGCCGAGTATCAGGAATTAAAACAAAAAATCGCTGAACTCGAATCAATTCTTGCTGATAGACAAAAAGTGCTTAATATTATCAAAAAAGAACTTGAAGCCGATAAAGAAAAATTTGGCGATGAAAGACGCACCCAAATTATTCCTTATCAGGATGAATTAAGTATAAAAGATCTTACTCCTGATGATCCGATGGCTATTTTTATTACCCGTCAGGGATATATAAAAAGGATTTCACTTGATACATTTGAAAGGCAAAACAGAGCCACCAAAGGCAAAGGAGGAATGAAAACAAGGGATAATGACGATGTTATGCATTTCTTTACAGCAACCATGCATAATAAAGTCCTTTTCTTCACCAGTAAAGGTCTTGTTTACAGCATAAATGTGTATGATTTCCCTGAAGGAGGAAGAACAGCCAAAGGATTGCCTATTATAAACCTGCTTCCTATTGAACAGGATGAAAAAGTAACTGCTGTGATTCCTATAACCGAGTTCTCCAATGATAAATATTTGATATTCCTTACCAAAAAAGGATTTATCAAAAAAATCGAATTAAGCCATTTCAGCGCTATCAGAAGAAGCGGTATTATTGCAATGGGGCTTGGCGAAGATGACATGCTAGGCTGGGTAAATCTTACCGACGCAAAAGATGAAATTATAATCGGTACAAGTCTTGGTATGGCTATAAGATTTGCTGTTTCTGATCTCAGACCTTTAGGAAGAAGCGCGAGAGGAGTTACCGCAATCAAGCTAAGACAAGATGATTCAATTGTCGGCTGTGATATAATTCCGAAAAACTATACCGCGGAACTTCTTGTAATGACTAATGATGGTTATGGCAAAAGAACATCTGTTTCTGAGTTTAGACCACAAAACAGAAGCGGTATAGGACTTATCTGTACCAAGTTCAAAAGGCCTACAAGCCGCGTAATTACTATACTTATTGTCAGCGAAGAAGATGAAATTATGATTGCAACAGCAAATGGTGTTGTAACCAGACAAAAAGCAGGCAATATTTCCAGACAGGGAAGACCTGCGACCGGCGTGCGCATTCAGTCGATGTTTGACAATGATAGCGTAGTGGCGGTAAATAAAATAGCTCTTCCTGACGACGATGATGATGACGAAGTTGTAATAGAAAATAACTTGGGACTTGAATAAATAACTATCAACTAATTAAAGCGGGCTTTAAGCCCGCTTTAATTTTATTTTCTAACATTGTTTATATTGGCAATGATTGATATAATTATAAAGGCTAAAAAGCCCGCTCACTAATTTCCCGGAACACTACTTAAAATAGTCAAAACCGGAAAGGAGGTGATGCAAATGAAGCTGAATTTAGCTGTTAGTAAAAATGAGTGGATTTATTTATTAATCCTGATTTTATTGCTAATAGACAAACAAGAGCTAGTAAAAATACTAACTCTTGTTTCTAAAATTCAATTCTAAACGGGCTTTGAATGGTAGGTGTGGCAACACCTGCCTGCCCTTTATATTTAGTATTATAACACACCATTTAAATTTTTAAAGGCTAATTAAAAAATGTTTAACATTAAACCAACTTTACAAGAAATAAAAGAAAAACTTGTCGATAAGTCAGGAAAAATTTTAGTCCCCGTCTGGACAGAAATAATTGCTGACCTTGAAACTCCTGTTTCTGCGTATAATAAAGTCTGCAAAGATAAAAAATACGGCTTTTTGCTTGAATCCGCAGAAGGCGGAGAGTCTTTCGGGCGTTATTCTTTTATTGGAATCGACCCTCTTTTTATTCTTAAATCTGAAGATAATAAATCTGTAATTTTTGATTTTTTGGAAAATAAGCCCCTAATGGAATCTTCTGACCCTTATGAGCTTTTTAAATCTTTCTTTAAAGAATTTTCGGTCTTGGAATTTGATATCCCTTCTTTGTCAGGAGCTGTTGGTTATTTTGGATTTGACACAATCAGATATATTGAGCCAAAATTAAATAAAAGTTATGAGAAAATAGAAAAATGCCAGAGTTTTCCGGATGCATATTTTATGATAAGCGGAAATACTCTTGCTTTTGACCATGTGAATCATAAAATTTATATAATTAGCAATATGGTTGTAGAAAATATTGCTGATTTAGAAGAATCTTACAATAAAGCAGCGGAGAAAATATCTAAAATACTTCAAAATCTTTCATCAAACCATAATTTACAGCCCCTAAGCCTTTCGTTAGAGCCGAATCATGAAAAAGTTTCCTCTAATATCACAAAAGAGGAATGGATAGAAGCTATAAATTCCGCCAAAGAGCATATAGTAGTAGGAGATATTTTTCAGGTCGTACTTTCGCAAAGATTTCAAATAAATAAGGGAAATCTTGATAATTTTACTATATACAGGGCTTTAAGAAGTATAAATCCTTCGCCTTATCTGTATTTTCTGAATTTTGATGATTTTCAAATTATAGGCTCTTCTCCTGAAGCGTTAGTGAAATGTTCAAAAGATAAAATTGTCAGTACAAGACCGATTGCAGGCACAAGAAAACGTGGAAACACTAAAGAAAGAGATAAAGATCTGGAAATAGAACTTCTTGCTGATCCTAAAGAAAGAGCTGAACACGTTATGCTTGTTGATTTAGCAAGAAATGACATTGGCAGGGTTTGCGAGTACGGTTCCGTAAAAGTTGACAGGTTTATGGAAGTCGAGAGATTTTCTCATGTAATGCATATTGTAAGTGACGTTTCGGGAAAATTAAGAGATGAATTCTGCTCAATAGACTTGCTTAAGGCTTGTTTTCCTGCGGGAACGGTTTCCGGCGCTCCAAAAGTCAGGGCAATGGAGATTATTTACGATCTTGAAAAATCCGCAAGAGGTCCTTATGGTGGATGTATAGGATATTTAGGGTTTAATGACGAAGTAAATGTCGCTATAACTTTAAGAACAATGCTTATAAAAGATAATAATATATTTATTCAGGCAGGAGGCGGAATTGTAGCTGATTCTGACCCTGAACTCGAGTATCTTGAATCACAAAATAAGGCTGCCGCATTGGTACAAGCAGTTAAACAGTTACAGTAATGATAGTAAAAATTGTTTTTTTAAATCTGGTATTTGCCTCTTTATTGAATCCTCAAGTACTTATTCAGGATTCTTACTATCCTTCCGGCAATAAAGATGCAGATAAAATTTATGCTGCCGATAGACCTTCAAAGCAATACCCGCATTTAAGTCTGGATATTACAGCTTATGACCCTGAATTCAATAAAATTGAACCGGGAATTTATTATGTTGAATATTCTCCGGAGTTTAATCTTCTTTTAATAAGCGATGGGCAGAATATTATAAAATCGCCTGTTTATCAGGTAATAAAATTAAGCCAAAAAGCTCATATCCCGTCTGCAAATGTTGCTTTTATAAAAGACGACAAGGTTTTCATAATTTATAAAAAGGATAACCTTGAAGTTCAGAGTTTTTTGTATTTACCTAAAGCTGTTTTAGATGGGAATTAAAAAAGTACTTGTTTTTGTTTATAAAAGGGTTTGCCATCCTTTACCCGCGTTCATTTTCTTTCTTTTGACGTC